>JBDTWM010000084.1:0-12713 GCA_040006675.1 Dermatophilaceae bacterium | reverse complement strand
CCTGCTCCACCTGCGCTGCCTGCTCCACCTGCGCTCCCCGCGCCGTTGAGGCGTCGCCCTGGACCGGCGGGATCACCACCGTGGCAGGCTCGTCCCCGTCCCGGGTCACCAGGGGTCGCCACGGAGCGACATCCGCTGCCAGATCCGCGGGGGTACGGGGGCCTTGCTGCCCATTGAGCGTGGTTCGGCACAGGAAGTCCAGATCCGCGGGCACGCCTGCCGCGATCTCGGATGGGGCGGGCACCCCGCCCACCACGCGCGGCGCTGGATCGATGCCGGGAATCTCACGCGGCAGCGGCCAACGGGTCGTCAGGGCGTAGTAGGCCAGCGCCAAGAGGCCGAGGCAGTCCAGGAGGTTCGCTCGCTCGCTCGGCGGCTCGTCGGAGCCCTCGAGGGCCAGGACCGTGCCGAGCCCGCTGACCTTGACCTCGCCGCGCTGCGTGATGAGGACGGAGTACGGCGTCAGGCGCAGGTGGTGCAGGCCGCGGCGGCCCGCCACGGCCAGCGCCGACGCCGCCTCGCCCAGTACCGTGCGGGTCTGCTCCCCATCGAGAGGGTTGTCTGAGACGAGGTCGAAGAGCGTGCGAGCGCCGACGTGGAATTCTTCGACAATCCAGGACACCCCGTCAGTGACGCCGATATCCAGGATTTGGACCAGGCGATGGTCCTGGACGTTCGCCACCCGGCGCGCGGCATCGACGGCGGCCTCCGCGTGCGGCAGGCCCTCCGGGATGAGCGTGACCCGCACCTCCGCCCGCAGGGTGTTGTCGACAGCCTGCCAGACCTCGATGCCGTCTGCGGAGGCGAGATGGCGCTCCTGCAGCAGGTAGCGGCCGACGATCGTGCGCCCGGGGGCGATGTCCTGCACGCGTTCTCCTTCGCGGGCGCGGTCGCATCGAGCCGCGCAATCGAGATCCATCACTCATCCTAGGCGCCTCCTTCGCGATCTCGCGGCTGCCGCCAAGCCACCCTGCCCTCGGATGCGATTGCCCAACAGGACTTTTCGAAGGAGTGATCCGGGCGACACCGGCACGCGGGGCGCAGCGTCACAATGCCGCGGACAGAAAGGACAGTTTTGCCCCTTCCCGACGCGGTTCTAACGGCGCAGCCGCCGTGCGATCGGCGCGATCACCTCGTCGATCTCGCCGATCTTCAGCCACCGCGCACCCGCGAGGAACACCCCGACGAACACCGCCCCACCCACCAGGAGGGTTAACAGCGCCCCGACCCGGCCGGGCAGCACCGTCTGAAACACCCACACCACCGCGAGCGTCCACAGACCGCCCACCAGCGACGCAAACAGTGTCCGGGTCGCCACATCGCCCACGTCCAGAAGACGAATCCCGCCGAGACGTCCCCGGATCCAGCGCAGGCCGACCCAGGCTGCGATCACGTCGGACAGGCCGGCGGCGAGCGCCACCCCGTACGCTCGGTGCGGGCTCGCCAGGAGCAGGCTCGCGACGGATCCCGCCGAGAACACGACCGCGGCGATAAGGGACAGGTAGAACGGCGTCCTCGCGTCCTCGAAGGCGTAGAACGTCCGTTGGACGAGGAAGAGGATGCCGTACGGCAGGAGCGCGACCACGAGAATCGTGAACACCCAGGCGATCCCGGTCGTGACGCTCTCGGTGTTGGCGGGGAATACGACTGCCGTGCCGGCCTTGGCCAGGCACACGCCGGCGATCGTGGTCGGGATGGTCGTCACCGCGAGGAGCCGGAGCCCGTGGCGGACCTGACCCCGGAGCGCGACCAGGTCGCGCCGGGCGGCCGAGCGCGACATCACCGTGAACAACGCAGTCACCAGGGACACCGTGATGAGGCCGTGCGGGGTGGCGAAGAGGAAGAAGGCACTGTCGTAGCCGAGCCGTCCTACTTCGCCGCGTTGGGAGGAGGTGAGCGTCTGGGAGGCGAGCGCGAGGGCGCCCTGCGTCACTGCGATCCCCGCGAGCGTCCACCCGGCGACCCTGCCGGCCGTGCCGAGGCCCACGCCCCGGAACCCAAACCTGGGCCGGTAGCGCCACCCGTCCCGGTACAACGGAATGAGCAGGACAAGCGCCTGCAACGCCACGCCCACCGTGAGAGAGCCGCCGAGCAGCAGGATCATCGGTGGGGTCCAGTCCCCCACGGACTGCCCGAAGCCCCGGTACATCACGAAGTACGTGGAGAGCCCCACGATCCAGACGACGTTGGCCAGGGCGGGGGCCCAGCCGTACGCGCCGAAGCGGTTCCGGGCGCTCAACACCTGCCCGAGGATCGCGTACAGGCCGTAAAAGAACACCGCCGGCAACACCACCCGGGTGAACTGCACGGACAGCTCGAAGGTCTCGGGGCTCCAGTCCGGGGAGGAGAAGATGCGCACGAAGGCGGGCGCGAGAGGCAGCGACAGAGCGGTGATGCCCAGCAGGCCGAGGAACGAGACGGTGAGGAGCCGGTCGATGAAGTCGCGTCCACCGTCGGGTTGGCGCGCAGCCCGGGTGATCTGCGGGACGAGCACGGCGTTGACCATCCCGCCCGCCAGCAGCGTGTAGACGGTGGTGGGCAGCGTGGTAGCGACCTGCCAGGCGTTGCCGGGGATGCTGTCGGCGAACAGCGCCACGATCAGCGAATTGCGGACGACGCCGAGGATGCGCGACGCCAGGCTGCCCGACGCCATCGCGGCGCCGCCCCGGGCCACGCTGGGCTCCTTCGGGGCGGCGGGGCCGCTGGGTGCCGCCGCCGTGGGCGGGACTCCGGCCGGAACTCCGGGCGTGACCTCCAGCGCTGAGTCGGTCGGCCGCTCGCCCGAACAGCCGGGCACGGGCGAGGGCACACCGCTCATACGACCTCGATCTCCTTGAGCTCCTCCGCGCGGACGCGGGGGTTGTCGCGTCGGATGGCACGGAGCAGCCCGATGAGGAAGACCGCCCCCAGCACGGCGCCGGCAACGAGTGCCAGCCAGCCGTTCATCGGTTGGACATGGACGTCCAGGACGGTCCGTTCCGAGCTGAGCCTAGCGCCGCTGGGAGTGGTGAGCTCGGCTCGCACAGGCGCCACGCCGGGCGCGATCGCCTCGACCGCGACCTTGACCGTGGCTCGGCTGCGCGGGCGGATGGTGAGGACGAGCGGTTGCTGCTCGGTGATCCGCAGCCGGGACACGCGACCCTCGGGGATGAGTCGCAGGTGCACGTCGTGGACCTCGGCGTCCAGGGTGTTGACCACCGTGACCTGCAGGGTCCCGGTTTCGGCGAAGAAGTTGACCTGACTGGGCGACACCGACACCCCGCCGGTCGCTGCCGCGACCCGTCCGTCGACGGTGCCGCGCATCTGCTGCCAACGGCCAGGTGAGCCGCGCCATCGGGTCGAGAGGAGGGCTCGGTCGGCTCGCGCGACGTCCTGTCCGAGGGTCGACCCCGCAGGCAGGATCTCCGCGATGGCCTCGACGCGGGTGAGGTCGCGCTCCACCTGGCCGATGCGTTCCCCGTCGAGCGGCGAGGCGGCCGATTCGGCGGCCACACCGATGGAGGCCAGTGGGTTCTCATCGTCGACGGCCGCCGAGGGCTGCGGTACAGCGATCGCGGCGCCCTGGAAAGCCGTGTCCGTGAGGAGCTGCGTCGTCGGCACGAGGTTCACCCACGGGGTCGACGTGACGGCGCCGAGCAGCCTTCTCAGCGAGTCCTGATCGGGGTTGACCCAGCGGGGAGCTGCGAGGAGCACGTGCCGCCCCGTGCCGGGGGACTCCTGCATCATCGTCAAGGTCTCCGCGAGGAAACGCTGCGCGAGCGCCGCCCCTTGTCCAGGCGCTGCCGAGTCGGCCAGGAGGCGGCTCAGGGTGTCGTCGTACGCCAATACCCGGGTGCCGTCGGCGAGCGTGCGCGGGGTCGACCCGACGCCGCCCGGCGGCTGCACGGCGGAGCGGGGCACGAGCCAGGCGCCCGGCTGCCGGGCTCCGTAGGCGGCGACCAGCTCACGGCGCGCGTCCTCCGCGGGCAGGGTCTGCGGCCACGCGATCGGACTGACGGAGAAGGGCTCGACCTGCGCGGCCACGGCGGGGTCGGGTGCGAGCACGTCGGTGAACAGGTGCTGGGACGGTGCATTCTCCGCGAGTGCCGCGAGTGCCGCGAGTGCCGCGAGGTCCGGGTCGTCCGCCGGCAGCGTCCAGAGGGGATGGTCCCGGGCGGCGGCCGCGAGCCGGGTCGTGAAGGCCGTGCGAGCCGCCCCCGCGGCCGATGTCGGCGACGTGGGCGCCGCAGCCGAGGTGGGCGGGGCAGAGGTGGGCGGGGCAGAGGTGGGCGGGGCAGAGGTGGGCGGAGCCGAGGCGGGGGCGGCGGGAGCTGTGATGGCGGGGTCCGTGACGGGCGCCTGGCTCGCGATCGTGGTCGTGCCCGAGGAGGTGGGCCTGGCTGCGCCGACCGGCGTCGTCGCCGCCGCGGGTGGCGGGCCCGGCCCCAGAAGGATCGGGTCGAGCACGTAGGTGACCGGCAGACCGACCGTCCCGGTCAGGATGCGGTCGATGCGCGACCCCGGTCCCAGGACAGACATCCAGGCCGCCTCCCGGGTCGCGGCGTCGCCGGCGGCCACGGACGGCTCCGGGTCGGGCGTGAGCGGCATGGCCAGGGACAGCCGAAGCGGTTCATACTCCTTGACCTGCTCGTACGGAAGGAAGGACCAGAGCGTGCTCGTACGATTCCCGCGCTGTGCTTCGACGAGCAGCGGCAACACCCCGTACGAGCGCGTGAGAGGCACCTGATCTGGCGGGATGTCGAGGTCGACGCGCACCGACGCGCCCGGCGCGAGGACAGCGGGCGTGCTGTCGAGGCCGACTGCCGGCAGGTCCGGGACCTGTGTCGGGTCAAGGTCTGCCCTGGAGACGAGAGGCCGGCTGCCGAGCCGGATCCGCACCCGCAGATCGGAGGCCGCGTCGTTGCCGGTGTTCGTCATCGTGACCTGCACGTGGACCGCGGAGCCGGGAGCGGCGACCATCGGCGTCACGCTGTCGAGGCGCAGGTTCACGTCCGCACCGCGGGTGGTGTGAGGCAACAGGGCGGGGTACGGAACCTGCGCGGTGTATGCGGCTTCGCCGCTGCCGATGCTCGCTGCGTCGGCAGGGATGGGGGCGGGGCCCTGCGCCGAGGGCGACGTGTCGTCCGTTAGATGAACGTCGACGTCGCGGTCGCCGTCGACCACGGCGAGTTGGGCGTCGCACCCGGCCGCCTCGCAGGCGGCGAGCGCTGCGTCCGACACGCCAGGGGGGGGCAGGAGGGTGAGCGCGGCCAAAGCGGCGCAGACCGCGAGGAACCGGCTGCGCCGGTGGCGAGGCGACGCACGCCGCCACCTCATGGTCGGCCCGCCAGCCTCTCCCACGCGACCTGCGCGATCCGCCTCTCGTTGGGGAAGGTGAGCCGTTCATGGACGTCCGACAAGTGGAACCACTGGACGTCGAACGCCTCGCGGTCCGGGTCGTTCTCGACCGACAGCTCCCCGTCGATGGCTTCGAGAAGGTAGTGGTGGACGACCTTGTGAACGCGCTTCTCCTGAGTGGAGAACCAGTAGTCGATCGTGCCCAGCGTGGTGAGGACGCGGCCTCTGATGCCGGTCTCCTCCGCGACCTCCCGTGCAGCGGTCTCCTCCAGGGTTTCGTTACCCTCCTGGTGGCCTTTGGGCAGGCACCATTCGATGCGCCCGGCGCGGTTGCGCCGGGCGATCACCGCGATCCTCGCTCGCCCCCGGTCGACGTCCACGACGATTCCTCCGGCGGAGGTTTCGAGCACCGCGGGGAGCCGGCGCAGTGGCCTGCTCGGGCGCGGCGGGACAGTCATTCCGTCACTGTAGCCAAGCGACCCCCCAACCGCCGGGAGGTGTCTGCCCTGCCCGGGGGCCGTGCCGGGGTGGCGCGGGGGGTGGCGCGGGGGGTGGCGCTGGGGGTGCCGGAGGTGGTCGACGGCGCGGGATTGCCCGGTGCCCGCTCCCGTAGGCTGGGCGCCGTGCCTGCCGCCCGACCTGTTGCGCTCGACGGCCTCCTCGCGGAGGCCGTTCGCCATCTTGCCCCCACATTGGCGCTGCTCACCGAGCTGGGCGGGATGTTCGAGGGGGCGGGCCACGAGCTGGCGCTGGTGGGAGGGCCCGTACGCGACGCCTTCCTGGGCCGGGGCTCGCCCGATCTGGACTTGACGACGTCGGCGCGGCCGGAGCAGATCGAGGCCATCACCTCACGTTGGGCGGATGCTCAGTGGGACGTCGGGCGGGCCTTCGGAACGATCGGGCTGCGTAAGGGCGCGGAACACATCGAGATCACGACGTACCGGGCGGACAGCTACGACCGTCGGACCCGCAAACCGACGGTTTCGTTCGGCGACAACCTCACGGATGACCTTCGGCGACGCGACTTCACGGTGAACGCGATGGCGCTGCGGTTGCCGGGGTTGTCCTTCGAGGACCCGTACGGCGGCCTCGCCGATCTGGCGGCACGGCGGCTCGCGACGCCTGGCCCGGCGGACGTGTCGTTCGCGGACGACCCGCTGCGGATGATGCGGGCCGCGCGCTTCGTGGCGCAACTGGGGCTGGAGATCGCGCCGCCGGTCCGCGAGGCGATGACCGCCATGGCGTCGTCGCTCGAGATCGTGTCGATCGAGAGGATCCGGGAGGAACTGGTCAAGCTGATCCTGGCGGAGGAGCCGCGGGCGGGGCTGCGGGTGTTCGTGGACACGGGGCTGGCGCAGTACGTGCTGCCTGAGCTGCCGGGCATGCGCCTCACGACCGACGAGCACCGGCGTCACAAGGACGTGTACGAGCACTCCCTGACCGTGCTGGACCAAGCGATCATGCTCGAGTCGACGCCTGGTACCGATCCGGATGCGGGGGCGGTCCCCGGCCCGGACCTCACGCTGCGCCTGGCCGCGCTTCTGCATGACGTCGGCAAGCCCGCCACGCGACGGTTCGGTGCGGACGGCGGCGTGAGCTTCCACCACCACGAACTCGTGGGCGCGACCCTGACGAAGAAACGGCTCCGGGCGCTGCGCTTCGACAAGGAGACGATCCGCGACGTGACGCGGCTTGTCGAGCTGCACCTGCGCTTCCATGGGTACGCAAGCGGCGAGTGGACCGACTCCGCCGTGCGCCGTTACGTGACCGACGCTGGGCCGCTCCTTCCTCGACTGCACCGGTTGACCAGGGCCGACTGCACGACGCGCAACCCACGCAAGGCCGCGCGCCTGCAGCGCACGTACGACGAGCTGGAGAACCGTATCGCCGAGCTGTCGGAGGCGGAGGAACTCAAGAAGGTCCGTCCGGAACTGGACGGCCACGAGATCGGTCAGGTACTTGGCATTCCGCCCGGGCCGGCGCTCGGACGGGCCTACCAGTTCCTCCTCGCGGTGCGCCTCGACCGCGGACCGATCGGCAAGGACGCCGCGCGCCAGGCGCTGTTGGACTGGTGGGCGGGCCAGCCCGCGTCGCGCGAGCGCGCGCCGATCAATCCGACGGGGGCGGCTCCCAGGGCTGAATGAACGGGTTGCCGGGAAGTCCGGCGGCGGCGAGGTGCAACGAGCCGGCCAGGGCTCCGTCGATCTGCTCCCGAATGATGTCGGCGTGGCCCGCGTGGCGGGCCAGTTCTTCGATGAGGTGCACGAGGTCGAAGCGCGCCTTGACCGCGGTGGGCTCCGGCCGGCCGTCCCACGGGGCCGGCGGCGTCATGACGTCGGTGTCCGGGTCGACCGTCCCCAGATGGTCGAGGAGGGCGCGGCCCGTCGCGTCGAATTCCCGCAGGGTCCCCTCCAGGGTCTCGTCCTCGCGCAGCGCAAAGCTGTCCACGAAGGCCTGCGCCATGTCGGCCCACTGCTCGTCGGTGGGCTTCCCGTCGGGCTGACGCCGCAGATGAGGAGCGTGACCAGCCATGACGTAGGTGGTGTGCTTGAGCAGGCCGCCGATGGACAGCGTGCTGCGGCACGGCGTCAATCGGGCCTGGGCGTCGGTAAGGCCGTAGGCAGACTCGCGCAGGCCGTCGAGCTGGCCGCGGACGTATCCCTCGATCGTCTCGATCTCGGTGTGCGCTCCGGGTTGAAACATGGCTACTCCTCGTTGACGGGTAGGGGTCGGCGGGCGCGGAGTCGGACGGCTGCTTCACGTGAAGCAGCCGTCGGTCATGGCGTGACCGTCGCCGCGTAGATGTCCCTGAGGAGGGCGATCTCGGCGCCGTGGTGGATGAGCTCGCGGTGGATGTGCAGGATCAACGCGGCCATCGGATGCTGCGCCCATGGGCCCTCGACGGTTCCACAGGGCGCGGCGAGGGCGGCGTCGTCCAGGGTGCGGATCCCCGCGAGCCACGCGCCGTACTGCTGATCGAGCTGCGCGAGCGCACCTTCCGCGCCCGCCGCGTACTCCCAGGTCAGGTAGTCGGCCGTCGGGCCGCCGAAGTGCCCTGCGACCCGTGTGGCGAGCACGCCCACGATGAGGTGGCCCAGCCGCCAGGCGATCGTCGTGACGGGCGCGGGGGTCGGCTCGGGATAGGCGAAGTCGATGGTGGTGTCCCCGCTGCCGCCACGGACCGTCACGGTCGCGGGCGCGGCGTCGGCACGGCCGCGCACGTTCCACGCGCCGGGGACGGGTTCCCAGCGGTATTCGTCGTCCGTCAATCCCTCGAGTCGGGGACGGAGCTGGCCGCGCCAGTGCCCGTCGATCTGCTCGGTCACAAGGTCGATCCAGGGGATGTCGGTCATGGGACCACCCTGCCTGACGCGGCCGACAGTCGAATCGTCGAGGTCGAGGTCGAGGTCGAGGTCGAGGTCTAGGTCGAGGTCGTGTTGACCGAGCCCTCTCTGTCGCCAAAAAGGGTGGGGATCGCGCTCGACCCTACGCTGAACAATAGTTTAGTCTACTGAACATGAGTTCAGGGGAAGCGGTACGACGGCGACGGCCGACGCCCGATGCGGACCTCACGGCGCTGGCGCGGATTCGCCTCGCGGCGATCGAACAGTTCGCCGCACGGGGCTTCGCGCACACCACCGTCCGGGGCATCGCCGAGCGCGCCGGTGTGTCGGCGGCGTTGATTTTGCACCACTTCGCCAGCAAGGACGGCTTGCGCGCCGCCTGCGACGAACACGTCCTTCAGTTCGTCCGCGAGGGAAAGACCGCCGTGTTCACGACGGGTACGGCCCCCAGGATCGCTGCCTACCTCGAGGAGAATCCCGAGGTCCGGCCGCTGCTCGACTACATGACGCGGGTGCTCGCCGAGGGCGGCCCGACCGCGCAGGCCATGTTCGAGCGCATGGTCGCCGACGTGCGCGGCTACCTCGCCGCCGGGGAGGCAGCCGGGACGGTGCGGCCCACCGCCGACGAGCAGGCTCGGGCGGTGCTCAACGCGGCCTTCAGCGTCACGCTGCTGCTGCTCGGTCCGCTCGTAGCGCGGGAACTCGGAGGGGAGCAACTGCTGGACCAACAGGTCCTGACGCGTTATACGACCGCCACGTACGAGCTCTACGCCCACGGGCTCCTCACCGGCAAGCTGGCCGACTTCGCGGACCGGCAGCTCGACGAGCTGCCTCCGCCCGCGCATCGCGAGCACCACGCTGCGGACACCCAACGAACGCCACGCGCCCACCACGCGCCTCTGCCCCAGGACAACCAAGAATGGGGGAGATGATGAGCACCACCGCCGTCAGCGCGACGGCCGACCCGTTTGCCGGCACCGACATCGCCATCGAGATCGACGGCCTCGTCAAGCGGTTCGGCACCACGCTCGCCCTCGACGAACTCACCTTGAGTGTCCCGACCGGTCAGGTACACGGCTTCCTCGGCCCGAACGGCTCCGGCAAATCCACCACCATTCGCGTCTTGCTCGGCCTCCTGCGCGCTGACGCCGGTTGCGTCCGTCTGCTTGGCGGCGACCCGTGGGCGGACGCACCTCAGCTGCACCGGCGCCTCGCGTACGTCCCCGGCGACGTCAGGCTGTGGCCCAACCTCACGGGCGGGGAAGCCATCGACCTGCTCGGCCGAGCCCGCGGCGCCCTGGACCCCCGTCGTCGGGACGAGCTGATCGAGCGATTCGACCTCGATCCCCGCAAGAAGGCCCGCTCCTACTCCAAGGGCAACCGGCAAAAGGTCGCGCTGATCGCGGCACTCGCCTCTGACGTCGAGTTGCTCCTTCTCGACGAGCCCACCTCCGGACTCGACCCGCTGATGGAGCGCGTCTTCACCGGGCACATCCGCGCCGAGCGCGACAGCGGCCGCACCGTCCTCCTGAGCAGCCACATCCTGTCCGAGGTGGAGGCCCTCTGCGATCACGTGAGCATCATCCGCGCCGGCCGCATCGTCGAGTCAGGCACCCTGGCCCAACTGCGGCACCTGACCCGAACGCAGGTCACCGCCGAGCTGGCATCGCCTCCGCCGGCCCAGCTGCGCTCGATGCCCGGGGTGCATGACGTCCACATCGACGATCACGCGGGTGTCCACCGTTTCACCTGCCAGGTGGAGGCCGCCGCCCTCAGCCCGATGCTCGGCGCCCTCGCGCAGGTCGGCGTGACGTCGCTGGCGTGCGCCCCGCCCACGCTGGAGGAGCTGTTCCTACGGCACTACGACGAGAGTCCCGACAGCTCGCACCCCCCGGAGATGACACCGGGCGGTGAGCACCGATGACCGCCGCCCTGACGTCCCCACCGGGCGCCGGGCGTCACCGCGCGCCCCGTTCGCCCGCGCCCGCCTGGGCCCGGGCGTCGCGCACGACGTTCGTGGGCACCGGAGCGGCGGCGAGGCTCGCGCTCCGACGTAGCCGGTGGTTCTGGCTGGTCTGGGTCCTGGCGCTCTGGGCGATCGCGCTGTCGACGGTCGGTGCCTACGGCAAGCTCATGTCCAGTCCACAGGAGGGGGCCGCGACGATGGCGGCCCTGGCGGCCAATCCGACGATGCGAGCCATGCTGGGCCCGCCGTACGACCTGATGAACGCCGGCGGCTTCACCATGTTCCGGGTCGGCACGTTCCTCGCCGCGGCCGCCTCGATGATGGGTGCGCTCGGAGCGATCCGGGCCACCCGCGCCGAGGAGGAGGAAGGGCGCGTCGAGCTGCTGCGCGCCGGCGCGATGGGGCGAAACGCGCCCCTCGCAGGCGGCGTGCTGGTCGGGCTCGGGGCGTGCGCCGTACTCGCGCTGCTGCTCACCGGGTCGATGGCCCGGGCCGCGCCGCCGGCGACCGGCGCCTTGGCGATGGGCGCCGGGATCGGCCTGGTCGGCGCAGTCTGGGTGGGAGTTGGCGCGGTGACCGCGCAGTTCACCGAGTCGGCCCGGGCCGCGCGAGGTATGGCGATGGCGACGCTCGGGCTCGCGTACCTGCTGCGCGCCCTCTCCGACGGATCGCCCGAGTCGAGCGTGGTGGCCCCGCTGCGCTGGCTCTCGCCGGTGGAGTGGGCGGCGCTGGCACGGCCGTACGCGCAGGAACGCTGGTGGGTCCTGCTGCTTCCCGCCGCGCTCACCGTGGCGCTGGTCGGGTTGGCGTTCACGCTCCAGGGGCGCCGCGACCACGGCGCCGGGTTGCGACCCACCCGCAGTGGCCGGGCCCACGCCCCGTCGTCGCTGTCCTCGGCCGGAGCGCTGGCCCGCCGCCTGAGCCGCGGCAGCGTGATCGGCTGGACGATCGGGATGGTGCTGTTCGGCATCGCGATCGGTTCGCTCGCCGGCACCGTCGACCAGATGCTCGTGGACAACCCGCAGTTGGCTGAGATCTATCGGCGGATGGGTGGCGGGGGGCAGATGCTGCGGGACGCGTTCTATGTGGCGATGCTCGGGATCGTCGTCGTGGTGCTGGCCGCGTTCGCCGTGCAGCTCATGCTGCGGCTGCGTCAGGAGGAGGAGGCCGGACATGCGGAGTTGTTGCTGGCGACGGCGACGTCCAGGGTGCGGCTCGCGGTGGCGCAGCTGGCGCTCGCCCTCGTCGTCCCCACCGCGCTACTGATCGCGACGGGGGTCGCGGTGGGACTCCCACAGGCCCTCTCGGACGGGTCGCTCGGCATCTGCGCTACCCTCGCGGGCGCTGCGCTCGCGCTCGCACCCGGGATCTGGCTGATCGTGGCCATCACGATGGCGGTCGTGGGGTGGCTGCCGCATTGGACGGCGCTGCCGTGGGCGGTCGTCACGTGGTCGCTGTTCATGAGCTGGTTCGCCGCGTTGCTGAGCCTGCCGGACCGCGTGATAAAGCTGACGCCCTTCGAGCAGCTGCCGAAGCTTCCGGTCGAGCAGATGACGTGGGGCGGGGTGCTCGTCGAGACCGCATTAGCCGCGGCGCTGATCGCGGTCGGCCTGGCGGGCTTCCGCGGTCGCGACATCTCCGCCTGATCCGCAGCAACGGGAATCCTTGCTTTGTCGGGGACAGGGTGCTGCGCCGTGCACCTCGCGACGACGGCACGGTCAACGACATCGGGGCGGGACACATCGGGTCGGGACCTGTCGGACGGCACGCGACGGGGCGGGGGCGGTCCCAGAGGATCCGCCCCCGCCCCGGTCGCGTGAGGGTGCGTCCGATCAGACCAGCACGTCGCCCTTGATGAACGCCTCTACCTGTTCGCGGCCCAGGTCGTCCGGTCGCTGCTCCGGCGGGGACTTCATCAGGTAGGCGGCGGGGGAGAGCAGCGGCCCCCCGATGCCGCGGTCCAGGCCGATCTTGGCCGCCCGGATCGCGTCGATGATGATGCCTGCGGAGTTCGGGGAGTCCCACACCTCGAGCTTGTACTCCAGGCTCAGCGGGACGTCGCCGAA
>JBDTWM010000083.1:0-12857 GCA_040006675.1 Dermatophilaceae bacterium | reverse complement strand
TGTGACCTGCCGCGGCGTGAATCAGCCTGCGTGAACCGGCCTGCGTGAACCGGCCGCGGACCGTCAGAGCGCGGCGTGAGTGATCGCGGAGAGGGAGGGGTTCACCGTGAAAAGCACCGCCCGGATGTCGGTGAGGCCGAATCCGGCGAGCCGGGTGGTGTGCCTGTCGCGGTAGTCCTCCGCCGACGCTTCGTCGTCGAAGAGGTAGATGCCGCCCGCCTGGCCGTCGGCGCGGTTCTCGGTCCAGAGCTTCCAGCGCAGGCCGGACGTGGCCGCGATGTCCCGCGCCAGGTCGGTGTAGGCGGTGGTCATCTCGTCACCCCATGGGCCTGGACTCGGGAAGTCGATCTGCAACAGCACCGCCGCGGCCCCGTTGCCCTCGACGGGCGGCGTCTGCTGCGGTGCCCCGGAGCGGTGCCGTCCGCTGGCGGGAGGGCGAGCGTGGGCTAGGTCGGCGTGAGTGATCGCCGACAGCGGCGTGTTCACCGCGAAGGTGATCACCCGGATGTCCGTGGTGCCTAGCTCCGTCAGGCGGGCCACGTGCATGGCGCGGTAGCTCTCCGCCGATTCTGCGTCATCGAAGAGGTAGACGCCGCCGGCCAGTCCGGCGTCCCGGTTCTCCGTCCACAGCTTCCAGTACAGGCCGGGGACGGCGGCAATGGAGGTCGCGCGCTCCTCGAGCTCGGCGGAGCGTTGCGTGCCCCACGGTCCCGGGGTCGGAAAGTCCATCTGGAGCAAGACGGACATGACTGACTCACCTTCGACGACGGGACAGATTCCAGCTCGGGCGGAGCTCGCTCATCGCGACTCTAGAGCCGAGGATCTGCCGAACGGCTCACGCAACCCGCGGACGCGACCGTCGGCCGCTCCTCATCAGCGCAGGATCACGCCGACCTGGTCCGACAGGGCGATGGCCACGGCACCATCCTCGGCCACGACTACCTACGTCGCACCTCCAACGTTCGTGGCACGCCAGGTCTTGACCATTACTCGGTCAGTGATAGCGAGGGTGACCAGCATCGACCCCCGGGAGGGGCTCGGATCCGTCACGGGGCTCGTCGATGAGGCTGGGGCGCCCGGCTCCGAGGCTGAGTCGGCCTCGGGCGGTTCGGGGGTTTCAGGTTGGGCACGCTGATGGGGCTGCCGGTGGACGACACCTTCAGTCGTTGCCCGTCGTGCAGCAGCGATAGGGGTTGCCCGTCGAGGACTCGGTATGTTGTGGTCGTCGAAGTGATCTCGACATTGAGTCGGCTGTTGTGTACGCAGACGGTGATGCTTAGCCGGCTGATGCCCGCCGGGAGCCGTGGGGAAAAAGCGACGCCGCCGTTGCGTTCACGCAGTCCGGCCAGCCCTGGCACGAGGGCGATCCAGGTCCCGGCCAAGGACGCAAGATGCAGTCCGTCGCGGGTGTTGTGTTCTAGATCGGCCAGATCCATCAGAGCGGCCTCGGTCAAGTAGTCATACGCGAGGTCAAGGTGGTCGGTCTCGGCGGCCAGGACCGCTTGAGTACAGGCCGATAGGGAGGAATCCCGCACCGTCACAGCTTCGTAGTAGGCGAAGTTGCGGGCCTTTTCCTCCGCGCTGAAAGCTTCACCGCGCAGGTGCATCGCCAGCACCAGGTCGGCTTGCTTGACGACCTGCTTGCGGTAGAGGTTGAAGTACGGGAAATGCAGCAGTAGTGGGTATTGCTTGTCGGTGGTGGCGTCGAAATCCCAGATTTCGTGGCTGGTGAACCCCTCGGCCTGGCTGTGAACTCCGAGCGTCTCGTCGTAAGGAACGACCATAGCCTTCGCTGCGTCGCGCCAGCCGGTGATCTCCTCGGCAGTTATGCTCAGGGCTGCGGCCCGGTCAGGGTGGCGTTGCGCGGCATCGGCTGCTGAGACGAGATTGTGCTGAGCCATCAAGTTCGTATAGACGTTGTTGTCCGCGACAGCCGAGTACTCATCCGGCCCGGTCACCCCGTCAATCCGAAATCGTCCTCCAGGATCATGGTGACCCAGCGAGCGCCACAACCGGGCGGTCTGAGCCAGTAGTTCCACGCCGATGTCGCGTTCGAACGCCTCGTCGCCGGTGATGCTGATGTAGCGGACGACCGCGTCAGCGATATCCGCCCCGAGATGGAACGCGGCGGTGCTGGCGGGCCAATACCCCGAGCACTCGTGGCCGGCGATCGTGCGCCACGGGAAGACGGCTCCCTGCAGCCCCAGCTGCGCGCCGCGAGTCAGTGCTTTCGGCAGGATCGAGTACCGCCAGCGGAGCGCATCGGCCGCGGACCGCGGCGCGGTGTAGGTGAGTACCGGCAGCACGAAAGTCTCGGTGTCCCAGAACGCGTGCCCGTCGTAGCCCGGCCCGGTCAGCCCCTTCGCCGCGATGGCCCGCCCCTCGGCCCGGGCGCTGGCCTGCAGGACGTGGAACAACGCGAACCGCACCGCCTGCTGCACCCGCTCGTCGCCCTCGACCTCGACATCGGCGCGCCGCCAATAGTCGTCCAAGTAGGCACCGTGTTCTGCGACCAACCCCTCCCAATCGGTCTGGACGGCTGCGGCCAACGCAGCCGCGACCTGATCGGCGACCGCTGGTTGGGAACGAACCGCAGACCAGCCGTAGGCGACGAACTTGACCAGCCGTAGCCGCTGCCCGGGCTCGAGTCTGGCCGTGATCGTGACCCGCCCCAGATCGGGGAAGCTCTCACTTGACACCTGTACCGACGGTGGCGCGTCGAGGTGATGCTCCATCGCCGCTGCGAGGCGCAGACCGCTGATCGCGGTACGGTGCCGCAGCGACGCTCCCATCCCGGCGCAGGTGTGCCCCTCTGACCGCAGCGGCGCCTGCAGTACGGCTGCTTCCCGCGGGTCACCATCAGAAAGCGGCAACGGCTCGTTGGCCACCAGTTCCGACTGCAGCACCACCCGCACCGCGGTATCCAGGGGTTCGACCTCGTAACAGATCGCGGCCACTGAACGCTGCACCAGTGAGACCAACCGGGCCGAGCGCACCCGCACGCCCTGCCCGCCCGGTGACACCCACTCGAGTTGGCGGCGAAGCACCCCGGTGCGGAAATCCAGCTCTCGCTCGTGGGCGACCAGCTGCCCGTAGCGGACATCGAAGGGCTGGTCATCGACGAGGAGGCGGATCAATTTGCCGTTAGTGACGTTGATGACCGTCTGCCCGGCCTCGGGGTAGCCGTAGCCGGCCTCGGCGTAGGGCAACGGACGCGCCTCGAACAGCCCGTTCAAGTAGGTTCCCGGCAGGCCGTGCGGCTCGCCCTCATCGAGGTTTCCCCGCCATCCGATGTGACCGTTGGACAGCGCGAACATCGACTCGCTCTGGGCCAGGACGTCCAGGTCCAGGCCGGTCTCGCGCAGGCGCCACGGCTCGATCGCGTACGCCGGGTGCGTGATCACGCCGGGTCGACCTGGTCCAACAACTGGGCGAGGTCGGCCACGACACGGTCGGCTCCATGCGCGCGCAGTTCACGAGCCTGCCCGACCCGGTCGACACCGACCACGAACCCGAACCCGCCGGCCCGGCCCGCGGCCACTCCAGCTAGCGCATCCTCGAACACCGCCGCCTCGCCAGGCTCCACGCCCAACAGCTTCGCCGCGGCCAGGTACGTGTCGGGCGCCGGCTTACCCGCCAGCTGCTGCTGCGTGACACTGAGCCCGTCGATCCGCGTCTCGAACAGGTCCGCGATACCCGCGGCGCTGAGCACCTCAGCGCAGTTGGCGCTGGAGGACACCACCGCCGTACGCAGACCCGCCGATCGCACCGCCCGGACGTAGCGGACCGAACCGGGGTAGGGCTCGACCCCGTCATGGCCGATCCTGCGCATCACGATCGCGTTCTTGGCAGCACCGAGCCCGGTGATCGTCAGCGCCCCCGCCCGGTCGCTCGGCTCACCCGTCGGCAGATCGATACCGCGTGACTGCAGAAACGAACGGGTCCCATCGGCCCTGCTCTTGCCATCGACGTAGGTGTCGTAGTCGCCCACGTCGTCGAAGGCGACGAACGTCGTCCCGGTCTTCTCGGCCCGCGCCTTCAGGTAACCGTCGAACATCTCCTTCCACGCCGCCGCGTGAAGCCTCGCCGTGTCAGTGAGAACGCCGTCCAGGTCGAACAGGCACGCCCGCGTTGCCGCCGGCAACCCCACCGACCCACCCACTCCCACGGGACCCGTAGGTCCCGGCGGGAGCTGCCGGGATTCCTCGTAGGCCGTAACCATGCCGAGGCGGCGGGCATGACGCGGCTCGTCGGAGAAATGGGTGGCGACGAAGACGTCGACGATCTCCTGGGCGAGCGGGATCGCCGTGAACCGTGCACCGAGGGACACGACCTGCGCGTCGTTGTGCTGGCGGGCGAGCCGTGCGAGGTCGGGCTGGTAGGCCAGCGCAGCCCGGATGCCGGTCACCTTGTTCGCGGCCATCTGCTCGCCGTTACCGGATCCGCCGAGCACGATCCCGAGCGAGCCGGGGTCGGCGGCCACCGCCTCGGCCGCGCGCAGCACGAAGACCGGGTAGTCGTCCTGGTTGTCGTACTCGAACGGCCCGTGGTCGACGACCTCGTGCCCGCCCTGCCGCAGGTGGTCGATCAGGGCGCGGTGCAGATCGTAGGCGGCGTGGTCACCGCCGATGTGGATACGCATGTCGGTCCTGTCTCTGGGTCGGGGTCGGGGTCGGGGTCGGGGTCGTCAGGCAAAGTCGGGTCTCAGGGGATCAATGCCGGAACCCGGCTGGTCCCGTCTTAGGCCCGAGATCTGGGCTGTTGAGATCGGCCACAGCGGCGCGAAGGTGATGCAGCAGCAGATCGGCGAGGTCGATTCCGAAGCCGTTGCGACACACGATGCGCAACACGGAGAGGTCCTGTCGGTCGGCGGGGAAGGTGTACGCGGGGACCTGCCAACCTCGCTCGCGCAGCGCCCGGGACAGGGCGAAGACGTCCCATCCGGTGACCTGCGAACTGGTGGTGAACGCAAAGACGGGCAGCTCATCGCCGCGGGTCACCAGCTCGAACTCGCTCATCTGGCCGATCTGGTCGGACAGATGGATCGCGACGTCGCGAGAGGCTTGCTGCACGGCGTGGAACCCGGACCGGCCGAGACGGAAAAAGGTGTAGTACTGGGCGACGACCTGAGCGCCGGGACGGGAGAAGTTCAGCGCGAAGGTGGGCATGTGGCCACCGAGATAGTCCACGTCGAAGATCAGCTCTTGGGGCAGGGCGTCAGCGTCGCGCCACAAGACCCAGCCGACCCCGGGATAGACCAGGCCGTACTTGTGGCCTGAGGTGTTGATGGAAGCAACTCGGGGGATGCGAAAGTCCCACGGCAGATCGGGGTCGAGGAAGGGCGCGACCATCGCGCCGGAAGCGCCGTCCACGTGCACGGGCACGTCGGGGCCACCCGAAGCTGCCAGCGCGTCCAGGGCCGAGGCGATCTGGGCGACAGGCTCGTAACTGCCGTCATAGGTCGAGCCCAGGATGGCCACCACGCCGATGGTGTCCGCGTCACACGCGGCTACGGCTTGCGCGGCCTCGAGGTGGAGGCGGTCCCCACTCATCGACACCATGCGAGGCTCCACCTCCCAGTAGCGGCAGAACTTATCCCAGCAGACCTGCGCGTTGACGCCCATGACGAGATTGGGCTGGCGCGTGGCGTCCTGGGTTCGAGCCGACCACCGGCGGCGAAGCGCCATCCCGGCCAGCATGCATGCCTCGCTCGACCCCGTGGTCGAACAGCCGGTCGCGCGGTCAGGCGAGGGCGCGTTCCACAAGTCAGCCAGCATCGCCACGCAGCGACGTTCGAGCTCCGCGGTCTGTGGGTACTCGTCCTTGTCGATCATGTTCTTGTCGACGCATTCAGACATCAGCTGACGGGCTTGAGGCTCCATCCAGGTCGTCACGAAGGTGGCCAGGTTCAGTCGAGCGCTGCCGTCGAGGAGCAGTTCGTCGTGCACGAGCTGGTAGGCGACGTCGGCGGGCACCGGGCCGTCGGCCAGTTTGTCTATCGGTGGGCTCAGACGTGTCTCGACAGCAGGATTCGCCGCGGTCAGGAAGGGGTTGGAGCCATGTCCGGAGCGCCTGGCTTGAGCGGAACCTCGGTGCAGGCTCATGCGGCCCGCCCTGGCAGCTGAGGCAGAGTGGGGCGCAACGTTCCGGCGACGGTCAGGGTCCGCGGCCAACTCTGTGGTCGAACCTCGCGGGGGTGTCGTGGTGTGATCGAAAAGCTCGACTTGGTCATGAATCTCCGCTCTGAGGCACCTTAGGAGTTGTTCCCCGGCCGGGCGCCGAGAAGGGGCGGCTGCTGGGGCAGGGCTGGTGTCGCTTCGTCATGGCAGCCGCCCGCCGGCTGGCAGCGGATCAGCTCGGGGGTCGTCTCGGTGTGCCGTGCGACCGGCGGGGTCGGTCAGGAGGGCTGCGTCGACATTCCACAGCCCGACGCACCGTTCGCCGTGGCGGTCTTCGATCAGCGAAACCGCGCCCGTTGCGCTGGCGAACAGTCGTCCGTTGTCGGGCGATAGCCCCAGGGCCCGTGCGGCGAGAATTCGGGAGAAGTGCCCGTGGGTGACGACGAGAACCGGCCGCGAACCGGTTTCGGCGTTTGCCCGGAGAAACGTGTCGGCCCGCCAGCCGACCTCAGCTGTGGACTCGCCGCCGGGACATCCGTCGCGCCAGATGTCCCAACCGGGCGCCAACCGCTGAACATCTCCTTCCGTCAGACCTTCGTAGTCGCCGTAGTCGTATTCCGCAACGAGCGGTTCGACGGTCATGTGGTGCGAGGACAGCGCCAGGGCTGCCGTCTCGGTGGCACGTTTCCGAGGGCTGGAGACCAGCACTGCCCGCTCACCGTGCAGAACACGCTCGAGAAGCGACGGCAACGAAGCGGCCTGCGCTCGACCGTTGGCGGTCAAACCCACCTCAGTGGTTCCTGTGTAACGACCGGCTAGTGTCCAGTCGGTCTCGCCGTGACGGACGATGACCAGCCTCATGTGGTCCTCGGCGTAGTCGGTGCGAGGTGCCCAGGCCTGGGGTCGTGTCGGCGGGCAAGACTGCGGGCAGGGCGTATCAGGTTGGGTATGAAGGTGATGGCGGTGATCGTCACGATGGGTCAGCTCCTTGGCGCGGCGCGGTTAGGGCGAGATGGGTGAAGGCCGTAGGTCAGCAGGAGCCAACAGGAAGGCTGACCGAGGCCAGGACAGGGGAGGCTGAGCGAAGCCAGGACGGCCGCCGACCGAGAGCGGCGGGCGGTGACGAGGCGGTCGGCACAGCCGGCGAGGGCCAAGCGGCGGAGACGATTCCGGTAGCGATCACGAATGTGAGCGAACCGCGTGGGAGCCGGTCGGCTGCGTCCCGCCACACCCGGATCAAATGGATTGCCGGTATCCAAAGAACTCGTGATCATCGTTGTAGCCGCCCAAGCCACCTCCGACGTCGGAAAAGTGCTCGACGAACTCAACTCCCTTGAGCCACTTGACCATCTTGAAACCGAGCTCGATCTCGTTACGGAGCCGCAGCGGCGCCCCGTGGCCGAACTCGAGCGGAGCGCCGTTCATGTCGTAGGCGAGCATCGTGAGGTGGTGGCTCATCTGCTCGATAGGTTGCGCGTCGTAGTAGAGCCCGCCGTCGGGGCCCACGGCATGGGAGTAGAAGATCACCCATTTCGCTTCGGGTACCGGCTGCACCAAGTCCATGAGGGTCTGCATGGACACCCCGCCCCATTTCGCGACCCCGGACCAGCCTTGGATGCAGAAATGCTGGGTGATCTGCTCGTGGTGCGGCAGCGCTCGAAGCTGGGTGAGGTCGAGTTCCACGGGATTTTTGACGAGGCCGTTGACCCGCAGGGTGTAGTCCCGGAAGCCCCCGGCTTGCAGAGCCAGGTAGGCGGCGCCCTCCGGATACTTGCCGTTGTGCCAGAAGTAGGGGGAGATGTCCTTCTCCGTATACTGCCCGGGTTTGGCATCGATGTGCTCGAAGAGGCGCTGGGCTGGGCCGATCAAGGCGTAGCCGACGCGTTGCACGACGCGCGGGTGGCGATAGGTGAAGGGGGTCGCCGCGACCCAGGCACTGATGAGGACGACGAGGGCCACGGAGAACATCACCAGTCCCCACCAGGAGCCGTCGTTTCGGCTGGCGAACATGTGGTTCAGGTTCTGCTGCGCTCCGGTGGTCAGGACCATGGTCACGTGGGCGACGATGAAGAACACGAAATAGCAGAAGACGAGGAAGTGCAACGAGCGCGCGAACTGGATGCTGAACAGCGAGCTGATTCGCCGGAACCGGGTCGACAATGCTGGTGACATGCCGAGCCCGGCGATGAGGGCCAGCGGGGCGGCGATGAAAATGGTGGTGAAGTATGCCAAGAGCTGAAGCCCGTTGTAACTTGTCCATCCGGACTCGACGGGCCAGTCCAAGGAGAGGTACTGAATTCCGACGGAGATCGCATTCGGGATGACGTCCCAGTGGAGCGGGACGACCCGAAGCCATTGCCCTGTGGTGAAGAGGAGGACGTAGAACACGATCCCGTTGGCCAGCCACAGGGTGTCGAGGCCGAGGTGCCACCAGCGGGCGAGCCCGATGGTGTGGCGATGGCCGGGAAGGCCGACACCGCCCGGGAGCGTGATCGAGTCCTGCTTGGCCGTGTACAGCGGATCGCTGGGCACGGGCTTCTGGATACGGAACCACTCCTTCCCGGGGGTGGAGTTGCGAGTCCAGTACAGGCGCGGGTGGTCCGCGAGGATCTGGATCCCGGATCGGATGATGAAAAACATGAGGAACAGGTTGAGGAAGTGCTGCCACCCCACCCATGCCGGGAATCCGACGGGGGTGGTCGCAGGCTGTTCCGACAACCCCGGGTAGTCGCGGATGAAGGCTTGGACGCCAGAGGTCTCACGGAGCCCCTTCGCGACGGCGATCGCGATGATAAGGAGCACCATCCCGATGGGCACCAGCCAGAGCAGGTTGAACCACTTCGTTCGACCGACACGGACGCGGGGTGCTACCCCGTACTGCGGGGAAACGCCGCCGGCCCAGTCCTTCCCGATGGCGTGATAATGCTGCGTATCGAGCTCGGTCCGGAAGCTGGGGAAACGCTCCCCGGCCGGAGCAGGATCGGGCACCACATCGGTCATGTTCGACTCCGTCCCAGCTCGACACCGCACGCGAAGATGGTGATCGTCACGCTGGATCATCTCCTTGGTAGGCGCGGGAGCGCGTTGGGTCAGATTCGATCATGGTCAGTGTTCGACCGCTGCGGCCTGGTCGTGCCGGGCGCGCCAGTCACACCGGCAGCGTCGGGCGCCGCTGACGGGCTGGTGCCATGGCCCGGGTCGAGGACGCGGTACGCGAGCAGTTTGATGCGGTCGCTGGCCAGGGCCCAGACGATGGCGTAGCCCCAGACGAACGCGGCCCACCCCCACCCGAGGGGGGTCATGAACAGTCCGTAGACGGCGATCAGGGTCGCGACGGCCTGGGTGCCGAGGACGGCCAGCAGCAGGATGCGAGCCGGGCGGATGGACCAGAACGGGCCGCGGGTGCGGGTGAGGAAGATGGTCAGGTGCCCGGCGACGGACAGCATCAGGTACATCATGGTCTGCAGCTGGGGACGGCCCAGGTCGAAGACGCGGTCGCCGAGATAGAACAGACCGAAAGCGGCGATCGGGCCGACGACACCCAGCACGGTGGCGATACCCAACACCAGGCGCATGTTCCAGGCTTCGGGCTTCATCTTGTAGTGGACGTTGTCGTAGGCGATGGACAGGATCGCGCCATCGTTGAGCAGCGCCAGCATCACGATCATGATCGCGGTGACCGGGAAGAAGTTGAAGACGAGGATGGCCAGGGTCACGAAGAGCAGCACCCGCAGTGTCTCTGCGATGCGGTACATGGCGTAGGAGTTCATCCGCTGGAAGATCTTGCGGCTTTCCTTGATCGCGTCGATGATCACCGCCAGCCCGGGGGTGAGCAGGACGATCGCGGCGGCGGCGCGGGCGGCGTCGGTGGCGCCGGAGACGGCGATGCCGCAGTCGGCTTTCTTCAGGGCGGGGGCGTCGTTGACGCCGTCGCCGGTCATGCCGACGATGTGGCCGCGCTGTTGCAGGACGTCGATGATGTGGTACTTGTGCTCGGGGAACACTTGGGCGAACCCGTCGGCCGCTTCAATGGACTCAGCGACCTCGGCGCTCTCGGTCTTCTTCACGTCACCCAGGCCGGCGGCGTCCAGGATGCCAGTGCCGAGACCGACTTTGGCCGCAGTCTCCTTGGCGATGGCGATCGCGTCACCGGTGACCATCTTCACGCTCACGCCCATCGCTCGGGCGGTGGCGATCGTGGTCTTGGCGTCCTGGCGGGGCGGGTCGAACAGCGGCAGCACGCCCAAGAACTTCCATGGGCCGTCGCCGTCGGTGCGGGCCACCCCCAGCGAGCGGTAGCCGCGGGCGGCGAATTCGTTGACGGCAGTGTCGACGGCCGGTGTGATCTCGGCGCTGTCGGCGGCGAGAGCCAGAATGACCTGCGGGGCGCCCTTGCTGACCGTGAACGTCGTTCCGTCGGCGTCGGTGACGGTGGCTGCGGTGCGTTTGTCGACCGGGTTGAACGGCTCGAAGTGGGTCACGGTGTAGGCCTCGAGAGCCTTCTCATCGCTGAGCCCGCCGAGGACGGCGAGATCGATGGGGTCATCATCATCGGCGCGGGAGGCCAGGGCGCCGGCCAGGATGACCTCGCCGGGCGTGACGTTGTCGAGGCTGAACGGGTCGCCCAGGGTCAGGGAGTTCTGGGTCAGGGTGCCGGTCTTGTCCGCGCACAGCACGTCCACTCCGGCCAGTTCCTCGATCGCGACCAGCCGGCTGACGATGGCCTGCTTCTTGGCCAGCAGCCGGGCGCCGACCGCCATCGTCACTGACAGCACCGTGGGCATAGCGACCGGGATCGCCGCGACGGTCAGCACGAGCGCGAATTGCAGGGTGGTCAGGACCGCGTCGCCGCGCACCAACGAGACGAGCACGATCACCGCGACGAATACCGCCGCGAGGGCGATCAGGTAGTTGCCGATCTTGAGGACGGCTTCCTGGAAGTGGCTGACGGTGTGGGCGTCCTGGACCAGTTCGGCGGTCTTGCCGAAGTAGGTGTGGGTGCCGGTGGCGTAGACCAGGGCGCCGATCTCGCCGCGGCGGATGATCGATCCCGAGTACACCGGATCGCCGGGCGTGCACGTCGCGGGCAAGGACTCCCCGGTGAGGGCGGATTGATCGACTTCGATCTCGTCGCCGTCCAGCAGCCGGGCATCGGCGGGCACGATGTCACCCAGCCGCAGCCGGATCACATCCCCGGGCACCAGGTCGCGCGCGGTCGGGGTGACCCATGCGCCGTCACGCTTGACGCGGGCGTTGATCGCGAGCTTGGCCTTCAACGCGTCGATGGCGTTACCGGCCTGGCGCTCCTCGGTGTAACCGACTACGGCGTTGGCCAGCAGCAGCACCAGGATGATGAAGAAGTCCGGCCAGTGACCCACCACGCCGGACAAGACGACGGCCACTTCAATCATCCACGGGATCGGTCCCCAGAAGTAGGACAGGAACTTCAGCAACGCGTTGCTCTTGTGCTCGGCGATCTCGTTCGGGCCGTACTGCGTCAACCGCTTCGCTGCCTCGGCCTGGGTCAGCCCATCCAGTGAGGTCGCGAGCTCCTTCTGCACCTGCCCCATCGGCAGGGTCTTCAAGTCGTGCTCCGGCGCCGGCGGTGCATCGGATGACGAACCAGTCTGGGGTTGCTTGGCGTCGGTGGTCATCGGACCGTTCCTTCTGTTGACCGTCAGGATTATGTGGGGTTTTGAGCAGCATTGCCTCGAGAACGACCCCTGGGCACGCAACTGGGCAAAGGCCTCGTGCAGCACCTCCTCGGCGACCTGGTCGTAGCGAGCCAGGTGTGCTCGCCGGCCATCAAGCACCTCTGGCTCCACGATGGCACCAGACCGGCGGAAGCGTGCTCGGCAGTGGTCATTGCGGTGGGGTCCAGGTCCAGTCGCGGATTTCGGGCAGGTCCTGGCCGTGGGTGTTGATGTAGAGGTTGTGTTCGATGAGTTTGTTGGCCATCGTCTGCTTGAGGTAGTCGCCCCTGGCCCCGAGTTGGGGGAGGCGGTCGATGACGTCTTGGACGAGGTGGAACCGGTCGAGGCGGTTCTGCACGCGCATGTCGAAGGTGGTGGTGATGGTGCCTTCCTCGATGTAGCCGCGCACGTGCAGGTTGGGGTTGGTGCGCCGGTAGGTGAGGCGGTGGATCAAGGTGGGGTAGCCGTGGAAGGCGAAGATGATGTGCTTGTCGCGGGTGAACAGGGCGTCGTAGTCGCTGTCTGACAGGCCGTGCGGGTGTTCGCCGGCTGATTGCAGCTTCATCAGGTCCATGACGTTGACGACCCGGATCTTCAGTTCGGGCAGGTGCTCGCGCAGGATCGTCACGGCCGCGAGGACTTCCAGGGTGGGGGTGTCTCCGCAGCAGGCCAGGACGACGTCGGGTTCGGCGTCGCGGTCGTTGCCGGCCCATTCCCAGATCCCGATGCCTTCGGTGCAGTGGACCTGCGCCTGGGCCATGGTCAGCCATTGCGGCATGGCGTGTTTGCCGGCGACGATCACGTTGACGTAGTGGCGGGAGCGTAGGCAGTGGTCGGCGACCGAGAGCAGGCAGTTGGCATCCGGTGGCAGGTACACCCGTACGATGTCGGCCTTCTTGTTCACCACGTGGTCCAGGAAGCCGGGATCTTGATGGGTGAAGCCGTTGTGGTCTTGCTGCCACACGTGGGAGGCCAACAGGTAGTTCAGCGAGGAGATGTCGCGTCGCCAGGGCAGCGCTTTGGTGATTTTGAGCCATTTGGCGTG
>JBDTWM010000082.1:0-12907 GCA_040006675.1 Dermatophilaceae bacterium | reverse complement strand
GCCGTCCCGCGCGTCGCCGTCCTGCGTCTCGAAGTCCTGCGTCTCGACCGGCGTCACGTTCGACACTGTAGGGCCGCACCCGCCTACGCGGGGCCGTCCGGCTCGAGGACCACCAGCACGTGGTGCTCCCCACCGTCGTCGGCCAGCGGCACCGAGTCGCCGTCGACCGCCGTCCCGTCGAGCGCCAGGTGCGCCACCCGGCGCGGCCAGACCTCGCTCGCCCGGAACTCCACCGCATACGTCGCGCTGCCGTAGACCAGCCGCGCGCTCGCCGTGGACCACCCGGGTGGCAGGCACGGCCGCACGATCAGATGGCCCGCCTCGCGCCGCAGGCCGAGGATCGCCTCCAGACCCGCCCGGTAGAGCCATCCGCTGGAGCCCGTGTACCACGTCCACCCGCCGCGTCCCACGTACGGCGCCTCCCCGTACACGTCCGCGGCGAGCACGTATGGCTCGACCCGATAGGTATCGGCCGCTTTGCTCGTCAGGGCGTGGTTGATCGGGTTCAGCAGCGAGAACATCTCGGCCGCCTTGTCCTGCCGCCCCAGCGCGGCGTACGCGAAGACGTACCAGGTGGCCGCGTGCGTGTACTGGCCGCCGTTCTCCCGGACCCCCGGCGGGTACGAGCGGATGTAGCCCGGATCCGGGTCGGACAGCTCGAACGGAGGCGTGAACAGTTTCGCGACACCATCCCGACCGTCGATCAGGTGTTCCTCGACCGCCGCCATCGCCGCGGCGACCCGCTCGGGGTCGGCGACGCCGGACAGGGCAGCCCAGCACTGGGCGATGCCGTCGATGCGGCACTCGGTGCGTGAGGCCGAGCCGAGCGGGGTGCCGTCGTCGAAGTATCCGCGCCGGTACCAGCGGCCGTCCCATCCGTCGCGCTCCAACGCCTCGAGAAGCCGATCCTGCTGCTCCCGGCATTCGCGTTCGAAGACCTCGTCATGTCTCGCCTGTACGAACGGCAGGAAGTCGCTGAGCGTCCGGTGCAGGAACCACCCGAGCCACACGCTCTCCCCGTGTCCGCGCTCGCCCACCCGGTTCATCCCGTCGTTCCAGTCGCCGGTCCCGATGAGCGGCAGCCCGTGCACGCCGTACCGGAACGCGTGCCGCAGCGCGGTCGCACAGTGGGTGTACAGGGTGTCCTCCTGCGGGGACACTGCCGGCGTGAAATACGACTCGTGCTGGTCGTCGGCCAGCAGCTCTCCTTCGAGGTACGGCACCCGCTCGTCGAGCACCCCCGTGTCGCCGGTGACCCGGATATAGCGCGCGGCGGCGTACGCGAGCCACACCACGTCGTCGCTGATCCGGGTGCGGATGCCCGACCCGTCTTCAGGCAGCCACCAGTGCTGCACGTCCCCCTCGACGAACTGTCTCCCGGCGGCGCGCAGCAGGTGGGCCCGCGCCCGACCGGGCTCCACGAGCACGAGGCTCATGCCGTCCTGAAGCTGGTCGCGGAAGCCGAACGCGCCGCTGGCCTGATAGTACGCGGCCCGGGCGAGGATGCGGCTCGACATCGTCTGGTACAGGAGCCAGCCGTTCATCATCGTGTCGAACGCTCCGTCCGGCGTCGCGACCTGGACCGTGTCCAGCCTGCTCCGCCAGCTCTCCTTCACCTCGGTGAGCACGTCCAGCGGACGCGCGTCGCGGTAACGACGCACCAGCTCGCGGGCGGCCTCCACGGTCGGCGCGGCGCCCAACAGCACCCGGACGTCCAGAATCTGGCCTGCGCGGATCTCGACGCGCTGCTGCAGCGCCGCGCACGGATCGAGCCCCGGCCCGACCCGGCCCGACAGGGTCGCGCCCGAGACGACGACCTCGGGCGCCGAGAGGGTGCCCTGGGGGCCGAGGAACTCGCCGCGATCGCCCGTGCACGAGCTCTGCGCCCCGCCCAGGTCGACGAACACCACCTGGTCGCTGAACTGGGTGCTCCACGGGTTGCGCACGAACAGCGCGCCCGTCTCCGCGTCGACCTCGGTGATCAGGTGCCGAGCGGCCGCGTGCCGGTCGTTGCCGAGGACGAGGTCGTGGTACGAGGTGACGGTGACCGATCTCGTCTCGTCGGTGACGTTCGTCAGCTTGAGCCAGCCGATCTTGACGGCGTCGACGACCGGCACGAACTGCACCAGGTCGATCCGCAGCTCCGGCGTCTCGGCCAGGTAGGACGTGTAGCCGAACCCGTGCCACGCGATGTGCCGCACGTCGTCGATCGGCGCCGCTGTCGGTGTGCTCACTCGCCCGGTGTCGTGGTCGCGGACGTAGATCGCCTCGGAGACCGGCGCGGAGATCGGGTCGTTGTGCCACGGAGTGATCTGGTTGTCGCGGCTGTTGCGCCACCAGACCGATCCGCTGCCCTCAGCGCTGGCGATGAAACCGAACTCTTCGTTGGCGACGATGTTGCTCCACGGCGCGGGGGTGGGCCAGCCGGGCTCCATGACGGTGACGTACTCGCGACCGTCGCTGGAGAACCCGCCGTACCCGTTGTCGTAGAGCAACGGCTGCAGACCTTGGTGGCTGTACTTGTGCTTGGCGGACGGCCGGCGCCGGGGGACCGGGGTGGGCTGCGGGCTCCCCCGGTCGGCGGCGCTGAGCTCGGCACTGGGCGCCCTACCGACGGCATCGTCGACGTCGCTGCCGACGACACTGCCGGCCACGACGGAGCTGGCCGCGCGGCTGGGAGCACGGCCGAGGGCCAGGTCTGGGGCTCGGTCCGCGCCACGTCGCACGGTCCGACTGACGGCAGGCGGCATCTGCACGCCGAGCTCGCCGCGCTGCGCGTAGAGGACCACCGCGGCGGCCGCAAGGAGTGCTTGCACCGTCTCTTCCGGGTGATGATCGCTGCGCACCACGAAGATCCGCCCGACGGAGTCGGGCGAGCCCGTGCGGGGACGGATGCCCGCCGCGGCGGTCGTGAGGGCCTGGTCCAACGCCTGGATGTAGGAGGTCGCCTCCTCGTTGAGCAGGACCACGTCCACCGAAAAACGATGGGAACGCCAGAATTCGAAGGCCTTCACCATCTGACGTACGAGGCGCAGATCGTCCACGGACGCCACCCGGACGACCACGATCGGCAGATCCCCCGAGATGGCAAGGGGCCATAGCGCCGACTGGGGGGCGGCGTACTCCGCCACGAAGTCCGCCGACGGCTGCAGGGAAGGATGCGGGTAGAGGGCGTGGCCGGCGAGCGACTGGAACATCACCGCCTCGTCGGGGCTGACGCCCAGATGCCGCATCTGCATCTGCGACTGCGTCCAGGCGAGCATCGCCACGCGATCGTATGCCGACCGGGTGCGGTGCGCCTCCATCACGCGCACGAGCTCCTCGCGGCTGCCGGCGGCGAAGGTCCAGAAGTCAAGGGTGACGTTGCCCCCTGGGGGCACGACCACGCGGTGCGACAACGAGAAGATCGGGTCGAGCACGTGCCCGACGCTCCCGTCACGATGCGACGACACGGCCGGATATACCGGCTGCCGGACGGTTCGTCCGCGCCCGAGAAAGCTGTAACGGTCCGTCTCGAACCGTGGCCGGACCGGCTCGTCGGCACCGGTGTCGAGGAGATGCCCGGCCCAGACCGGCGAGTCCGCACGCCCGCGCGGCCTCCGCTCGGCGACCAAGGCGCCGAGCTCGGGCACGAACTCGGTGCGGACGAACATCTTCGAGAAGACCGGGTGGGCGTCGTCGTCGGCGGCGCGGCCGAGGACGAGTTCCGCGTACGACGTGACGGTGATCGGGTAGGGCTCGCGCCGGTCGTTCGCGATGACCAGACGGCGCACCATCGCGTCGCTCTCGGGCGAGAGTCGGTATTCGAGCTCCGTCCGGATGCGGTGGCGCCGCCGCCGGAACACGGCACGGTCCTCCGCCAGACGCACGTCGGAGTGCGAGAGGCGGCCGAGCACCGGCAGCGGCGTGGCCGACCAGACGTCGCCCTTATCCGTGCGCAGGTATAGGTGGTCGCCCGCGCCGTCGGTGGTGCGGTCGGCGCGCCACCGCGTGATCGTGTGGCCCATCCAGCGCAGCTGGCCGCCGCCGGTCGGGGTGAGCGTCAGGCTGAAACGCCCGTTCGACAAGTGGTGGACGGTGGGCGTCAGGATGCCCGCGCCGCGGAAGATGCGCTCGCTCGCGCCGACGGAGCGCTGCCCGACGCGGACGATCCCGTGGGCTCCGTCCGGTTCGCCGTGGGTCACCGGGACATGCCGCGGCGCCCGCTCCTGCAGCAGCAGCTCCGAAGCGCGGACCATCGGTGCGGCGTGGAAGCGGCGGCGCATCGTTCCGCTCAGCAGCACGTTGTGCACGGCCAGCAGGGTCATACCCTGGTGATGCGACATGTAGCACTGGACGACGACATGCCGCAGACCATCGGGCACCCGTTCGGGAGTGAAGTCGACGGACTCGTAGAACCCGTAATGGCCGGAGGCCCCCACGGCGGCCAGCGCGGCATAGTTGGCCACCGCGGCATCGGGGTCGACCATGGCGGCCAGTCCGGTCGCGTACGGGGCGATGACGAGGTTGTCCGCGAGCCCACGGACCATGCCGAGGCCGGGGACCCCGAACGGTGAGTACTGGTAGGTGTACCCCAGGTCTCGCGCGTTGTACGCCGCCTCCGACACCCCCCAGGGGGCGCCCCGCTCACGCGCGTACTCGATCTGCCGGCGCACCACGTAATGCGACGTGGTGTCGAGCAGGCTGCCGAGGGGGTTACGCATGACGAGGTCGGGCATGAGGTACTCGAACATCGACCCTGACCACGACTGCAGCACGGCCCGCCCGCCGACACCCGTGACGCCGCGCCCCAGCATGAACCAGTGGCGGGTGCGCACGTCGCCCTTGGCGACGGCGAGGAAGCTCGCGAGGCGGGCCTCGCTGGCGAGCAGGTCGTAGCAGCTGTCGTCGAGCTCTCCCATGCCGGCGTGGTAGCCGATGGACAGCAGGTGACGCTGACGGTGGTACAGGAACGCGAAGTCCATCTGGTCCACCTCGCGCATGGCCGCCTCCGCGACCCGCGCGAGCGCCCGCGCGAGCTGCGCCCGCCGGTCATCCGTGAGCTCGGCATCCCGCCGTTGGCCCTCGATCGCCCGCACCAGGGCCTGCGCGAGTCCGTGAGCCTCCGCGCCGAAAAGGTCGTCCTGCAGGAGAGCCAGCGCCTCGACGAGGGCGCGAGCAGACGTCATCAGTGCCTCACCCGGCGACCCGTGGCGCCAGACCGCCGCCTCGGCCTGCTCCGCGGCGACGCGAGCCTGCTCCGCGGCGGCGCGCGCCGCCGACACGCCCTCCCTGCCCGAGGGGAGGCGGTCGAGGGCATGCGTGAGCGCGTCGAGGGTGTCGTCGAGGCCGGCCGCGCGCGGGATCAACGCGGCGTCCAGGTCCGCCTGCCATTCCGCACACGACTGGGCCAGCACGATGAGATGCCCGGCGAGGTTGCCGCTGTCGACCGTGGAGACGTACCGAGGCTGCAACGGGGTCAGCGTCTGGGTGTCGATCCAGTTGAAGATGTGCCCCCGGTAACGGTCGAGCCTTCCCATCGTCTCCAACGTGGCCTCGATCCGCGACACCGCGTCGGCCAGCCCGATCCAGCCGAAGTCGCGCGCGCCGACGACCGCGAGCAGGTAGAGCCCGATGTTCGTCGGGGAGGTGCGGTGCGCGACGACGCCGTGCGGGTTCTCCTGATAGTTGTCCGGAGGCAGATGGTTCTCGTCCGCCGTGACGAAGGTGTCGAAGAAGTGCCACGTACGACGCGCGATGAGGCGCAACGCGGCACGAGTCTGGGGGCTCGCCTCCTTCTGGACCGTGTCGGTCGTACGGCTGAGAGCCGCTGCGTACACGGGAGCGAGTGCCCAGGCCAGGATCGGGAGGAGACAGACCGCCACGACCGCCGGACCTCGCCAGATCGCGAGCGCGAGGGCCAGCGCTGGAATGAGCAGGGACCAGCGCATGCTTCGCACGTACGACGGCCAGGCACCGCCGCCGCGGCGTGCCGCGGCGGCCGCGGTCTTCCACTCCAGCAGGTGCCGGTGCGAGATGACCATCCGGTACAGCGCACGGACCGCGGCGTCTGCCATCGTCCACGCGCGGTGGGCGATGAACACGCCGTTGACCAGCGCGAGCTCCAGCGCCCGGCGCAGATCGGTGAGCAGAGCCGAGACCTGGCTTCGGACGGTCATCCCCTCGCGCCAGTGCAGGAGCTGACTCCCGAGCGGCAGGAGCGGGGGCAGCACGAACGTCGCCACCAAGATCGCGAACCAGACCAGGAGCGCGACCGGCGACAGCGTGGCGATGCCGAAGAGCACGGCCAGGATCAGCGCGATCGGGGACAGCGACCGGCGCAGGTTGTCGAACATCTTCCACCGGCCGAGCCCGCTGAGGCCCTTACCGCGCCCGAACAGCCACGGCAGCAACTGCCAGTCCCCGCGCGTCCACCGGTGGTCGCGACCCGCGGCCACGAGATAGTCCTCGGGGTACTGCTCGACGACCTCGACGTCGGTGACGAGCCCGGAGCGGGCGTAGTTGCCCTCCAGGAGGTCGTGGCTCAGCAGGCTGTTCGTCGGGATCCGGCCACGCAGCGTCGCGCTGACCACGTCGACGTCGTAGATGCCCTTGCCGGCGAACGAGCCTTCACCGAACAAGTCTTGATAGATGTCGGAGATCGCGAACGCGTAACGGTCCATGCCGGGAGGGGTCGAGAAAAGTTGTTCGAACTGCGAGGTGCCTTCTCGCATCGGCAGAGCAGGTGCCACGCGCGGTTGCAGGATGCCGTAACCGCGGATCACCCGACCCGTGCCCGGGTCGATGCGCGCCCGGTTGAGGGGGTGAGCCAGCTTGCCGACGAGCCGGCGGGCGGCCTCTCGGGGCAGCCGGGTGTCGCTGTCCAGGGTGAGGACGTAGCGCATCGGGCCCGGGAGGCGCCCGGCCATCGCCGCCAGGTCGACGTCTTTATCGCCGCGCAGCAGCCGGTTCAGTTCGTCGAGCTTGCCGCGCTTGCGCTCCCAACCCATCCAGACGCCCTCGGCAGGGTTGAACCGACGGGGGCGGTGCAGGAGGATAAAACGGTCACCTTCGTACGTCCTGTTGAGCCGCTGCACGCCCTCGACCGCCGCGGCGAACAGCGCGTCGTCGGTGTCGCTGTATTCCTCGCCCCAATCCGTGAAGTCGGTGACGAGGGCAAAGTAGATCTCGCCGCCGGAGTTGGCCAAGTAGTGCATCTCCAGGGAGGCCAGCAGCTCCTCGACCTCGTCGTGGTTCGACAGGAGACTCGGGATGACGACGAGGGTTCGCAGCTCTTCGGGTACCCCGTCGCGCAGCGCGAGGGCCGGCAGGATCTCCGCGGCGAAGGTGCGCGCCGATCGGTGGTTGACGAAGGCGAGGGCCAGGTCGCTGAACGGCACAGAGGCCAGCGCGACCAGGATCACCAGGGAGAGCAGCGGGATTCCCGGCGCAGCGACGAGCAGGGCGACGCAGGCCAACGCGATGAGGACGCCCGCGGTCAGCGTGAGGGCACCCAGATACCCGGGGAGCCCCAGTCCGCTCAGGAAGCGACGGACTCGGAGGCGCCATGGCGCGCGGTAGCCGATCGCACCCTCCAGTTCCCGGCGCCCGTCGTCGACGAGCCAGTAGCCGACGTCGTCCCGCGGGGCCTGCCCCGCGTAGTCGGCCCACTGCAAAGCCGCCCGGGCGATGTCCAGCTCGGGTTGGCCGGACCCGCGCGCGAGCTGCTCGATGGTTGAGCGGTAGAGGTTGCGGGTCGACACGTCGAGCGCGGCATAACCGGCGTTCGCCCGCAGGTCCTCCTCCATCAGGCTGACCGACTCGATCCAGTCCTGCCACGTGACGTCCTGAATGAGGCGCAGGCTCGTGAAGATGTTGCGAGCCGTGAGCGCGGCAGCCGACTGCTCCCGATGCTCCGCCAGCACGATCTCCTCGGGGTCCAGCCCCTCCTCGTCCAGGCGGCGCGCGATCCAGGCGCGGGCGTCTGTCTGCTCCTGACCCGCCAACCGACGCATGAGCTGCACGGCGAAGGGGCGGAACGGGCCGAGCGGACCCACCGCGCGGACCGCGTCGTCGATGTCCGTCGCAGGGTCGTCGTGGCCACGGTCGAGCACGGCGTCGGCGACCCGGTCAGCCTGCCGCTGGGCGAGAGCGGTAGCGGCCACCTCGTCGGCGACGCGGCGCAGGTTCTCCACCAACAGCAACCGCAGGGAGATAGGGACGGCCCACAACTCACCGAGGCTCAACGGTTTGCGCTGCTCGTAGGCCCGGACGAACCGGGTCAGCAGCTCCGGGTCGAAGCAGCTGTCCGTGTGTGCCACGTAGGCCCACACGGTCGCAAACACCCGCGGATGCCCGGCGAGGAAACCGTCGCCGAGCTTCGGCAACACGCCGAAGTAGTCCGGCGGCAGGTCGCGACGTGCCTGTCGTACGTGCTTCACGACCGCGTAGAAGTTGTCGACGATCCACTCTGCCGCGGGCGAGGTCTGCCGCTTGGCGTGCGCGTCGGCCAGGAGTTCCTTCGTCACCGCCAGGATGCGCGCCTCGTTGTCGTCAAGTCGCGCCAGCAGGGACACGACCCGCGGCGCATCCGCCACCACCAAGTGCCCGTCGGCGAGGGAGTGGGCGTGCTGCTCGAAACGCTCCCCCGAAAAGACCTCTGATCGGATAGGCGTCCGATCCCTCCAGGCGTCGCGTCCGATCGGCCGACGTCGCGATGGCCGCGACCGTTGCGGCCGAGGGGGCTGCTTCGTGAGCAGGGGGGGGCCTTGCGCCGAGGTGTGCGGAGCCGACGTGTGCGGGGCCTGGGTGCTCGCCATCGAGGTACTCGCCATGGATCGCCCTCCGGGTCTTTCCTGGGGCGGACCCGACCAGGCCGCGCGCTATGGCTCGAACATACCCAGGACGGAGCGCTCGAAACGTCGCAGCGATCGATCGGCTGGATCCGTCAGCGGGAGCGACCCTCGGCGAGCTGCACCTGCAGAGAGCCCAGCGACGTCGCCGCGGCGGCCGTCTTGCCGAGATCCGCGCGTTCCATGGCGCGCATCGAGCACCGCGTGGAGCACGGGCGCAACGAGCGCGAGGTGGTGTGCTGGACACCGCCCTGGCCACCGGGGATCATCGTGCGGGTTCCTGCCCGCGCACGGTGCGCGTTGCTGACATGGCGTGCTTTCTTGCCAGAAGGGAGAACGGCATGCGCCCGACACGCGTCACGGCCAATCTGCGCGTGGCTGACCTCGAGGCCGCGAAGGGCTTCTACGCCGACTTCCTCGGGCTGAGCACCGAGGAGTTCAACATGGGGTGGGTGGCCCGGTACACCTCACCGGACACCGGGGCGAGCATCCAGCTCGTCACACATGACGCGACAGCTCCTGAGAGCCCGGTCGTCTCGGTCCACGCGGACGACGTCGACGCCGCGTATTCCGAGGCGCGGCGGCTGGGGTACGAGATCGTCCACCCACTGACGACCGAAGCCTGGGGGGTGCGCCGCTTCTTGGTCCGGTCACCGGACGGCAACGTGATCAACGTGGTGCAGCACCGGGAGTAACGCCGGCACCCGGTGACCGACACGCGAACGAGGCGGATCGACGTCCGGGATGTCAGCTCCGAGGGTCCCTCGCAGGACTCACCCGACGGTCGGCGGACTCAGCGCAGGCTGAAGGGCGGGTAGCGGTCGGTGACCAGCAGGAACGCGTACGCCTGCACGCGCAGGCCCCACCGGCCCACGCCGACCAGGTAGTCGAACAGCGACCGTGGGATGCGTCCGGTGAACAGGATCGCGAACCAGGCGATGACCCAGACCACGATCGCGCCGATCCACAGCGCCACGAGCACGATGTAATGCGGGATCGCCAGGAGCCACTTGACCAACGGAAGCCACCGGTTCAGGTCCGTCTGGACGTCGGGATAGTCGATCTCCAAGTGCACCGACTGCTCATCGACCGTCGAGGGGTAGGTGTCCGTGAGCAGGAACAGGTAGGCACCCACGCGGGCGTTGAACCGGGTGAACTCGCGTGCGAAGTCGAACCACCAGCGCGGGTAACGCATCCGGAACACGATCATCAGCAGGGTTGCCGCGAAGAGCCCACCCGTGATGCCGCCACTGCTGCGGGTGGTCGTCTCGATCACTCCGTTGGTCACGGTCGTCACCGTCTCGTTCGCCGAGGCCGACAGCGCGCCGACCACGACGGCGATCGGGATGATCCAGATCAGCCGGAAGAACGAGGTCACCCGATCCAGCCGTTCCGGGACGTCGATCTCCAACCGGGCCGCGTACTGCTCTGGGAGCGAATCCATCTCGATACCCCTCCGTCGTAGGATCGCGACGAGGAATTCACCGCCCTGCCCACGATTGCGCTCCCCCGCAGGTGCGTCAACCGATCCCGTGAGTCTGACGCGACACAGCTCGACGAGCTGGGCTGCCTCCGCCTCAACCCCGCCCGACCGCGGGGAGCCGACCTCGGTGACCGCGCCCGCTGGGAACGACAACCGGAGACAGGCCACGATTGCCGGGACGCCCGCGGTGCTGACTCACGGGTCACACTCGCCGTCCGGCGCGAGTGGTTGCAGGTCGGTGATCTGGTATCGGAAGAACTCGCCGCTCTCCCAGCGGTCGGTCCCGTAGTGCCAGCCCATTCGCCCGCTGCTGGGAATGGACAGGCCCGCGAAGGTGCGCTGCGCGGTGAAGGTACCGCCGAACGTGTGCCACCCCCACTGTCCGGTCTGGTCGGGGTCGCCCCAGCGCTCGAAGGTCACGGACCGGAGGTGTCCATCCGGTCCCACCTGGCACCGGGCCTCGATCGGGGTATCCCCGACCAGGTAGTGGGCGGTGATGTGGTTGCTGTCCTGGGCTGACCAGCGCACCCCGAAACGCGGGAGCAGCGCGGTCGGCAGCCAGATGCCCTCGGCGCCGCAGCGGCCGGCGGCGCTGCGCGAGACGTCGGGCCCATCCGCTTTCGCCACATTGACCAGTCCGGCGAGCTTCCACTGCATCCCACCGATGCCGTCCAGGTAACGGTCCGATCCGGCGATGACACCCGCGACACGAGCCGCCCAGATGAAGCCGTCGTGAGGCCGCAGGATCTGCCGCGCCCGAAACGGCAGCCACCGCCCGATCTTGATGCTTCCGCGCATCGTGATCTGAGCGCACTGCGCCAAGGACGCACCTGGAACGATCGCCTGGCCAAGGTGAGCCCGAACGGGATCGTCGAGCCCCTCCAGTTCGGCGCTGGTGAACACGTCGGCGGTGGCGGGTCCGTTGCGCAGTCGGTGCCGCCAGTCAGCCAGGCTCCACCCGGCGTGGTCCTGAGCATCCATCGTCAACCCACCCTCTCCCTCGTCGAGGCAGATCACCGGACATGACGCCGCCATCGGACGGATCCGCCAGGCGGTGCCCTCCTGCACGACGCCGTCGGTGACCTTGCCGATCGTCTCGTGTGACGGCCCTGTGCCCAGGATCGTCCGACGACGTGGCCTCCGCCACGGATCTCCGGGTCACGAGCGGAGTAGCGTGCGCTGAACGGAGACGACGCGTCGCCGGGTGAGGAGCGGCGATGGTCAAGCCCGTCGAGGGAGCGGCCACGTTTCACAGAACGGGGGCGGTCTACGACGCCTATATGGGGCGCTACTCCCAGTCCCTGGCCCCGGTGTTCGCCGACTGGGCAAAGGTCACGGCCGGACAGTCCGCTCTCGACGTCGGATGTGGTCCCGGCGCGCTGACGGGTGTCCTCGCGGAGCGGCTCGGTCCTGCGGCGGTGCTGGCCTGCGACCCCTCGGAGCCGTTCGTGGAGGAGTGTCGCGTTCGCCACCCGGGCGTCGAAGTCCGTCTCGGGCACGCCGAGAAGCTGCCGTGCGAGGACGCCTCCCGGGACGTGGTGCTAGCCCAGTTGGTTCTGCACTTCGTCAGCGATCCCAAGGCGGCTGCTCGCGAGATGCGGCGGGTGCTGCGCCCTGGCGGGACGGTGGCCGCCTGCAGCTGGGACTTCACGCACGGAATGGAGATGCTGCGGCACTTCTGGGACGCCGCAGTGAGCCTGGACCCGGTCGCCCGCGACGTGGCGGCGCTCCGCTTCGGACGGGAGGGCGAGCTGGCCGAGCTGTTCGCCGACGCGGGCTTCGAACAGACCGCCGAGTCGACGCTGGAGGTGGCGTCGACCTACGCGTCGTACGACGAGCTGTGGTCGGGATTCTTGGCCGGCATCGGACCGGCCGGAAACCACGCTGTGCGGCAGTCGCCTGAGAAGCAGGACGCGCTGCGCAAGGCCTTGTTCGAGGAGGTCGGATCGCCCGAGGGGTCGTTCGAACTCCGAGCGGTCGCTCGTGCTGGCCGCGGGATGTCCCCCGGCGCTTGAGTTTCCTCCTCACGATCGCGCCTCGGCCGCGGCTTTCAGCCCGTCGGCTCGCTGGGCGAAGTCGCTCATCCGAAGAGGCGAACCATCAGGAAGCCGAGCACCACAGCGCCCAGCAGGCGACGGAACGGGCTGGACCCGCGCACCAGTTCGTCCAGCGCCCAGACGACCAACGCGCCGGAGCCGACCAGCCGCAGCGTGTCTTCCCGCGGGCCGTCGAGCAGCCCGGTCCAGGGAACCACGAGGCTGACCAGCCAGACCGCGATCGCCGGATTCGGGGACTGCGCCACCACCACCCGCCCGCGCCGGTCGGTGATCCACCAGCGAGCAGCGAATCTTCTGGTTCGGACCTGGTTGCCGGCGTCGTCCACACAGGCAGCCTCCCACGAGCAACTCCAGGCAGGATCAGCTCATGACCCCCCTCAACAGCTGGACCAAGGGCGAGCACTCCCACCGCGAGGTCACTCATCCGAACTACCGCAAAGGCAGCGGCCCAGGCGTGATCGTCATCCACGAGATCCCGGGCCTCACCCCGAGTGTGATCGGCTTCGCCCAGGAGGTCGTCGATGCCGGTTTCACGG
>JBDTWM010000081.1:0-13035 GCA_040006675.1 Dermatophilaceae bacterium | reverse complement strand
CGCCGTCGACCGGACCGGGTTCGTCGGGATGTGTCCCGAGGCGACCGGTCCCGCGACCGGTCCCGCGGCCGCCCACCCGGGGACCGAATGCCGGCCAGCCCCGTCCGGGGCGCACCTGGCTCGCCCGACGGGGGCCGTCCTCGACGTCGTGATCCCGGTCTACAACGAGCAGCACTCGCTCCCGGTGTGCATCGATCGGCTCGACCGGCACCTGGCAGCCACCTTCCCGTACCCGTACCGCATCACCATCGCCGACAACGCGAGCACGGACGCGACCTGGCAGGTCGCGACCGACCTCGCCGGGCGCTATCCGAGCGTGCGAGCCCACCACCTGTCCCTCAAGGGCCGGGGCCGGGCGCTCAAGGAGGTGTGGCTGGCCTCGGACGCACCGGTGCTGGCGTACATGGACGTCGATCTGTCCACCGACCTCGACGCCCTGTGGCCCCTGGTGGCGCCGCTGATGTCGGGGCACTCGGACCTGGCGATCGGCACGCGGCTGTCAAGCGGTTCCCGGGTGGTGCGCGGGGCATACCGGGAGTTCGTCTCCCGCTCGTACAACCTGATCCTGCGCACCGCCCTGGGCGTCCGGTTCAGCGACGCGCAGTGCGGGTTCAAGGCGATCCGAGGAGACGTGGCGCGCGAGCTGCTGCCCTGGGTGCAGGACACGGCATGGTTCTTCGACACCGAGTTGCTCGTGCTCGCCGAACGCTGCCGGCTGCGGATCCACGAAGTGCCGGTGGACTGGTACGACGACCCGGACTCCCGCGTCGACGTCTCCGGGACCGCCCGGGACGATCTGGCCGGCGTGGCAAGGCTGCGGCGAGCGTTCGCGCACGCGATCATCCCCGTGGACGACCTCGCGCTGCGCATCGGTCGCGGTCGACTCGGCAACACGTTGGGCGGCGGCGATCTGGGTCAGGTCGGGCGGTTTGCCGGCGTCGGCCTGGCCAGCACGGTGATCCAGCTGGGGCTGTTCGCTGCCATGAGCGGCGCCGGGGTCCCCACGCAGGTGGCCAACGTCCTCTCGCTGCTCCTCGCGACCGCCGGGAACACGTGGCTCAACCGGCGGTGGGCGTTCGGGGTCCGCGGGCGCGCGGGAGCGTGGCGGGCTCAGCTTCAGGGGTACGCGATCTTCGTCGTCACGTGGCTCCTGACCGCCGGCGCCCTGGCGGTGCTGGGCGACCTGTGGCCGGGCGCGCCCACCGTCGTCGCGACGTGCGTCGTCGGCGTCGCCACGGCGGTGTCGACCGGGGTGAAGTTCGTGGCTTTCCGCAGCTGGATGACCGTGGAGTCTCCCGTCGACGCCCGCCTGCTCCCGGAGGACCCGGACGAAACACGGGGCGCGGGCGGCGCCTCACACCCGCGTGAGAGCGGCGGGCCGCGAACCTTGCGCGGTGTCCGCCGCCTGGAGTTCCACGAGCACCGAGTCCTCGTCCACGGAGACCGTGATCCCGACCCCGCCCACCCGGGACGGAAACCTGCCCGTCCACTCCTCGCCGGCTCCGTCCCCGACCAGGCTCCCCACGCCGCACCGACCATCCGGCAGGAGCCGCCAGGTCAGCTGCAGCCGGTCACGAGGTCGCGCGGCACGCAGTAGTCCGGCCACGACCTCGTGGAACGCCTCGACAGACCTGCCGTCGCGCCGCCCCACGACGGTCACGACGACGCCACGCGCCCTTGCCTCGGCGATCGAGGCCGCCAGCTCCGAGTTGAGCAGTGTGCCCGCGACCAGCAGGTCCCGCGCGACCGACTCCAGGTCGGCGCAGCGCGCCCGATCGCACCGGTTGAGTTCCTCTCCCTCAGCGATGCGTTCCAGGTACGGCACCACCTCCGCGTCGAGCGCGGCGCGACGGGCCTGCGACTCCGCCTCCCGGGCGGCGACCGCGAGCGACCGCGCAGCCGCCTCGGCACGGTCGGCCGTCTCGGACAAGATGCGCCGACCCGCCCGGTCGAGGACCAGCTTCATGCCGCCCGCACCGATACTCCAGGCATAGCACTGGAACGTTGCCACCGCGATCGGGACAAGTGCCACCTCACCTCGTACGAACAACACCGCCAACCCCAACCCGCTGGCCGCGGTCACGACGGCGAAAGCCGCCACGATCCCGCGCCGGAGACCGACGATGACCACCGCCGTGTCGAAGGCGCCGACGAACCACAGCCTCCAGTCGCCGATGTCGGGGTCGCGGACGTTCCCGATAAGGACGCCCCACGTGAGCGCGATCGCGACCAGGGCACCTGCCCACGCCGGTCCGCGGGCCGGGACCATCGCCACCAGGACCGTCAGCGCGGGAATGAGCGCCATCCCCGCGACGGCGATGGCGGGAAGCAGCGCCGCGAACAGGAACGTGGTGCCCACCGCGATGTGCGCTCCCATGTGGAGGGCGGCCAGGAGCGCCGCGGGAAGGAAGATACGAAGTCTCCACCGCTCCGGCGGTGGGGCGGCCGGCGGCACGATCTCGAGGGGCGCCGACAGCCGCACCGTGGTCCCCTCCCCGACGGCCGAGTCGATCGACGCGTGCCCCCCGATCGCCTCCAGGCCCCCCAGGATGCGCCGGCGCACCCCGAGCCGGGCGTCGGGGACCGAGGACAGGTCGAAGCCGCGGCCCTCGTCGCGCACCGTGACGCGGCAGAGGCCCTGGAGGCACGATGAACTCACCCGCGCGGCGCGGACGCCCGAGTGTCGGGACGCGTTCGTGATGGCCTCGCAGGTCGCGGCCTCCAACGTGTCGCCCGCCGCCCCCTCGCTCCAGCCGTGCAGGTCCAGGTCCACGTCGACGCGCAGGGAGCGCGCGTGCCGGGCGATCGCGTCCGGCCGCGACACCGGGCCGGCCTCGACGTCGGACAGCCGCCCCACGGCCTGTCGCGCGGGCGTCGCCGCCGCGGCGACCTGGCCGTGCGCGGCCAGGTTCAGCGCCGCCAGCACCTGGTCGTGGATGAGCCCGTCCCACCATTCGTGCAGCCGGGCCCGCTCTGCCGAGGCCACGGCCCGAGCCCGCTCCTGGTGCGCGGCCTGGCCCGCCGCCCCGAGCCGCCTCAGCTCGCGCCCGAGCCGCGCCACCACGAGGAACGGCGCTCCGCTCGCCGCCAGGTAGACGGCGCCCTCGGCCACGCCCTGCAGGGTCCCGACGACCTCGATGCGCGCCGGCAGGAAGCCGATGGCGGCAGCGAGCACCATCGGCGCCCCGATGGTGGCACGCAGGCAGAAGCCGGTGAGCACCATGCCGCTGAAGAGGATATTTGACAGCGGAGCGTAACCGACGGACCCCGGCGGCGGGGTCACCACCGCCAGCTCCGCCCACCGCAGGACGAGCGCCAACCCCACGTAGAGACGCATCCCGACGAGCGGGCCGGTCGGGGTGCGACATTGCGCGAGGGAGAGGAGCAAGACGAGCCCCACGAGACCGTACGAGACGACGGCGAACCACGCGGGGTAGAAGCTCGGGGTGGCGAACTGCTCGCCGAGGGCGGTCGCCCACGCGATGCACGCGACGAGGAACACGGTGATGCGCAGCCCTCGGCCGACGGGCCAGCCGGCCAGGGGGTCGGCGCGGCTCACGGAGGGTTGCCGACAGAGGGCGGGGGCAGAAGCCCATCTTCGACGGCCCGGATATACAGGTCCGTCTTCGTCGCCGCCGGCCGGCCGATCTCCTGGTAGCGCCGCCTGACCCGCATCAGGTGATCCTTGACCGTCTCGGGGGAGATCCCCATGCGGCGAGCGACCGACTTCAAGGGCAGGCCCGCGGCGTAGAAGCGCAACGCCTCGTACTCGCGGGGCGCCAGGTGCGGGATCGCGGTGGCGTCGGCCTCCAGCGCTCCGGCCCAGTCGCCGCTGAGGAACGGCTGGCCCTGGGCCACCAGCGTCACCGCCTCGATGAGCGTCGACAGCTCGTCGCGCTTGGCCACGATGCCGCTGGCCCCGGCGCGGAAGCAGCGCGCCACGACGCGTACGTGCGTTTCCTGGGTGTAGATCAGCACCGGCCACCCACGCTCGAGGATCGCTTCCACGTTGCCCGCGGGATCCGAGCCGTCGCCGAGCTGCAGGTCCAGGATCACGACGTCGTACGGCCCGCGGTTCGCCAGCAGTTCCCCGACCGTGCGGGCGGTCACCGAGGTGGCCACGAGCAGCGCCGCCTCGAGTGCGTCGATGGCCCCGCGCAGGACCGGCGGGTGATCGTCCACCAGCGCGATGCGCACAGCGTTCACGGGCCAAAGTCCCCCTCCCTCGGCCGGCGCCGAAGACTTACGGCTGCGGGATCTCTGGTGACGTCGCCGACGGGCACCCCCCAATGGGGGGCTTCCGTCGGCGACGAAGACGCCCGAGAATACTTGGAGTTGAACGCGATTGTGACAGATCGGCGGCCCGATGGGGATAGTCGGCCCGGGTGCTGTGCCCGTCCCGGCGGATGCGTGCATCAGTCGCGCCTGATGCACGCACCGTGACGGAGGAGTCGCACCGTGAACCAGCTCACGCTAACTCGGACCATGTCGCTCGAGGTACCGACGTTTCCTCGTCGCGCCCCCGAGACACGATCCCTCCTGATCTCACTCCTGGGCAGGCTTCGCGCGCGGCGAGACTCCGTCAACGCGGATCGCCGACGTTTCGGCCCCGTCGCGAGGGACGCCATCGTGTGCTTCGATCGCTGGCAGCCCTAGGTCATCCGGTCACGACACACGATCGACCCCCACCGCCGCCCCCCGACCGGGCTTCCCCAAGGCCGTCCTCCGGACGAGGGCCGAACTCCCTGACAACATGACCCCTCTCCCGGAGGACGGCCTGCTTGTGCACGTCCGTTCTCGGCAGGGCTGCCGCTGGTGTGGCATGTTGTCGTTTGCCGTCGCATGCCGTCCTCGCTGCGGGCCCTACACGAGACTCCCGGCCGGGTGTCCCGGCCGGGAGTCTCGTCGGACCGGGCAGGACCGAAGGATGGCGCTCGTGTGGGCGGAGGCGGAGGGATTTGAACCCTCGATGGGGTGTGATCCCCAAACCCGCTTAGCAGGCGGGCGCCATAGACCGGACTAGGCGACGCCTCCCCGCCCCCACCCGGGACTCCCGCTGTCGTCTGGGCGAACCTCGTGAGGGCACCCGTCAGGTTACCCGGCCCAGCTCGTCGGGTCCACACAGCGGCTTGGAGCGCGAGCGTCTCACTGTCGTTGGCGAGGGCGTTCGTGCCGCGCAACCTGGAAAATGTGCCGTTCCCCGCGTCCACCCCCGGCACTCGCTGTATCCCAACGGCTACCAGCGCAGCAGCGAATGCCTGCTCAACGCGGTCTGGGAGGAGGCCGAGCAGCATGCCGACCTGTTCGGCAGCGACTCCAGCCCGGACCTGACCAGCACGCGGGGCGTCGTCTGGCAGATCCTGGGCCTGTGCCTCGCGGGGGCACTCATCACGCAGGTCGACGCGCAGACCCTGTTCACCCGCTACCCCCAGATTGCGCAGGCGACCCAACGCAACCTCTCGGTCGACATCCCCCTGGAGGATCTGCCGGTCCGGGAGCAACAGGACAGACCACCGACGCACCCACTACGCAGTTGCTCGTCGACCTGTCCGACGCCTGCTGAGACGACTCCTCGGGGGAGGCGCGAGTGGGCGAGCGGGTTCCCTCGCGTGGCAACGTGATCGGCAGAGCGTACGCGTAGGGAGGGCCTCCTCTGGCCGGACCGCGGGGGTTTGACCGGTCCAGACGAAGCGAAGGGCCCCCGACCGACCGGTCGGGGGCCCTTCGTCATGCGATTTGGCGAAACTCGGCCTTACAGCGCCTGGACGTTGTCAGCCTGCGGGCCCTTCGGACCCTGGGTGACCTCGAACTCCACCCGCTGCGCCTCGTCGAGGGAGCGGTAGCCACTTGTCTGGATCGCGCTGTAGTGCACGAAAACGTCGGGGCCGCCGCCGTCTTGAGCGATGAATCCGAAGCCCTTTTCGGCGTTGAACCACTTCACGGTGCCCTGTGCCATGGGGAATACAACTCTCTGTCGTGTGGCCATCGGTGCCCACACTTCGTGAACACCGGGCTGCCGCATTACCCCGTGCAGCCCGGGACGTGCCCTTCGCCTCGTGATCGAGCAGACCGGGCGGCACAAGCCATGTGCCCGACCAAATGCCAGATTTCGAGACGTCCTGCGAGGAACTGCTGATGCAACCAGGACAACCGTAGCACGGTGGCCGACAGGCCGTACCGCCATGCCAAGGAAGGCTGTTCGCCAAGGTCAGGGGGTCGACGTGGCGGGGTACGCGTCGCGCCTATCCGCCGGCAGCTGCCCAACGCCCATCCCGTGATCGGTCCCCGGGAACGGGCTCCTGGACGACGGTTGAGTTCTCAACGGCGGAGGGCGTGGGATTCGAACCCACGATGAGGTCGCCCCCATAGCGGTTTTCAAGACCGCCGCACTAGGCCACTATGCGAGCCCTCCCAGGCCGGCCCACCCGTGCCGACCCACCGATCAGTCTACGGTCGGTCGTCAGCCACCCCGTTCAGGAGCGGCGTCGGTCAGATGTCCTCGCGCGACATCGGAGCCAAGCCAGCACCGGTCGCGATCGGGTTCCACGACGCCAGGAACGACTCCTTCGCCGCGGACGCCTTCTGGTCGGCGGTCACCAGGTCAGGGGCGTCGCCCACCGGACACGCGAGGCTGCCCTCCTCGGCCATCCGCAAGTACACCTGATCCGCGTCCGCTGACGCCTGCAGCGCGGCGCGCAGCTTGTCGCGGGCGGCGGGCGCGCCGCTGACCTCGCGGAAGGGCTCGTTGCCCAGCTCGGTCAGCTTGGCCAGCTGCGCCAGCCGCCCCTGCAGTGCCTCCTGGATCTGCCGCTGTCCAGCGGCCTTGTCCTCCCCGTCGCAGTAGGTCGCGATGCCGCGCACCAGCGTCTCCCTCGAGCTCTGGCCGCTGCGCAGGGTCGCCGTGAACGCATCCGAAGACCTCTTGACATCAGTGGTGGCAGCGTCCGGGCTGCTCGTTGCATCGGTCGTCGACTGGGTGGTGCCCAGAACGGTCGCCGCCGCGGGCGCGGACGGCGCGTCGGGGGCCACACCCCGTTGAGTCGCGCCCCAGGCCAGAGCCGCCACGACCAGCACGACGGCCACGGAGGCCGCCGAGAGCACGTAGGGACGACGCCGTCGCGCAGGGTTCGAACCGACCGGGTCCATCGTCCCGTGGAGACCTGACCCACTGGCCGGACCCGCCCCCGGGATCGCGGCCGAGGCTCCGCTCCACGGATCCGGGATCTCGTCGGGCCAACCGACAAAGCCCGCGTTCATGGGAGCGGTGCCGGACCCCGAATCTGCCGACGCGGACGACGCGCGCGGCACGTGCGGCGTCGGACCGGTGCCGTCCAGCGTGGCGGAGGACACCGTGGCAGCATCCACGTCACTCGCCGTCGGCGCGGAACCCGGGACGGGTGACCCGCAGGACACGCAGAACTTCGCCTGCGGGGTGAACTGGGAGCCGCACTCGGGGCAGTATCGGGCCATGATCACCTTCCGCCATCGGCGGCGTCGCCGTCAGATGTCTTCGAGGCCAGCGCCGGGTCGCACGCCTTAGAGTACCGTGCGCGGCTATCTCCTTCCCGAGGCATGAGACAACGGGATCTGGCTCTGCGGACGCCCCAGGACGGACTACGAGACGGCCTTGCGTCGACGGCCGCCCGCGGGCGTAGGCCGCACCTGCGGGCGCATCCGGCGCCTTCGGCGTTCGGGGTGCTTGCGTTCGGGACACCGTCTAAGGTGTCGCCAGACGCCCTCATAGGGCTCACAATTATCAGGGAGGACGTGCTATGCGAGGTCGCCTGTCTTTCCTGGTCGGAGCAGCTGCAGGATACGTCTTGGGGGCTCGCGCCGGCCGCGTCCGCTACGACCAGCTCAAGTCCCAGGCGGACCAGTTGTGGCATGACCCCCGCGTGCAAGACAAAGTCGCGTCAGCGCAGACCCGCGTCGCCGCAACGGCTCGCGAGGTCGCCCCCGACATCCGGGCCAAGCTTTCCGACTCCGCCGGCGCCGCGAAGGCCGCGATGACGCAGGCCGCGCCGTCGGGCGACCCGGCCGACGGCGCGCAAGCAGTTCACGCCCCCGCTCAACCCCCACCTCGAAGGGTCAGACCCATGTCCAATGACAACGAGCCTTTGTCGCGCCCCCGCGCCGAGCTTCTCCCCGAGGAGATCGCCGCCGGCAGCGACGACCACATGGCCCAGGTCAACGCCATCAACGACGACTCCAACGAGCGCGCCGTCAGCGAGAGCAAGCGCGACGAGTTCATCGCCCGCTCTGCAGAAGAGGCGACGGGCGGCGCGACAAGCGCCAAGTAGGTCGTCAACGACTCCCCCGGCACTGCGCGGCGAGGGGCCGGTCCACCACGGACCGGCCCCTCGTCGCGCAGTGCCGTCGCGGGCCACCTGCGGCGGCCTCACTCGTCGGTGAGCCCTTCGAAGAGGATGGTGGAGATGTAGCGCTCACCGAAGTCCGGCAGCAGGACCACGATCGTCTTACCGTCGTTCTCGGGGCGTACGGCGACCTGGGCCGCAGCGGCGAGCGCGGCCCCGCAGGAAATGCCGACCAGCAGGCCCTCCTGCGTGGCTGCCTTGCGGGCCCATTCCACGGAGGTCGGCGCGTCGACCGTGATGACCTCGTCGACGACGGAGGCGTCGTAGTTGGCGGGGACGAAGTTGGCACCGAGGCCCTGGATCTTGTGGGGGCCAGGCTTGCCACCGGACAGAATCGGCGACTCGGTCGGCTCGACCGCAACGATCTGGATGGCCGGGTTGCGTTGCTTGAGCACCTGGCCGACGCCGGTGACCGTGCCGCCCGTGCCGACGCCGACGACGAAGATGTCGACCTTGCCGTCGGTGTCCGCCCAGATTTCCTCGGCAGTCGTCGTGCGGTGGATCTCCGGGTTGGCGGGGTTGTCGAACTGCTGGGCAAGGACCGCGTTGTCGGTCTTGGCAAGTTCCTCGGCCTTGGCCACCGCGCCGCGCATCCCCTCCGAGCCCGGTGTCAGCACGAGCTCGGCACCGAACGCGCGCAGCAGGGCACGCCGCTCCTTGCTCATGGTCTCGGGCATCGTCAACACGACCTTGTAGCCGCGGGCCGCGCCGACCATGGCGAGGGCGATGCCCGTGTTGCCGCTCGTGCCTTCGACAATGGTGCCGCCCGGCTTGAGCTTGCCGCTGGCCTCAGCGGCGTCGATGATCGCCACGCCGATGCGGTCCTTCACCGAGTTCGCGGGGTTGAACGACTCAAGCTTGGCCGCCACCGTCGCGCCCGAGTCGATGATCCGGTTGATGCGCACGAGAGGAGTACGACCGATAAGGGCCGTGACGTCGTCGTAGATCGGCATACGGTGTGTCACCTTCGAAATCGTTGAGACGGATCGGATCTGGTCGAGTGGCGGCACGCTGGACGGCGGTGCCCGGGCGCGGCCCGGAAGCGACGCGACCAACGGCTCCCACAGCGACTGTTCTGTTATGGGTATTCCAAGACACGATTATGAGCCCGTAGGCGCCGCCGCGCTCGGGGGCGCCGCCGACTGAGACGATCGACCCTTTCCGTCGTACTCATAGGTAGCCCACGGAACGACCGTCGTTCCTGCTCAGGAGGTGCCCAAGCGGTCGCGTTGACCGATGTCACAGCCCAAACGCCAGGTGACCGACCCATTCCCTCCGTACGATTCGGCATATGTCGGCGCTGCAGATGACTGCGATCTTCCTATGCTTCACGATCCCCTCGCTGGCCTGGGTCATGCTCTTCCGTCAGGTCTATACCTTCAGCAAAGTCTTCCGGATGGGCACGACGGATCCGACCCGCACGGACCGACCGGCGACCCGCACGTGGGTCGTCGTCAAGGAGTTCCTGGGGCATACCCGGATGGCGCCACTGCCTGTCGTGGCGATCGCGCACTGGTTCACGGCGCTGAGCTTCTTCCTGCTGTTCGCGACGCTGGTCAACGCGTTCTTCCAGCTCATCTGGCCGGAGTTCCGGCTGCCGATCATCGGCCACTTCGCCCCGTTCGAATGGCTGATCGAGGTCTACGCGTTCGGCGGGCTCATCGGCATCCTCGTGCTCATCGCGATCCGGCAGGTCAACCACCCGCGACGGGCGAAGGGTGTCCACGGCCGCGACAGCCGCTTCTTCGGTTCGACATGGTGGCAGGCCTACTACGTCGAGGCCACGATCCTCGGCGTCACCATCTGCATCCTGCTGCTCCGCACGCTCGAAGCGCGCATGGTCGCCGTGAACGAACCCGACGCCGTTCTGTGGCACCACTTCCCGCTCACGTTCTGGGGTGCGAACGTGTGGGGTTACTTGGCGCTGCCGATGGTGTACGAGGCGATCTACATCTTCGCGATGCTGAAGATCCTCATCTCCTTCGCCTGGATGATCACCATCTCACTGCAGCCCACCATGGGCGTGGCCTGGCACCGGTTCCTGGTCTTCTTCAATATCTGGTTCAAGCGCGAGTCCTCTGGCCGTACCGCGTTGGGGAACCTGCGCCCGATCCTGACGGACGCGGGCACGCCGATGACCCTCCAAGACTTTGAGGCGATGGGCGAAGGCGAGGACGCCGCTGAGCCGCGGCTCGGCGCGGGCAAGATCGAGGACTTCTCGTGGAAGTCGCTCCTCGACTTCACGACGTGCACCGAGTGCGGCCGCTGCCAGAGCCAGTGCCCGGCCTGGAACACCGAGAAGCCCCTGTCTCCCAAGCTCGTCGTGATGACGTTGCGCGACCATGCACACGCAAAGGCCCCCTGGGTCCTCGCCTCCGAGGACAGGCGGCACGACGAGCCGAAGCACATCAAGCGGCTCGAGGAGATCCCGCTGATCGGCGACACGGGGTACGAGCTGGCTTACCCCCTCGGCGCCTACGACGCGCTCGGCCCCGACGCGATCATCGACGACGACGCGCTCTGGGCCTGCACGACGTGCGGCGCGTGCGTGGAGCAGTGCCCTGTCGACATCGAGCACGTCGACACGATCGTCGACATGCGTCGCCACCGGGTGCTGATCGAATCGGCGTTCCCTGGTGAGCTCGGCGGCCTCTTCAAGAACCTGGAGGGCAAGGGCAACCCGTGGGGCATGGCCAACAAGATCCGCCTGGATTGGGCCAACGGACTGCCGTTCGACGTGCCGCTCGTCGGCGGCGGACGGGAGTGTGACGTCGAGTCCTTGTCCGCCGTCGATTACCTGTTCTGGGTGGGGTGCGCGGGCGCGTTCGAGGACCGCGCCAAGAAAACAACCCGCGCTGTCGCAGAGCTGCTGCACACGGCCGGAGTGTCGTTCGCGGTGCTTGGCGAGGGAGAGTCCTGTACGGGTGACTCCGCGAGGCGCGCCGGCAACGAAATCCTGTTCCAGGCCATGGCCGCGAAGAACATCGAGGTGCTGAACGACTCGCAGGCCACCAAGATCGTGGTCACGTGCCCGCATTGCCTCAACACGCTCAAAAACGAGTACCCGCAGTTCGGCGGCTCGTACGAGGTGATCCACCACACCCAGCTGCTGAACCGCCTCGTGAAGGAACGCAAGCTGGTCCCCGTGTCGCGCCCCGAGGTGGCTTCGACGGCCGGCGCGGCCTCGACCGGCTCCCTGGTGACGTACCACGATCCGTGCTACCTGGGCCGACACAACCACGTCTACAACCCGCCGCGTGAGCTGTTGCACGCCCTGCCGGGCGTGGGCTACCGCGAGATGGAACGCTCCAAGACTCGTTCGTTCTGCTGCGGCGCCGGCGGTGCTCGCATGTGGATGGAGGAACGGCTCGGCAGTCGGATCAACGCCAACCGGACCGCCGAGGCCGTGGCGACCGGCGCGGACCGGATCGCGATCGGGTGCCCGTTCTGCCGGGTGATGCTGTCCGACGGGCTCAACGCCCAGAAGGAGGAGGGATCGGCCAAGGCGGCGGTCGAGGTCGTCGACATCGCCCAGATGCTGCTGGCCTCCGTCCGAGCTCCGGTGGAGCCCACGCCGGTCGCGGCGCCCGTCGCGGCCCCCACCGTCTTGCCGATCGAGGCGACACCCCCGACGCCGCTGGCCGAGGCCGCTGCTGCCGAGGTCCTCGCGGCCCCGGCCCCCGACGCTTCGCAGGATGCTCCTGCCGCGCGGAGCACGGATGAGCCCGTGGCGCAGCCGACCCCCACCGAGTCGACGCCCGTGCCCGTCGAGGAGACGGTGCGGGTCGAGGAAGCCGTGTCGGTCAAGGAGTCGGCGTCGGTCAAGGAAGCTGTGTCCGTCGACGATCCGGCACCGACGGTCCCGCCGGTGCAACGGCCCGATGCCGCAGAGGCGTCCGCCGCGTCGGCGGCGACTCCGACGATCCCCACGGGCAAGATGACCGCCTCCGAGGCGTTGGCCCTGATGGGTGGAGCGAAGGAATCGGCCCCGGCCGCCGCGGACGACGAGGTTCGCGCGGATGCGCCCGCCGTCCCCGCTCCCACGGCCACTGCACCGCAGGTTCCGTCGCCAACACCAGCCCCCGTCGCAGCCACGCCGCCCCCCGCCGCAGCGAAGGCATCCGTGGCCGGCGCAGCGGCGTGGGCGACGCTCACAGAGGCCCTCGGTGATCGGCGCACGATGCCCGCGTCCGAGGCGATGGAACTACTCGGCGTCCAGACGAGCGCGGCACCTGCCGCGACGGCGCAGGCTCCCGCCTCGGCAGTGGCCCAAGCCCCGGCTGCCGAGACGGTACCTGAACCCGCTGCCGCTGCCGCTGCCGCGGACACTGCACAGGCCCAGACCCAGACCCCGGCCGCGCCTGCCCCGATCGAGGTGCCCGCGAGCCTCGGAGCTCCGGCTCCAGCCCAGTCGCCCGCAGCCCCCGCACCGGTCTCTGCCGCCCCAGCAGCGGCAGCGGCGCCCGCCGCGATCGCGGACAGCGCCGCGTGGGGCAAACTCAGGGAGGCGCTCGGCGAGCGGCGCACGATGCCCGCGTCGGAGGCGATGGCAAGCCTCGCAACGATGCCGGTCGGGTCGGCGGCTCCCGCCGCTGCGGCCCCGGTGGCTGCAGAACCCGCACCGGTCACTACCGTCCCCGCACCGGTGGCTGCAGCTCCC
>JBDTWM010000080.1:0-13362 GCA_040006675.1 Dermatophilaceae bacterium | reverse complement strand
TTTCCGGCAGCGGTCCACCCGGCGAGGGTTCGCCCGGCGAGGGTTCGCCCGGCGAGGGTTCGCCCGGCGACGATTCGGCCGGTGCCGAGCCCGGCGCGGGTGGCGTCCCGATCGTGGTGCTCGTGTCCGGATCGGGGACCAACCTGCAGGCCCTGCTCGACGCCGCGGCCGTCGCGTCGTACGGGGTGCGCGTGGTCGCCGTCGGCGCCGACCGGCTCGGGATCGAGGGGCTGGCACGGGCCGAACGGGCCGGAGTGCCGACGTTCGTGGAGCGCGTGGCCGATCACCCGGACCGTTCGGGGTGGGACGCTGCGTTGACCGCTCGCGTGGCAGATTTCGCGCCCCAGCTGGTCGTGGGCGCAGGGTTCATGAGGATCCTGGGCCCGGTGTTCCTGGCGGCCTTCTCCGACCGCGTGGTCAACACGCACCCGGCGCTACTGCCGAGTTTCCCCGGGGCGCACGCCGTCCGGGACGCTGTCGCCTACGGGGTGACGGTGACGGGCTGCACGTGTCACCTGGTCGACGCCGGGGTGGACACCGGCCCCATCATCGCGCAGCGCGCCGTCGACGTGCTGCCCGACGACACCGAGGGATCCCTGCACGAGCGGATCAAGGTGCTGGAGCGGGCGATGCTGGTGCAGTACGTGGGCCGGATGGCGCGCGAAGGCTACGTCGTGCACGGTCGCCGCGTCCACGTCGGTTCCAGGGACGGGCCGCAACGGGCGGCCGATAGGGTGGAAACCACACGACTGGCGTAGGTGGCCACCACCGGGGAGTGACGTCGTGGGCATCGTCCGCCTGGGTGCCCATCCGCTATCGGCGGGTGCCCGACCGACGTGCCCGCACCAGATCCCCCAGATTCCCCAGATCCCAGGAGTGGAGCATGACCGAAGGCCGTCGCCCGATCCGCAGGGCGCTGATCAGCGTCTATGACAAGACCGGTCTCGTGGAGCTGTGCGGTGCTCTCGCGGACGCGGGCGTGGAGCTGGTGTCGACCGGCGGGTCTGCCGGCGCGATCGCCGACGCTGGGCTCGCCGTGACCCGGGTCGAGGACCTGACGGGTTTCCCGGAGTGCCTGGAGGGACGGGTCAAGACGTTGCACCCGGCCGTCCACGCCGGGCTGTTGGCCGACACCCGCAAGCCGGACCACATCGCCCAGCTCGCCGACCTCGGCATCGCGGCCTTCGAACTGGTGGTGAGCAATCTCTACCCGTTCGAGCGGACGGTCGCCTCGGGCGCCGGGCCCGACCAGTGTGTCGAACAGATCGATATCGGCGGTCCGTCCATGGTGCGGGCCGCGGCCAAGAACTATCCGAGCGTGGCGATCTTGACGTCGCCGGATCAGTACCCAAACACCGCCGAGGCGGTGCGCGCGGGCGGGTTCACCCTCGATCAGCGCGCGGCGTTGGCGGCGGCGGCGTTCGTGCACACCGCACGTTACGACATCGCGGTCGCCTCCTGGATGGGGTCGGTCCTCACCGACACCTCGGTGGTCGACGGAGAGAGCGCGGGGTTCCCGGCGTGGCTGGGGGGGTCGTACGAGCTGCTGCGCTCCCTGCGCTACGGCGAGAACCCGCACCAGCGGGCCGCCCTGTACGAGGGGTCCCTGGGGCGCCCGGGCCTGGCCCAGGCCGAGCAGGTGCACGGCAAGGCGATGAGCTACAACAACTACCTGGACGCCGACGCGGCGCGCCGGGCTGCCTACGACCACGGTGACCAGCCGACCTGCGCGATCATCAAGCACGCGAACCCGTGCGGGATCGCGGTCGCCTCCGAGTCCGACGGGATCGCCGCGGCGCACCGCAAAGCGCACGAGTGCGATCCGTTGAGCGCGTTCGGCGGCGTGATCGCCACCAACCGCGAGGTCACCGCGGAGATGGCTCAGAGGGTCAAGGACATCTTCACCGAGGTGGTCGTGGCCCCCTCGTACGAGCCGGAGGCCCTGGAGATCCTGTCCGCGAAAAAGAACATCCGGCTGCTGATCTGCCCGCCGCCGACGCGTGGCGGCATCGAGACGCGCTCGGTGAGCGGCGGGTTGTTGGTGCAGCAGGTGGATCTGCTCGACGCGGTGGCGCCGCAGTCCCCGGCCGACAAACCGACCGCCGGGCACGGCGACGACTTCGCGCTCTGGACGCTGGTCGCCGGGGAGGGGGCGGACGAGGCGCTGGCGGCGGATCTGCAGTTCGCGTGGCGGGCCGTGCGGGCGACCAAGTCCAACGCGATCCTGCTCGCCCGCGATGGCGCGTCCGTGGGCGTCGGCATGGGGCAGGTCAACCGGGTCGACTCGTGCAAGCTGGCCGTGGCGCGGGCGGGGGAGTCGCGGGCGCAGGGCGCGGTGGCGGCCTCCGACGCGTTCTTCCCGTTCGACGACGGCCCGCAGGTGCTGATCGACGCCGGCGTGCGCGCGATCGTCGCGCCCGGCGGCTCGATCCGCGACGACGACACGATCACGCTGTGCCGTGAACGGGGAGTGACCTTGTATTTCACCGGCACGCGCCACTTCGCGCACTGAGTAGTCCGGGGCGCACGTGCCCAGGTGCCCAGTGCCAGTGCCCAGCGGCCAGTGCCCAGCGGCCCGAGCCCAGGGGCCGGGGCCCAGAGAGACGGTGAGTCCATGACCCGACCCACGCCCGGGTCAGCTCCGCCGGGGGGCCACCTGCCGGCGCGCGGTGCCCACCGAGACGGTGCCGATCGTCGTCGCACGTGGCTCAACGTGTTCGCCGGCGTGATGATGCTGGTCGGCGGCGTGATCCTCGCCACTCAATCGCGGGCCAACGGTACGCTCAACATCCTCTACGGCGACCCCGTGGTGACGGCCATCGTCAGCACCGGGTCGGGCTGGGTGTTGCTCTGCCTGACGTTGGTGCGGCGCCGGGCCCGGGCCGCGTTCGGCACGCTGCGCACGGCGCTGCGGGATCGGACGATGCCGTGGTGGATGGTCACCGGGGGATCGTTCGGGGCGCTCGTCGTGACGGTGCAGGCGTTCGCGGTGCCGATCGCGGGCGTGTCACTCGTCCTCATCTGCGTGGTGGCCGGCCAGACCACGTTCGCAATCCTGGTGGACCGCCTCGGCTTCGGTCCGGCCGGCGTCCAGCCGGTGAACCGCGCGCGCGTCGTCTCCGCTGTGCTGGCGCTCGTCGGGGTGGCCATCGCCGTCGGCCCGCGCGTGAGCGGCAGCGGCACCCACTTCGTCCTGCCCGTCGTGTTGGCGCTGACGGTCGGCGCGCTGCTCGCCTTCCAAGCCTCGATGAACGGGCAGGTCAACCACGTCGGAGGCAGCGTCGCCACCACGACCTGGATCAACTTCACCTGGGCGCTGTCGATCGTGAGCGTCATCGAAGTGGTCCGTCTGGCGGGCGGTGCGTCGTGGCCGTCCGTCGCACTGTTCGAGGATCCCTGGTGGGCCTGGACCGGCGGCATCCTCGGCGCGTTCTACGTGGCCCTGATCGCGATCTGCGTCGCCCGCCTCGGTGTCCTGCTGGTGACGCTGCTGTCGGTGACCGGCCAGCTGTTGGGGGCGTTGGTGCTCGACCTCGTCGACCCGGTGCTGCGGCACCTGGTCACGGCCAGCACCGTGACCGGCGTGGCGTTGACGCTCCTCGCGGCCTTCGGGGCGGCGCTGGCGGCCCAACGGTCGGCGTCGGCGGCCCGGCGGGCGGCGCGACGACCAGGCTGAGCCCGTCGGCGTTCCCGACCTCGGGTCTTGAGGCGCCGGAGTCTGCTGCGCGGCGCGCGGTCATCACCGGTGACCTGCCAGCGGGCCTGGTCCGGCGCCGCCCTCCCCTCGTGTCCGGGACGTGACCCGGGACGACAGTGGCAGGATCAGGCCATGAGCGCGCAGATCCTGGACGGCAAGGCCACCTTCGCGACCATCAAGGCGGAGCTGACGGCCCGCCTGGCCGCGCTCGCGGAGCGGGGGATTGTGCCGGGACTGGGGACCGTGCTGGTGGGCGACGATCCGGGCAGCACGTGGTACGTGGGTGCCAAGCACAAGGACTGCGCCGAGATCGGCGTCACCAGCATCCGCCGCGACCTGCCGGCCACCGCCACACAGGCGCAGGTCGAGGCGGTCATCGACGAGCTCAACGACGATCCCGCGTGCACCGGGTTCATCGTGCAGCAGCCCACCGGCCTGGATGAGTTCGCGCTCTTGTCGCGGGTCGATCCGCGCAAAGACGTCGACGGCCTGCACCCGTACAACCTCGGCTGCCTCGTGATGAACCGCGCGGCGCTCCTGCCATGCACCCCGGTCGGGATCGTGGAGCTGCTGCGCCGGTTCGACGTGCCCATCGCGGGCGCGAAGGTCGCGGTGGTCGGCCGAGGCCTGACCGTGGGTCGTCCGTTAGGTCTCATCCTCACCCGCAAGTCCGAGAACGCCACGGTCACGTTGTGCCACACGGGCACTCAGGACCTGCCCGACCAGGTGCGCCAGGCCGACATCGTGGTGGCGGCCGCGGGCGTGCCCGGCATCATCCGGGCCGACATGGTCAAGCCGGGCGCTGCCGTGCTCGACGTCGGGGTGTCCCGCGTCGACGGCAAGATCGCGGGCGACGTCGCCGCGGACGTCGCCGAGGTCGCCGGCTGGGTCGCGCCGAACCCCGGCGGCGTCGGGCCGATGACGCGGGCCATGCTGCTCACCAACGTGGTCGAGATGGCCGAGCGCGCGGCGGACGAGTCTGAGCCACTTGAGCGGCACGGGCGGGTACGGATGTGAGCTGGGCGATCTGTCGATGACGAAGCCCCGAGGACTCGGTGCGTGGAATCCGCCTGCGGCGCTACTGCTGGCGGGATGGCTGGTCGTGGTCGTGATCGGTCGCGCGCTGGTGGGCGGGATCATGATGGCCGCGGCGTTCGGGGTGGCGGCAGCACTGCGTGGCTGGCTACCGCAGGAGCGGGCGGGTGGGCTGCTCGTCCGGTCCCGGCGGGTCGATGTGGCCCTCTACGTGGGGGTGGCCATCGTCGTGTTGGTCGGGTTCGCGGCCGTGGACCTTCGTCCGCGGGCCTGATGGGCGCAGCCGGGGCTCGTCCCGACAGCACCTCGTCTTGGAAGCCTTGTGTCCCGGCAGGATTCGGCACAGGCGAAGGGCCGCCACCGTGGGACGGTGGCGGCCCTTGCCTGTGACGGCTGGCCAGCGGATGACGCAGCCGACCGGATCCGCGGAGGGGTCAGATCAGGCCGAGCTGCTTGACCGCGTCGCGCTCCTCGACGAGTTCGGCGACGGACGCGTCGATCATGGAGCGGGAGAAGTCGTCGATGTCCAGGCCCTGGACGATCTCCCAGTCGCCGTTGGTGGTGACGACGGGGAACGACGAGATGATACCCTCCGGCACCGCATACGAACCGTCGGAGACCACGGCCATCGAGAGCCAGTCGCCGGCGGGCGAGCCCTTGAGCCAGTCGCGGGCGGCGTCGATCGTCGCCGACGCGGCCGAGGCGGCCGAGGACGCGCCCCGGGCCTCGATGATGGCGGCGCCGCGCTTGGCGACGGTCGGGATGAAGTACTCCTCCAGCCACGTCTGGTCGCCGACGGCCTGCGCGGCGTTCTTGCCGCCGACCTCGGCGTGGAACAGGTCGGGGTACTGCGTCGCGGAGTGGTTGCCCCAGATCGTCATCTTGGTGATCTCGGTGACCGGGACGCCCAGCTTGGCGGCCAGCTGGCTGATCGCGCGGTTGTGATCGAGGCGGGTCAGCGCCGAGAAGCGCTCCTTGGGGATGTCGGGGGCGTTGGTCATCGCGATCAGCGCGTTCGTGTTGGCCGGGTTGCCGGTGACGCCGATGCGGATGTCGGAGGCGGCGTGGTCGTTGAGCGCCTTGCCCTGGCCGGTGAAGATCGCGCCGTTGGCCTGGAGCAGGTCGCCGCGCTCCATGCCCTTGCTGCGCGGGCGGGCGCCGACGAGGAGGGCCAGGTTGGCGCCGTCGAAGATGACGTTGGGGTCGTCGCCGATCTCGACGCCGGACAGCGTCGGGAACGCGCAGTCGTCCAGCTCCATGACGACGCCTTCGAGCGGCTTCAGGGCGGGCGTGATTTCGAGGAGTCGCAGCTCGACCGGAGTGTCGGGGCCGAGCAGGGCACCGCTGGCGATCCGGAAAAGCAGGCTGTAGCCGATCTGACCGGCGGCGCCGGTGACGGCTACCTTGACGGGGGTCGTGCTCACGATGTTATCGCCCTTCTGAAGACAGAACTCTGATCAGGACCTCTGCGGGTCCCGCAGCACCCCACGTCAGGGGCGTCTCGGGGTGAACTCACAGAGAACATGGGCCGGCACCTGACCTGGGGACGGGCGTCCCATGCGTTCATCGAACCTACCAGCCGCGCCGACGCCGCTCGGGTCGATCGAGGGGGGCCTCTGGTCACGGACAGGGCGCCGGCGCGTACGGGATGGGCCGTCACACACCGTCGCCCGAGCGCGCACTGCCGGGCGGGCGAACGCCGGTGTCTCGCGGGTCAGTGGCCGGACGAGGCGTGCCGGGAGCGGTCGTAGTGGGCGTATGCGGCCCGGGCCTGGGTGAGGTCGTCGCCGGATTCGACCTTCACCGCGTAGAGGTCGGTGACGTCGATGGGCATGAGGCGCAACTCGTCGCGCTGCACGGACATCTGCAGCCCCCGCTCGAAGAAGTCGAAGTTGTCGCACTCCCGCAGGTTCGCCAGCACGACCGGTTTGTCGGCGGGGATCAGGCCGCCCATGCCGACGGCCTCCCCGGTCGACAGGTCCATCGGGATGGCGCCGGAGAGGTCGCAGATGTTGCCGCCCTGCGTGCACTGGCGGTAACGCATCTTGCCGTCGATCGCGTGCTCCGGCTTGGCGGCGATGGCGGACTCGCCGAGGCCGACACTGGCGCGCAGGCGCGCGAGCACGTCGGGGTGGAAGACGATGTCGCCGGTCATCCAATAGAACGGGCCCGTGCCGGCCTCGACCAGCGCCCGCAGGAGGCTCTTGCTGGTGTTGGTCTCCCGGTACCGGTGGTTCATGACGAAAGCGACGTTGTCGACGTGGCGGGCCACCTTCTCGAACTGGTGCGTGACGACCACGGTGATGCGGGCCGTCTCGCCGAAGACGCGGCGGACGTTGTCGATCTGCTGGTGCAGGATGGACCGGCCGTTGGGGAGCGTGCTGAGCAGCGTGGGCGCGTACGGGCCGCGCCGTTCGTCCATGCCCAGGGCGAGAAGGGCGACATCGAGCTCACGCATGACGGTGTTCTCCAACGGGTTCGACGACTCGGTTGACACGACTCGGTTGCAACGATTCAGATGGCGACCGCGGGCCGGGAGCGGCGGGATCTCGCAGGGTCTGTTCGGTCATCGGGGCATCGAACTGCGCGTTGTAGAGCCGCCAGTACGCGCCCTTGCCGGCGAGCAGCTCATCGTGGCTGCCTTGTTCGACGATCGCGCCGTCGGCCATGACGAGGATGAGGTCCGCGTCGCGAATGGTCGACAGGCGGTGCGCGATGACGAACGCCGTGCGGTCTTCGCGCAGCTTGGACATGGCGCGTTGGATGAGCAGCTCGGTGCGGGTGTCGACGGACGAGGTCGCCTCGTCGAGGATCAACAGGCGCGGGTCCGCCAGGAACGCCCGGGCGATCGTCACCAGCTGCCGCTCGCCGACGCTGAGGTTGGTCGCCTCGTCGTCGAGGACGGTCTCGTATCCGTCCGGCAGCATGTGCACGAAGCGGTCGACGTACGCCGCGGCCGCCGCGGCCTGCATCTCCTCCTCGGTGGCACCGGGCCGCCCGTACATGATGTTGTCGCGGATGGTGCCGGCGAACAGCCACGTGTCCTGCAGGACCATCCCGGTCCGCGACCGCAGATCGCTCCGCGTCATCCGGCTCGTGTCGACGGCGTCCGAGCCGTCGTCGCAGGTGCCTAGCGTGATGGTTCCGTCGTCGATGTCGTAGAACCGCATGATGAGGTTGACCAGGGTGGTCTTGCCCGCGCCGGTCGGGCCGACGATGGCGACGGTGCTGCCGGGGTGCGCCGCGAGGCTCAAGCCCTCGATGAGGGGCTTGTCGGGCGTGTAACGGAACGAGACGTCCAGGAACTCCAGGTGGCTGGCCTCGTCGGGCACGGACGCGGCCGGGGCGGCGTCCGGAGCCTCCTCCTCCTCGTCGAGCAGCTCGAACACGCGCTCGGCGCTCGCCACGCCCGACTGGAGCAGGTTCGCCATCGAACCGAGCTGGCTCAGCGGCTGCGTGAACTGGCGGGAGTACTGGATGAACGCCTGCACGTCCCCGATCGACAGGCGACCGGACGCCACCTGGATCCCCCCGGCGACGGCGATGGCGACGTAGACGAGGTTCCCCACGAACGCCATGCTCGGCATGATGATGCCCGAGAGGAACTGCGCGCCGAAGCTCGCCGAGTAGACGCGGCCGTTTTCCTCGCCGAAGGCCGCTTCGACCTCACGCTGGTGCCCGAAGACCTTGACGATCGCGTGGCCCGAGTACGTTTCCTCGACGCGGGCGTTGAGGATGCCGGTCTGCTTCCACTGCTCCACGAACAGCTTCTGGGACCGTCGGGCGACCACCACCGTCAGGGCGATCATGAGCGGGATCGTCACCAAGGCGATGAGCGCCAAGAGCGGGGAGATCGAGAACATCATCACCAGCACGCCGATGACCGTCAGCAGTGACGTGACGACCTGAGAGAGAGTCTGCTGCAGGGACTGGCCGATGTTGTCGACGTCGTTCGTGACCCGGCTGAGGAGCTCGCCGCGCTGCACGCGGTCGAAGTAGCGAAGGGGCAGGCGGTGCAGCTTGTCTTCCACCTGCAGGCGCAGGCGAAGCATCGCCACCTGCACGACCACATTCAGGATGCGCGCCTGGACGAGCGCGAAGACGCTGGCCACGACGTACACCGCGAGCACCAGCAGGAGAATCGTGCCCAGACGCGAGACGTCGATCCCCGCACCGGGGATGAAGTCCATCGCCCGCAGCATGTCGGCCTGCTGGTTTTGTCCTGCTGCGACGAGCTGATCGATGACCTGCTGCCGGCTGACACCCGGCGGGAACTGCAGGGAGATGAATCCGGCGAACACGACGTTCGTGCCCTCACCCAGCAGCTTCGGTCCGATCACGGTCAGCCCGACGCTCAGCACCCCGAGCGCGACGGCGACGGTGAGCTTGGCCGCGTCGGGTCGCAGCGTACGCAGGAGCCGCTTGGCAGATGGCAGGAAGTTCTGCGCCTTCGCCACGGGGGGGCCGCCGCCCATCGGACCGCGTCCTCCCATCGGGCTGCGCGCCGGCTCGGTGGCCTTCGGCGCGGCGTGGTCGCGCTCGGTCATGAGACGGCCCCCACGCTCTCCTGGGACTCCACGATCTCGCGGTAGGTCTCACTGCTCTCCAGGAGCTGCGCATGTCGCCCGATGCCGACGATCTGGCCGTGATCGAGCACGACGATCTGGTCGGCGTCACGGATCGTGCTGACCCGCTGGGCGACCACCAGTTGGGTGGCATCCGGCACCCGTGTCGCCAACGCGCGACGAAGAGCGGCGTCGGTCGCCACATCCAGGGCTGAGAACGAGTCGTCGAAGATGTAGATCTCCGGATCCTTGACCAGGGCGCGGGCGATCGCGAGCCGTTGCCGCTGACCGCCCGAGACGTTCGAGCCGCCTTGGGCGATGAGCGCCTCCAGGCCCAGCGGCATGGCCTCGACGAAGTCACGGGCCTGCGCGATCTCGAGGGCGCGCCACAGCTCGTCGTCGCTGGCGTGCGCGTTGCCGTACCGCAGGTTCGATGCGACGGTGCCCGAGAACAGGAACGCGCGCTGGGGCACGAGCCCGATGCGTCGCCACAGCTCATCGGGGTCCAGGTCGCGGACGTCCGTGCCGTCCACGGAGACCGCACCGGCGGTGACGTCGAACAGCCGGGGGACCAGCCCCACGAGGGTCGTCTTGCCGGATCCGGTCGAGCCGATGATCGCCGTGGTGGTGCCGGGCTCCACGGCGAACCGGATGCGCGTGAGCACGGGTTCCTGCGCGCCGGGGTAGGTGAACTCGACGTCGCCGAAGGCGATCCGTCCGGTCGTCGGTCCCGGGCTCACGGGCACCGGCGGCGCCACGACGGAGGCCTGCGTCTCCAGCACCTCGCCGATGCGGTTGGCGCACACGGCCGCGCGGGGGATCATGACGAACATGAACGCCGCCATCAGCACGCCCATCATGATCTGCATGAGGTACTGAAGGAAGGCGAAAAGGGTGCCGATCTGCGCGTTTCCGTCCTGAATCTCGAAGGCGCCGAACCAGATCACCGCCACGCTCGAGACGTTGATGATCAGCATGATCGCGGGGAACATCAACGCCATCAGATTCCCGGCACGGATGCCCATCTCCGCGACGCCTTCGCTGGCGCCAGCGAAGCGCGCGCGTTCCTCGTCTTCCCGGACGAACGCACGGATGACGCGGATGCCCGTGAGCTGCTCGCGCATGATCTGGTTGACGCGGTCGATGAGCTTCTGCATCGCCTGGAACGCCGGCACCATCCGCACGATGATGAGGCCCACGACCACCAGCATCACCGGGATGCTGACCGCCATCAGCCAGGAAAGGCGGACATCCTGACGCATGGCCATGATGACGCCGCCGATCGCCAGTATCGGTGCCGACACCATGAGCGTCGAGGTCACCTGCACGAGCATCTGCACCTGTTGCACATCGTTGGTGGTGCGGGTGATCAGCGAGGGCGCGCCGAACTCCCCCACCTCGCGTTGAGAGAAGCCGACCACCCGGTGGAACAAGGCGCTGCGCAGGTCTCGTCCCGCGCCCATCGCCAGCTTCGACCCGAAATACACCGCCACGACGGCGCAGACGACTTGGACGACGGTGATGCCGAGCATCACCACGCCGGTCGACCAGATGTAGGCGATGTCGCCGGTGACGACGCCGTTGTCGATGATGTCGGCATTCAGGCTCGGCAACAGCAGGGAGGCGATCGACTGCGCCAATTGGAAGACGACCACCCCCAGGATCAGCGGCCAGGCGGGTTTGAGGTAACGCACCAAGAGTTTCCAGAGCACGATCAGTCCCTCCTGGATGCGTCAGCCGGTGAGTCGTCGGCCGCCGATTCGTCGCTCGCGGGGCGTCCGACGATCCCGTAGAGCGCGAAGTCGACGAGTTCGTCGTCGCTGGGCGGGGTTCCCCCGCACAGGTGCGGGGCGGACGCGGCGATCACGAGGAGACGGATGAGGGCGTCGACTCTTTCCGGCGGCATGTTGATCTCGTCGGCATCCGCGGCGAACGCGATCGTCGCGGCCTTCTCGGCCTGCCCGTGGCGCCGCTGCTTCATGTAGTCATGCGCTTCACCCGGCTCCAACAGGGAGATCACGGCGAAGACGCCCCTCGCCCGTGCCCGCCCATCCCGGATCGTGACGCGCAGCTTCTCCGCCAGGGGCAGGTCGGGATCCGCCAGCTCGGGGGCAAGACTCTGGTCCGCCTGGTCGAAGAACGCGTCGACCACGCCGCGGACCAGCGCATCCTTGTCGCCGAAGGCCCGGAAGATCGTCCCCTCGGCGATGCCGAGCTGGTCCGCGAGCTGGCGCGTCGTGAGGGCGGCGCCATGCTCGATGAACAGCGGGATCGCGTCCGCCGCGATCATCGCGCGTCGATCGCCCGCCGACATCGGCCGGGCCCGACACCGTCGGCCCGCCACCCGTGCACTCACGCGGACAAAGATAGTGAGTGAGCGCTCACTCCGCAAACGGCGATGTCGCGGAACTCCTTCGGATACGGCTTGGGCTTGGTGCGCATCCTCTTCGGTGGCGCCTCACGGCACCACCGATTCGGTGTCACCGATCCGTGCAGCAGTCCCCGGGCTGATCGTGTAGGCCAAAGCGGCTTGCCCATAAAGGCCCGCCCCGGTGACCGTGAACGTGGCCGAACCGGCTGTCGTCGGGGTTCCAGAGATCACGCCGGTAGCAGCATTCAGACCTAATCCAGCCGGTAGCGCACCGGAGGTGACCACGAACGACGTCACATTCACGGCCGGAACGGTGAACGAATACGCATCCCCTACCGTCGCCGCGGGAACCGTCCCGGCAGACAACACCGGCACAGCAATCACCGACACCGTTTGCGAAGACTCGTTGGTGACGTAGGCGTGTGCCCCATCCGGCGTCACCGCTACCGCGTCCGGGTTCACTCCGACCGGGATGGTCGCCGACACCGTGTTGGTGGCCGCATCGTTCTCCGACACGGTGATCGCTGTGCACTCGCTGGTGCTCGGGTTGTTGTATTCATCGGTCGGGGTGTAGGCGGCCTGCCAGTAGTAGGTGCCGGCGGTTGGTTGCAACGATCGGGTGGCCGAACCATCGGTGAGGTCCTGGGCCAGCGTGGAGCTGGGCTTGCCGGAGCAGTCGGAGGCGGTGTAGAGCCCGAAGGTGACGGTGCCGGCGGGGGTGCCGTAACTGTCGTCGCCGGTCACGGCCGCGGTGGCGGTGAAGCTGGTCCCGGCGGGGCCGGTCGTCGGGGTCGTGGTGTTGATCGTTTTAGTGGCTTGTTTGGGCGTGACGGCGGTGACGGTGGCCAGGTTGCCCCAGCTGTGCATCGCGGCCGACAGGGACCAGGTGTAGGACGTGTTCGGGATCAGCCCGGACGCGGTGCAACTGGTGGCGCCGGTCGCCAGGGGGGCGTCGCAGCCCGTCGGGCTGTCCGGCGACTGGATCAGGCTGCCCGGCGACTGGGTCAGGTCGTACCCGGTGGGTTCGAAAAGCGGGTCCCAGGAGAGCGTCGCGCTCGTGGCGGTCACCGCGGCGGCGAGGCCGGGGGTGTCCAGGGTGCCGGTCGCGGCGGCGAGGCCGGGGGTGTCCATGGTGCCGGTCGCGCCGGTGTCCCATGTGCCGGTCGCGGCGGTGCCGGTGCCTGATCCGCCGGCGGTGAAGTAGGCCAGGGCCGGAGCGGGCACCAGCCCGCAGGCCAGCGCCACGGTGCAGCCTGCCGCCAGCAGCCCGGTGCGCTTCACCGTCCCGCGCCGGTTCACGACGACGCCCCAGACCGGCGACGCCTGGCCACCGCGAGCAGGATGAGTCCCGCCGAGACCAGGGCGCCGCCGAGCAGGGGCCCGCCGAGGGCCGCGCCGATGACGGGCAGCTCCGGGTCCGGCACGGGGCTGCCCGGGCCCGCGGTCCCGGCGAACGTGAAGTGCAGCACGGTCTGGCGACAATCGTCCTGGTTGGTCGGGGTGTTCTTGAGCTGGATCGGCAGGCCCGGGGTTTCTTCCCGTCCTCCCGCGGGCACCTGCAACCCCCCGGAAAAGCTCGGGAGGACCAGCTTCTCTGCCGTACACCCGGAAGGGGCGGAGAAGCTCGGGTCAAGGCCTATCGTGATCGTCTGGACCTCGATCGACCGGTCCAGCGTGTTGTGCACCCGGTAGAC
>JBDTWM010000079.1:0-13398 GCA_040006675.1 Dermatophilaceae bacterium | reverse complement strand
ACCCATTGGAACGTCGGGCCGGGCACGAAGGTCGGGATCGTCGGCATGGGCGGCCTCGGACACGTGGGCGTGAAGATCGCCGTCGCGTTGGGTGCCGAGGTCACCGTGCTGTCGCACACTCTTGAAAAGAAGGCGGACGGGCTGGCGTTCGGCGCGACCAGCTACGTCAGCACCTCGGACGAGGCGGCGATGGCCTCACTCGAAGGCGAGCTGGACCTCATCATCAACACGGTCTCGGTGAACCTGCCGATGAACGACTACCTGCGGCTGCTGCGCTATGACGGCACGCTCGTCGAGCTGGGAGCCCCCAGCAAACCCTTGGAAATCGCGGCGTTCTCGCTGATCGCAGCACGCAAGTCGCTCGCCGGCTCCTGCATCGGGGGCATGCCCGAGACCCAGGAGATGCTCGACTTCTGCGCCGAACACGGGATCGTGGCCGAGGTCGAGCTGATCAACGCGGACTACATCAACCAGGCGTACGACCGGGTGGTGGCCTCCGATGTCAGGTACCGCTTCGTGATCGACGCCAAGACCTTTTGACGAGGGCCGCGACGTTCGGACGGACGGCGCTGAGCGCGCAGGCCACCACGAGCGACCCGACCGATACGTGCCGGGCCAGCCGGGTCGCGCGGTCGATGTCGGCGGCGCGAGGCGCCGTGCCTTCCCCGAGCCGGCCGCGGTCCTCCCGTCTCCCGCCATAGGAGTTGATTCCCCCCAGGCTCACGCCCAACACCCCCGCGAAGGCCGCCTCGACGACGCCTCCGTTGGGGCTCGGGTGGGCGGGGGCGTCGCGTCGCATCGCGCGCCATCCGGCGCGCGCCGATCCGCCGACGACCGGCGCGCAGACCAGAGCGAGCAGCGCGGCGAGGCGTGCGGGCACCAGGTTGAGCACGTCGTCGAGGCGGGCGGCCGCCCAGCCGAACCGCGCGAATCGCACGCTGCGGTACCCGACCATCGCGTCGAGGGTATTCGCCGCGCGGTAGCCGACCAGGCCCGGCAGACCGGCCACCGCCCCCCACAGCAGGGGCGCGGTCACGGCGTCGGACGTGTTCTCGGCGACCGATTCGACGGTGGCGCGGGCGACGGCAGGCGCGTCGAGGCCCGCGGGATCGCGGCTGACCAGCGACGGCAGACCCGACCGCGCCCCGTCCAGGTCGTCCCGCTCAAGGGGGCGCGCGACGTGCGCGGCCGCGCGCTCCAAGCTGCGACCTCCGAGGACGGCCCACGTGACGCAGGCGATGGCCAGGGTGCGGGCCCGCGGCCGGTCGCGAAGGGTCATCTCCAGGGTGACCGCCGCCAGGGTCGATCCTCCCACCAGGAGCAACGCGTACGCCGTGCCGGCCGCGCGGCAGTCGTCGTACATGAGCAGCTCCAGCCGCGACGCGCCACGCCCGAAGGCCGCCACCGGGTGGCCGCGGCGGGGGTCGCCGAACAGCCGGTCGGCGATGAATCCCAGGCACAGCCCCACGGGCACCGCGAGTGGCGAAGGGCCCACGGCCCTACCGAGCGCAGCGGGCGTCGCCGGGTCGGCAGGGCACATCGGGGGCACGCGCACGACGGTACGGCACCGCGGGAATGCTGAAGGGGGCTCCTCCGCCTTGCGGCGAAGGAGCCCCCTTCACGACACTGGTCACCCCCCGTGGGCCACCACCCACACCAGGGAGAGCTCCGCCGGCGTTCTTCCCCCAGGACCCGACATCGCCTCTCACGTGGACCATCGCTGCCGTCCCCGGCGGCGTTACATGTCTGACTGCGCTTCTTTTCAGGGGCTGCGTCCTCGCAGGTCAGCTTTCGAGGACGCTTCGTGTCACCGCGTTCTGCTCGGTCAGCACGCCGCTGACGATGTCCTGTGCCTCGTTGATCCGCTCGACGGTTTGTGCCACCTGCTGCAGGGCGTCGACGACGGAACCGGCATCGGCCTGGACCCGTCGGCCTGCGCGGTGCCGCTCGACGACGTGGGACAGCAGCTCGGCGCTCGACTTCAAAGCCGTGGTGTGATCGGCGTCAGCGCGATGGTGCGGGTCGCGAAGAAGTCGATCGCGCCGATGATCTCGCTCACACAAGGCCCGTGAGATCGAGGTGCCCGACCGCATCGGCGAGGCGCTCGATCATCGCCTCACGGCGGTCGGCATACCCCAGGGCACCCGCGCGGGGCCGATACGACGAACCCGCCCTCGTGGCGACCTCGGTCAGCCAGGCACGGCGGAACGCGTCGCCCTCGAGGAGACCGTGCCACATGGTGCCGTACGTGCCGCCGACGGACAGGCCACCCGGGAAGTCGTCCACCGGACCCAGGCCGGTGGAGCTGGTCGGTTCGGGGCGGCCGTGATGGATCGCGTACCCGGTCGCCGGCGCACCGCGCCACACGCCCTGCGGTCGGGCCAGGATCTTGTGCTCGCCGAAGCGCACCCGGAGGGGGAGTAACCCGAGCCCGTCGTACGAGGGTTCCGGCGACTCGACCCCGTCCTCGATCGGACCCGCGAGCATCTGGAAGCCGCCGCAGATCCCGAGGACCGGGCGGCCGAGCGCGACTCTGCCCGCGACGACGTCGCCGAGACCGCGGGCGCGAAGCCAGGCGAGGTCGCCGAACGTGGAACGGGTCCCGGGCACGATCAACAGATCGGCGGTCGCGCACACGGAGGGGTCCGTCGTGACGAGCACGTCGACGCCCGGTTCGGCGGCGAGCGGGTCGACGTCCGTGGCGTTCGAGGTGCGCGGGAGTCTCACCACGGCAACCCGCAACCTGCCCTCCGACGAGAGCTCGCCCGCATGAACCCCCTGCCCCTGCGCGTCCCCGCTCCAGCCTCCGAACGCGAGCGCGTCCTCCCCGTCCAGCCAGACGTCGGGCAGCCACGGGAGCACTCCGCGGCACCGCATGCCGGTGCGGGCCGTCACCTCCTCCAGACCCGGGATCAGCACATCGACATCGCCGCGGAACTTATTGACCACGAAGCCCGCGAGCAGGGCCCGATCCGGCGCGTCGAGGATCGCGTGGTGCCCGACGAGGGACGCGAGGAGGCCGCCGCGGTCGATGTCGCCGACGAGCACGACCGGCAGGCCGAACCGTCGGGCCAGGCCCATGTTCACGTAATCGCCCGAGCGCAGGTTGATCTCCGCCGGGCTGCCCGCACCCTCCGCGACGACGACGTCATAACGCCCCGCGAGCTCTTCGTACGCCTCGAACGCGGCGCGCGCGAGGTGCGCCCGGCCTGTCGCGTACTCCCCCGCCTCCAGCGTCCCCGCAGGGTGACCGCGCGAGACGACGTGCGCCCGGCGATCGGTCCCAGGCTTGAGCAGGACAGGGTTCATCGCCCACGTGGCCTCGACGCCGGCGGCCTGGGCCTGCAGGTACTGCGCCCGCCCGATCTCTCCGCCGTCGCGGCACACCATCGAGTTGTTCGACATGTTCTGCGCCTTGTACGGGGCGACGGACAGCCCTTGCCGGGCGAGATGGCGACACAGGCCCGTGACCACGAGGGACTTGCCGGCGTCCGAGCTGGTCCCGGCCACGAGGAACCCCGGCGCCGTCATGCGCGTCACCCTATCTGAGCTGACCGGCGGCGATTCGCCGCTCACTCCGGCCAGGTCCACAAACCGTCCAGGTCAAGGAACTGTCGACGTCAACGCACTGTCACTTACGATGCTGGCAGGCACGCATCCGGCGGGCAGCACACGGCGCACGGCACAGGGGGAGGCATGGGACTGTTCGACGGCTTTCGCGGGGAGTTCATTGACATCATCGAGTGGCTGGACGACACCCGCGACACGATCGTGTGGCGGTTCCCCCGCCCCGACAACGAGATCAAGAACGGCGCCCAGCTCATCGTGCGGCCCGGCCAGACGGCCGTCTTCGTGAACGAGGGTCAGGTAGCCGATACGTTCGACCCGGGCACGCACACCCTCACCACCCAGAACCTGCCGATCCTGTCGACGCTGCGCGGCTGGAAGTACGGCTTCGACTCCCCCTTCAAGGCCGAGGTGTACTTCGTGGCGACCCGGCAGTTCACGGACCAGAAATGGGGCACCCAGAACCCGATCATGGTGCGCGACCCGGAGTTCGGGATGGTGCGACTACGCGCGTTCGGTGGCTACGCGATGCGCGTCACCGACCCCAAGGCGTTGCTGACCGAGCTCGTGGGCACCGACCCGCAGTTCCGGACCGATGAGGTCACCGAGTACCTGCGCACCATGGTGGTCTCTCGCCTCACGAACGCGCTGGCCACCTCCGGGGTGAGCATGCTGGACCTGGCGGCCAAGCAGTCCGACATCGGACTGCGCTTGGCCGCGATCCTGTCCGAGGACCTTGGCGGGATGGGCCTCACGATCACCCAGTTCATGATCGAGAACATCTCGGTCCCGCCAGAGGTGGAAGCGGCGCTGGACAAGCGCACCCAGATGGGCGTGGTCGGCAACCTCGATCAATACACGAAGTTCCAAGCCGCGAACGCGCTCGAAGACGCGGCCAAGAACCCCGGCGGCGGCATGGGCGCCTCCATGGGCATGGGGATGGGCATGGGGATGGGCCAGGCGATGTCCGAGACGATGCGGACCGGCTCGGGCCAGGGCGCCGGCCAAGGTCCACAGGACGCCGGGGCAGGCGCGGCATCGGCTCCCACGAACCCTTCCGGTCCGCCGCCGCTGCCGGGCCGACCGGAATGGTACGTGGGTGTCGGCGGGCAGCAGACCGGCCCGATGGCCGCCGGGGATGTGGCGGCCAAGGTGCGCTCCGGGGAGTACCCCGCCGACGCGCTCGTGTGGCGCCACGGCATGTCCGAGTGGACCCCCGCCGAGCACGTCGGCGAGCTGACCGACCTGCTCGCCTCGCTGCCGCCGCACCTGCCGCCCACGTCCCCGGCGCCGCCGACCCCGCCGACCCCGTGACGCAGCCTCCACCGGAGCCAGGGGCCCCGGGCTCCGACGGGTCGCCGCCGGGTGTCCCCGCTCCCGGCTCACCCGCGTACCCGAAACCTCCGGACAGCCACCCTGGCGAGCCGACGAGCGAGACCCACCGGGTCGGCACGACGTTTCCGTGCGCGGCCTGCGGGGCTCAGGTGCGCTTCGAGCCGGGCACTCAGGAGCTGACCTGCCCGTACTGCGGCGCGCGGCAGGCCGTGCCGGTCGACGAGCACGTGGTGCTCGAGGAGCACGACTACGTCGCCTGGCGGGAGAGCCCCCACAAGCCGACCGGCGTCGTCGCGCAGCACGTGCTCGTCTGCCCGCGCTGCGGGGCCAGCGTGGACAGCCCTGACCTCGCGCTGCTGTGCCCGTTCTGCAGCGCGCCGATCATCGCCGAGATCGACCCGCACGAGCAGGTCATCCCCGAGGGGGTGGTTCCGTTCGGCCTGACGAAGGCCCAGGCCGTGGACTCGATGCGGACGTGGACCTCGTCGCGCTGGTTCGCTCCCGGCGGCCTCAAGAAGGTCTCGACCGCCGAGAAGATCAATGGGACCTACGTGCCGCACTGGACGTACGACGCGGACACGGCGACGAGGTACGCGGGGATGCGCGGGGAGTTCTACTACGTCTCCGAGACGTACACCGACGACCAAGGCCGCCAGCAGACGCGGATGGTCCAGCGCACCCGCTGGTGGCCGGCGTCCGGTCAGGTGCGGCGATTTTTCGACGACGTGTTGGTGCCCGCCTCGACGCAGCTGCCGTCCGACACCCTGCAGAAGCTGGAGCCGTGGACCCTGCAGCGGGCGCAACCGTTCCGGGCCGACTACCTCTCGGGGTTCCAAGCGCTTCGATACAACGTGCAGCCTGAGAACGGCTTGACGATCGCCCAGGGGAGGATGCGTCCCGTCATCGAGGGCGACTGCCGCGCCGACATCGGCGGCGACGTGCAACAGCTGACCAGCGTGAGCACCTCGTACTCGGACATCACCTTCAAGCTCGTGCTGCTGCCGCTGTGGGTGGCCTCCTACTTGTACGCGGGCAGGCCGTACACGGTGTACGTCAACGCGTTCACGGGCCACGTCGTCGGGGAACGGCCCTACTCGATCCCCAAGATCGTCGCGGCCGTCATCGCGACCGTGATGCTCCTGGCTGCGGTGGCGTTCGGGTACCAGTACGTGAACCGGCCCGGCTCCCCCACGTCCCCGTCGCCACAGGTGACCCGCGCGACGCCGGCCTTCCCGACCTCCGCGCAGCCGGTCACCCCGAACTCCCCTCCCTCCGCGAATCCGACCCCTTACCCGTCGGGCAGCTTGCCGCCGACCTGGGTGCGCTGACGGCATCAGACTTACGCTGGGGGCATGCCGTCACTGCCGCTGTTCCCGCTCGGCACGGTGCTGACCCCGGGCGAAAAGATGCCTCTGCGGATCTTCGAGCCGCGGTACGTGACGATGCTGCGCGACCTGCTCGCGCGACGCAAGGCCGGCGAGGACGACCACTTTGGCGTGGTAGCGATCCGTCGGGGCCACGAGGTCAGCCGGAGCGGCGTCATCGCGCTGCACGACATCGGCTGCTCGGCGCGGTTGGACCAGGTCTCGGACGCGGGACACTCGTCGTTCGCGGTCATGACGAGCGGGGTGCGTCGATTCCGGCTGGAGTCGGTGGACCGGGATGCGCGGACGCCATACTCGACGGGCTACGTGACGTGGCTGAACGACCACACCCGGGATCCTGAGCTGGTCGCGCACCTGGCGCCGCGAGTGGCGGCGGCGGTGCAGGGCTATCGTGAGCACGTCGGGTTGTCGCGCGTGGACCTATCGGAGGATCCTCTGCGGTTGTCGTACGAGGCAGCGCGGCACGTCATGGTGGACATGGCCGACCGGCAGCGCCTGCTGGCCGCCCGCGACGTCGACTCGCGCCTCCTCATGGCGTTGCAGCTCGCCCGGCGCGAGACGATCCTGGTGCGCGAGCTGGCCGCGATGCCCGGTGCCTTCTCACCGCCGCCGCCCTCTCCCTATTGACCCCTAGCTGAGCATGCTCAGTCGAGGTCGGGGGGACCGCCGATCAGGTCGCGCAACCGGTCCCAGCGCGCGTGGTACGCGGCATCGAAACGTGCCCGGGAGCGCCGATCCTTGCGGCCGCCGACCGCGTACCGGCGCCGGGCCCACCAGGAGTCGGGCATCGCGACCCGTACCGCCGCCACCAGAGCAACCACCGGCACGAACAGCCCGACCAGCCCGATCGCCAACTTCCCCTTCAGGATGCACACCGTCACAAACGCGAGGTTGACCAGCACGCCCAGCAGCAGCGCCAGTCCGGTCAACGGATCGCCGCCGGTGGTGGATCCGATGTCGAGCGGGTTGGCTCCCAGCACCAGCGCCAGGGTGATCGACACCGCGACCATGAGGGCCGTGATCGAGGAGCGCCCGCGGGTGCTCCAGTAGACGTCCTCAAGGTGCAGCCACATCGCGAACTCGTCCAACGCGAGCGCGGCCCCCACCCCGAACAACCCCGCCAGCACGTGCGCGCCGGTGCCCGTCGGTTGATACGTCACCAGCAGCAACCCGACCACGAGCGTGAGCAGGATCCCCCATACCTGGTGGTGGATGTGGATGCCGGCGATCATCATGTTCTTGATCAAGCCCGTCCCCTCACCCAGAGCCCGCTCGACCGACGCCAGCGTCTTCGTTCGCAGCTCACGGGACCGGATTCTGCGCGTCATCCAGCGCGTCACCAGGGTGGTCAGCACAAACGCCACAAGCAGCCACAGGACCCCATGACGAGACGGGTCCACGATCGCATTCACGTATCCTCCTGTGGGTTCCATCGTCGCTGCGGTTCTAGGCCCACGGTGGGGTGGCTCGGTTCACTGGAGGCGTCCGGCCACATCGCATGGCGCGACGGGTCACCCAAGCTCGTGATTCAGCCGTGATTCGCCGTCGGCCAGCGATTCTTCTGCTGCCACCGACACCGGAGATCCCCACACATCGATCCGGCAGTCTGCGTCCCGGTACGCGACTCGGTGCGGCAGATCGAACACGCTGGTCGCCTGCCGGTGGACAAGATCTCCGTTCAACGGGATGTCCCGTGTCGGATGCCGCCAGTCGACCAGGACGATCTCGCCGCCGGAGGCAAGGGATCCACGCACCCGTCTCAACGTTGCCAGCAGGGAACGAGGCGACAGGAAGTAGCCCACCTCCGACATCACGATGAGGTCGAACGGACCCGCCGGGACCTCCTCAGGGGCCCCACCCAGCTTCCAGGAGACCGTCCCCGATCGTCTTGAACCGGGGAAGCGGCGTCGTGCGGCCACTCGTAGCGCCGCCGCGCTGATATCCATGCCCGTGAGGCAGTCCACGCGTTCGGCGAGCGATTGCGTCAACCTTCCTGTCGCACAACCTATTTCCAGTCCATTGCGATATCTCTCCCGGCCGAGCACTGCCAGTGTGAGCATCCGTTTGCGTTCCTCATAGAAGGAATCCTCGAAGCCCCAAGGGTCATCTGTGTCTCCGTCGTACATGGCGTCGAACGTTTCCGAAGGCGCCCCCGAAGACGTCGTGACAGGTGCTCCCCGATGGGGTCGAGACGGCCGATCAGGGGTGAGGACGACCTCGATCAACCGTCGGCCCCGCTCCAGCATGCTGCCGGTGATGACGGGGGCGTCACCGGGCAACGGACCCAATCCCGACGTCTGACTCGGAAAACACTGTAAAGCAGCGGATTTCCGGGTGAGCGCCTCGATCGACAGCTCGACGACCGCCGCGCACTCCCACGGAAACTGCTCGGGTACCGCCCAGTGCCACATCCAGACGGGGTAATAGAGCGCCCGGCATCCGACCGTGGCGGTCGCCCGGCGAACGGCTCGTCCCGCCGCGTCGTGATCGGCGTGACCGTCATGGATCCAGGGCGCCAGCACCAGGTCGGTCTCGTGCAGGAGAGCCCCCACCATGGCGGTCAACTCCTCCTCGCTGTCTGCCAGCCCCCCGTCAGGCAAGCCAAGATGGGTGACGGTCGCCTGTGGCGCGAGGATCCGCATGGCGGCCGCGACCTCGTCCTGTCTGACGTTCGCCACAGCGCCCGGCTGCCACTGTGTCGCGTCCGGATGGCTGCGCTCGCCGGCCGTGGCGACGATCAGACGGGTCGGCACGCCCATATCCGCAAGACTGGCGATGACACCTCCCACCCCGAGGGTCTCGTCGTCAGGGTGTGCCGCCACGACGACCAGCCCCTCGTACGCCATCGCGAGCCCAGCCAGACCGACCGCGGGCAGACTGTCCCACGCACGGTCCAGAAGCCACTGCGCCTCCGGCGTGCCCACCTGACCATGGTGAAACCCGCGCTCAGCCACCATCTATCCGTTCACTCGGGCCGTCCCCGCGCCGCCTCAGATTCAGGTCGACTCCTCCGCAATGGTGAGTTACCTTGTCGAGGTCCACCGCGCCAGTGTTTCATCGTGAAAGACGGTCCCGTGCCTGGCATCGAAACAGCTGGCGACATCGAGCCCCGGCAGGCTTGGCGTAGCGACGCCTGGGTGCACGAGCAGGTGGCCTCCTTGGCCGGCCCGATCGCCGGCGACGTCACCGCCTCGCTAGAGATGGCCCCGCAGGTGAATTACTTGGCTACCCACCTCGGCAGCTCGAGCTGGCAAACGTTCTCCGGTCTGGCCACCCTTGGCTGCGTCGACCTCTCGACAGCACGGATCATGGAGCCACACATCGACGCTACGGCCATCCTGGCGCAATCAGGTGCGGACCTGTCGGGAATCGATGAACTCACCGCACGCAGCGTCTGGGGCGTCTTCGCTGCGAACGGCCCCGGTCACCATCTCGTCGCCGAGGAAAGCGCTTCGGGATGGAGCCTGTCCGGCAGCAAGCCATGGTGCTCATTGGCGGGCCGGCTCAGCCACGCTCTGGTCACGGCGTCGGACCAGGGACGACAGCGGCTGTTCGCCGTTCATCTGGACTCCACGAGCAGCGTGACGGACGAGAGTTCCTGGAAGGCGCGGGGTCTTGCCGAGGTTGTCACGGGTACCCTCCACTTCGGCAACGCGCCGGCGGTACCGATTCGCGAGGCCGGCTGGTATCTGGAAAGGGCGGGTTTCGCCTGGGGCGGCATCGGGGTGGCTGCCGTCTGGTTCGGCGGGGCCGCCGCCGTCGCAGGGCGGCTCATCGAGGCCGCCAGGACACGAGAGCCCGACCAGGTAGCGCTGATGTCCATCGGTATCTGCGATCGAGCCCTCACAGCAGGTCTCGAGAGTTTGATGCGAGCTGCAGCGATGATCGATCGCGGTGGTGCGACGGGACATCAAGGAGCGCTGCTGGCGGCGCGAGTACGGTCCTGTATCGCGCATTCCGTCGACGAGGTTCTGAGAACCGTCGGGCACGCCCTGGGACCGGGTCCCCTCGCGTTCGACGAGCGACACGCTCGACGCGTTGCGGACCTCACACTTTACGTGCGCCAACACCACGCCGAGCGTGACCTGGCCAGGGTGGGGCAGCTGTACATGATGACCGATGAAGCGCCGTAGCATCTCCCTTCGCGTCGTGCAGAGAACCGCGACTGCTCCCTCCTGCGTCAGGCTCGAGCATCCTCGACGCTGATCATTCTCGGGAGTCCGCCGTGGAAAGCCTTCTGCATGTAGTCGTCGCCGTACCCGTCCGGGACGAAGAGACCCTCCTGGCTTCCTGCCTTCGTAGCCTTGTCTTGGCACAAGACGAGCTGCGTGCCATGTCTGCGGGCGTGCAGACGGACATCGTTGTGGCTTTGGATTCATGCACGGACGGGTCGGCGGCCGTCGCTGGCACCTTCCCGGTGGCGGTCGTCACCACCAACCAAGGTTGCGTTGGTGGAGCACGCGACACAGCCATCGAGGTCGGCGTCGCAGGCTGCCGGAGCCTTGGCATCCCCTTGGCGCGTACGTGGCTGGCGTGCACGGACGCAGACACACGTGTGCCACCGAACTGGCTCACCCGGCAGGTGGCGCTGGGAGACGACGGGGCGGATCTGGTCCTCGGCACGGTGGAGCCGAGCGGCCAGCTTGACTCAGGCCTGCTGGCCCGGTGGCGCGCAGGACACCAGCTCGTGGAGGACCATCCGCACATCCATGGTGCGAATCTGGGGCTGAGAGCGTCGACCTGGTTCTCGCTGGACGGCTTCGGACACCTGCCGGCGCACGAAGATCGTCAACTGGCCCACCGGGCGCGCGCGTCGGGAGCAATCTGCGTGGCAACGGATTCCATGCGGGTACGGACATCGAGCAGACTTGCAGGTCGGGTGACAGGTGGCTTCGCGGACCACTTGGCGGCGCTTACAAAGGTGAGCGGGTCTGGCTGGGGGGATCTCTCCCGGACCGCGGCTCTGGCGCATGGCGTGGATTCGTGACCACCGCAGCCCGTTGAGATCAATCTGCGGCAGTTCCGGCAATCCATCCTCGACATGACGCGCGAACGGGAGCGGGTGTCCCTCGGAGAGGTCATGCGTTGCCTGGTAGCAGGCGGATCCGAGCAGTGGAGGAGCCCGACGCAGCGACGTGAGACACCGGGGCCGGCGAACGCGTCAGGAGTGCCAGGGTTTCAGCTCGACGAACAGCGACTCGGCGTCGGCCAGCAGCGTGTCCCCGTGCCGCAATTCGCCGGTCACGAATCGTTTCCGCCCGTCGACTCGGTCGATCTGCGCCTGCACGGTGAGCTTCGTCCGCATCGGCGTGACCGCGCGGTAGTTGACGTGCAGGTACGCCGTCCGCACCACCGGTCGGCCCGCGTTGGCGGTCAGGCCCAGCACTTCATCGAACAGCAGCGCGATCGCCCCGCCGTGTGCGGCGTTGCCCGCCCCCACGTACGAGGTGCCGAAGGTGACGCTCGCGTGGGACCGGCCGCCGTCCTGGTCGATCAGGATGTCCTCCAGCGGCGGAATCAACGCGGACCCGCGCCCGGTCAGGTCGAATCGGTTGGCCCACACCGTCTGGTAGGGATCGGCGGCGCGCAGTGACCGCGCGTACATCGTGACCTTCTCGCATTCGTTCGCGAGCATCGCGCACTGCTGTTCGTCGAGTCGAGCCTCCGCGATGGCGTCGCGCGTCTCGCGCAGGACGCGCACCAGCCGCTTGTATTCGGACCCGCCGAACTTGTGCGGCCGCGAGGCCCACTCCGGACCGTAGGAGCGGAAACCGCCCTCGCCGTACGCCAGCGCCTCCTGCTGGCGGATGAAGTCATCGAAGGAGACGCCGACGCCCTCTGGCCACCGTGCGACGTCACCGTCGCGGGATGGGGGCTCCCATGCGGCAGCCGCCAGGCCTGCAGTGTCACCCGAGGGGATCTTGCCGTGCTCCGCGCTGTCCACGTTGTGCACTGTACTCACGCGCCCGACGCGCTCAACGCGCCTAACGCAGGCAGCACGTCAGCGGCGACCGCGTGCAGGAAGCGCTCCTGATCGGCGCCGGGGCCGTGCAGGACAAGATGCGTGAAACCGAGGGCGACGTACTCACGGGCCGCATCGACGACCTCCTCGGGGCGGGACGTGACGACCCACCGGGAAGCGACCTGCTCCAGCGGCAGCGCGTCCGCTGCGGCCTCCATGGCGGCAGGGTCGCCGAGGGAGTGCTTCATCTCGGCGGGTAAGGACAAGGGCGCCCAGAACCGCACGTTCTCCAGGGCGCGGGCCGGGTCGGGGTCGTAGGACACCTTGAGTTCGATCATCCGGTCGTACGGCGCCGAGCCCGCGGTCTGCGTCGGGTCGCGCTCGGCCAGGCCCGATGCGACCGCCGGCAACAGCTGGTCCTCGTACAGCGCGCGCCCCTTGCCGGAGGTGGCGATGAACCCGTCGCCGAGCCGACCGGCGGCCCGGGCGATCTTGGGGCCGGCCCCCGCCACGTACACGGGGATCGGCGCGGGCGGCGGGTCGTACAGGCGCAAGTCGCGCACGGGCCAGTACGGCGTGTCGGCTCGTGCGCCCCCGGCGCCCTGTCCCGACGTCGGGGTCGCGGTGACGGTCTCACCGGCCCAGAGGCGCCGCATCAAGGTCACAGCCTCGACGAGACGCCCGAGGCGGGTGGAGAAGGGTGGCCAGGTGCCACCGGGCGTCTCCCGGGCATCGGGCAACGAGCCCATCACCTGCTCGTTGAGAGCTTCGCCCGTGCCGACGCCGAGCGCCACCCGGCCCGGCGCGAGCCCCGCGAGCGTCGCAAACTCTTGCGCGAGGACCCCGGGGTGGTAGCGGAACGTCGGCGTCAGCACCGACGTCCCGAGCAGCACGCGCGCGGTGCGCGCGGCCAGAAAACCCAACAGCGGCACCGAGGCGGGCGCGTGCCCGCCTCGGTGCCGCCACGGCTGGACGTGGTCGGAGACCCAGACCGAATCGAAACCCAGGGTCTCCGCCAGCACGGCGTACGACGCCAGGTCGACCGGACCGAATTGCTCCGCCGACGCCTTGTACCCGATCCTTAGAGGCAACGAGTCCACAGCGTCGACCTCGGCGTCCACCACGACGTCGCTGCGGTCAGGAGGCCCG
>JBDTWM010000078.1:0-13824 GCA_040006675.1 Dermatophilaceae bacterium | reverse complement strand
GCGGTGCGGGCAGAGGGGCGGTGCGGGCACGTTATCGTGCTGGCAGACGCCGTGCGGGCACGGCCCACGGGAACACACGCACGCGGAAGGCCACCATGGTGCAGGCGTACATCCTGATCCAGACCCACGTCGGCCGTTCACGCGACGTGTCCGCGGCGCTGGCCACCATCGACGGAGTGATCGAGCACGCCGAGGTCACGGGGCCCTACGACGTGATCGGCCGCCTGCAGACCGAGACCGTCGAGAAGCTGGGTGAGCTCGTGATCTCCCGGATTCAGAAAGTGCCGGGCATCCTGCGCACGACGACCTGCACCGTCGTCTCCCTTTGACGATTCGGCGGACCGTGCCTTCCCACCGACCCCGACCCGCCCGCCGCCCCCGCGCGGCGGTCGTCGTCGCGATCCTGATCCTCGCATCCCTGGTCGTCGGCCTCGTGGTGTGGCAGCTCACGCTCTCCCGTGGCGTCGACGCCGCAGCGGCTCCCCGCGCCGGCGACCCTGCGTGCGAGGGTGTGGGTTCCCGTTGGCCCGCAACGGTAGCGGGGCGAGGTCGGGTCCCCGTCAAGGACGACCCGCCCGCCGTCGCTGCGTGGGGCGACCCCGCGATGGTGGCGCGGTGTGGGGCCACCTCCCCCGGGCCCACCACCGATGACTGCGTGGCGGCGAACGGTGTCGACTGGGTGGGCCGTCAGGTCGGCGGCGGCATGGTGTTCCTCAGCTACGGTCGCGATCCGGCGGTGGAGGTGTTCGTGCCCTCCGCGTACGCCCCCGAGCCCCTCGTCCTGGGGGCCTTCGCGGATGCCGTCGGCGTTATCCCGCAGGGCGAGCACCGCTGTCGCTGAGCGCTGCCCACCGGCTCAGCGCAGGCCGATCCGCCGCTCCACGGCCAGCTGGATCAGCTCCTCGATGAGCTCCGGGTAGCTCATCCCGCCCACCTTCCACACGTACGGGAACATCGACGTGGGCGTAAACCCCGGCATCGTGTTGATCTCGTTCAGGATGACTGTGCCGTCCACCCGATAGAAGAAGTCCACCCGCGCCAGGCCTTCGCAGGAACCCGCGGCGAACGCCTCCAGCGCCATCTGCTGCATCCGCAGCGCGTCCGCCGTCGGTAGGTCGGCGGGGCAGGACAGCGTGACACCGCCCTCTTGGATGTATTTCGCCTCGAAGTCGTAGAAGTCGAATCCCGGAGCCACCCGTACTTCGCCGAGCTCGCTCGCCCGGTCCGGGCCGTCCCCCCGTCCCTGCAGTACGCCGCACTCGATCTCGCGCCCGGCGATGCCCTCCTCGACGATCACCTTCGGGTCATGGCTGCGTGCGTCCTCGATCGCGGACTCGAGCCCGCCGACGTCGACCACGCGGGTGATCCCCATGCTCGACCCCGCCCGGCACGGCTTGACGAACACCGGGAACCGCAAGGCCGCGCAGTCCGCCAACGCAGCCACGCGGTCCGCCTGCCATCGACGGTCCCGGATCACCACGTACGGACCGATCGGAAGCCCCGCTGCGGCGAACGCGAGCTTCATGTACTCCTTGTCCATCATGACCGCGGATGACAGAACCCCCGCGCCGACGTAACGCATCCCCGCGAGCTCCAACAGTCCCTGGATGGTGCCGTCCTCCCCGTACGGGCCGTGTAGGAGCGGCACGACGACATCCACCGGACCGAGGTCCACCGGGGGGCTTCCCGGAGCCAGGCGAAGGAGGTGACGCTCGGGTGCGCCCAGGGGGATCGCGACGCGTGGGCCGGACTCGGGTACGTATGGCAACTCCGCACCGCCGAAGGCGAACCCGTTCACCTCGTCACCCACGAGCGTCCACACCCCCGCACGGGTGATGCCGATAGCCAGCACGTCGTAGCGGTCGGGATCGATGGCGGCCATGACGCTCGCGGCTGTCACGCACGAGACGGAGTGTTCGGAGGACCGTCCTCCGAAGACGACGGCGACGCGAGGCTTGCGAGGCTGGCTACTGCTCATCGCGGCCGACTCTACGCGTTCGCCCCGCGCTTGCGGGGCGGGTCGACGCGACGCTCAGCTCTTCTCAGACTTCAGCTCGCGGGACATGAGCGTCATCGCGACGAGGGCCGGTTGCTGACCGTCCTGCACCACCGCGACGACAGCCTCCACGAGCGGCATATCCACACGGTTCACCTGGGCCAGCGCCAGGATCGCCTCGGAAGAGCGCACCCCTTCGGCTGTTTGCAGGGTTCCGTCGACGACCTCCTGAAGGCTTGTGCCCTGACCCAGGGCGATGCCCGCCGACAGGTTGCGCGACAGGGGCGACATGCAGGTGGCGATGAGATCGCCGACCCCAGCCAGTCCCTCCATCGTGCGCGGCCGACCCCCAAGCGCCACCGCGAGGCGCAAGGTCTCGGCCAGCCCCCGTGTGATGAGAGAGGCGCGCGTGTTGTCTCCGAGGCCCAGCCCTTGCGCCACCCCCACGACGACGGCAACGACGTTTTTCGTCGCGCCGCCAATCTCGACCCCGACGACGTCCGTTGTCACCTCGGGCCGGAAGTAGCCGGTCCGCACCGCCTGGGCGACCTCGCGAGCCGTGCGCGGGTCCTCCGACGCGACGACGCAGGCGGCAGGCTGACGGGCCGCCACCTCGTGGGACAGGTTCGGGCCGGACAATACCGCGATGCGCCCCTTCTCCGCTCCGATCACCTCGGCGACCACCTCGCTCATCCGCGAGGTGGTGGTGCGCTCGACCCCCTTGGCCAGGGACAGCACGGTGGCGTCGGCCGGGACCAGGGACGCCCACGGCCGCATCGTTGCCCGGGCCACCTGCGCGGGGATCGCGAGAACCACGAGGTCTGCCCCGTCGAGCGCTTCCGATGCGTCGGCGGTGACGACGACAGCGTCCTGCAGGAACAGATCCGGCAGGTAGTCCGGGTTCGACCGCGTGGCCCGAATGGCCCGGACCAGTTCGGCGCGTCGGCCCCACAGCCTCACCTCGTGGCCCGCGTCCGCGAGCACCTGCGAGAACGCCGTCCCCCAGCTGCCCGTACCCATGACCGCGACCCGGCGGCGTCCAGCTGCGGCGCTCACGCCTTCTCCCCCAGCTCGTCCCGCAAGACCCTGCGCCCCGCGGCGCGATCCCAGCGGCCGCGCGGCGCCTTCTCGCCTCGCAACGTCTCCAGTTCCGCGGTGATCGCGTCCATGATCCGGTCGGTGGCGACCCGTAGCAGCGGAGCATCGACCACGCGGCGGCGAAGGTCCTCCAGGGGCACGGGCGGCCCGGCGAGCATACGGCTCACCACCCGCAGACCACGGTCCGGTCGGTGGCGACGGTGCCGCACGAACTGGGCGCCCCATTGCGCGAGCGGGATCACAGGCCGGCCGGTCGCCAGCCCGATCCTCGCGGCGCCCGTCTTGCCGACCATCGGCCACTGGAGCGGGTCCGTGGTGATCGTGCTCTCGGGCATGACCACGACGCAGCGGCCCGCGTCCACGGCCTCGACGGCCTGACGGTAGGCGTCGGCCGCGTGGGCGCTGCCGCGCCGGACCGGAATCTGTTCGGCGCCACGCATGATGCGGCCGAACACCGGCCAGTCGAACATGTCTTCCTTGGCGAGGAAGTAGGGGGGGTGGCCGTTGTCCCACAGGAACCGCGTCACCGCAAACGGGTCGGCGTGCGAGATGTGGTTGGCGCACACGAGGAATCCGCCGTCGGTCGGGAGTCGCTCGGCGCCGCGCCACTGGCCGCGGGTCGTCAGGGCGATAGAGCCCTTCGCGATGGCGATGGCGACGCGGTAGGTGCCGGAGACCTGGGCGTGTGCCGGGTAGGCCCTCCCTAAGACCACGTGTCGTCCTTCCCTCCGGCGCCCCTCCTCCATCGGCACGCAGGCGCCGGGGGGATTACGCCGCGCTCTCATCCTGGTGGGGCGAAGCGGGCCGTGTCGACCCCACGCGTGGCGGATGTCACAATCACTCGACGTGAGGCGCGAACACGCGGTCGACGGTCGCCGAGGCGGGGTGGCCGCGTGGCGTATCCCCGTTATCGTGCCCGCTCGCGGCGCGGCCGGCAAGACCCGGCTCGCGGTCCCGCCCGGTGTGGATCACGCGGAACTGGCCCGGGCCCTGGCGCTGGACACGATCGAGGCGGCTCGTCGCGCGCGGCTCGTCGCCCACATCGTCGTGGTCACCCCGGACGCGACGCTCGCCGACGCGCTGCCGACATCGGTACGCGTGGTGTCCGAGCCGGGCAACGCGGATCCCGCGCCGAGCGGCTGGGGGACCGGCGCGACGGCTCCGGTCGCGGATGGCCTCCTGGCGGCGGTCCGAGCAGGCTTGGCTGCCTGCCCGCCGCAGGCGCCGGCGGCCGTCCTGCTCGGAGACCTGCCCGCCCTGCGACGCGGAGAACTTGACGCGGCCTTGGACGCAGCTCGGGTGGTGATCGAGGGGTCAGGGCCGGCCATGGCGTTCGTCTCGGACGCCGCGGGCACCGGGACCGTCCTGCTCGTCGGTGCCCTGGCCGCGGAGCTGTGGCCCCGGTTCGGAGCGAGGTCGGCGACAGCGCACGCCCGGTCGGCGGAGCGTCTGCGGGGTGCTTGGCCGGGGCTGCGCCGGGATGTCGATGACGCGCAGGACCTCGTCGAAGCGGTGCGCCTCGGCGTCGGGGAACACACCCTCAGGGCCCTCAGTCGTGCGGTGCGCGACGGCCGAGCTCAGTAAGCGGCGCGATCGGCGCACCCGGGAGCGGGTGCGCCGATCGCGTGAGGTGAGCAGGGCGGGCCGTGCGTGGCCGCTCGGCGGGCGAGGGGGGCCTGCCGCGCGAGCCGGACGCGTGAAGGTCAAGCGCTCCTCTTGGAGCGGGTGGCCTTCGACGCGGCGATCGCCGCTTCAGCGGCGGCGCGCACCTGCTCGGCAGTGCCGGCGGCCGCACGGGCGGCGGCAGGGCCGGCCTTGGGCAGCGTGGCCGGCTCGGCCACATACATCTTGAACGCGGTGCCAGGACGGAACTTCGGCACCGCGGTGGACTCGATGCGCACCGACGTGCCGGTGCGCGGGTTGCGACCCGTGCGTGCGGCGCGGTCTGCGCGCTCGAACGTGCCGAAACCGGTGATCCCGACTTTGCCACCTTGGGCGACCTCGCGAATGATGACGTCGAAGACTGCCTCGACGGCGTCCGCTGCGGCCTTCTTGCCTCCTAGCCGGCTCTCGAGAGCCTCAACCAGATCAGCCTTGTTCAACGTATTCCTCTCCCTCCAGAGATGATGTCGACCGGGGTTCTCGTCCGGTCACGCTGTGGCGAGAGCACCGCGCCCCCCCACATCCATGTGCGCGGCCCGGGCGAGGCAATGAGGGACCCCTCCCAAAGCCGTTCCTGACGGTTCTCTCCCCGAGCGCCGGCAGCGGAACTGAACGAGTGACCTACTGCCATGCTCTCAGAGGACGAGTCGTCCTGTCGTGCTTTCGTTGCGGCGATCTCCCAACCGGGCGATCGCCTGCCTTATCGGCACCAGGTGCCCTGACCCGCAGAGGAACCCGACGCTTAACGAAGCACCGGCGGCCGGCGCATCCGGCAGGAGCGGCATCCCTTTCGCATTTGCGCAGGTGAGAACCGCAAATCACGGAGGCATCGGGGCGCGCGTCGAGACGAGACTCGACCTTGCTACGCGCGCGCCGGGACTCGGAAACAGGGCCGCTTACGTACCCAGGACGTGTAGTCCAGTCCTCACGAAATGTGAGGAGAGAATGTCCGACGTCGTGCCGAGGGTCAGGCCTCGACGGCTTTGACCGACGGCATATACGACGGGCGAGACGCCTCATAGGCGTCGATGGCGTCGGCGTGACGCAGGGTCAGGCTGATGTCGTCCAGGCCTTCCAGGAGGCGCCAACGGACATAGTCGTCTACTTCGAACGGCATCGTGACGCCACGGCAGGAGACCGTGCGCTCTTCGAGATCTACGGTCACCTCTGCGCCCGGATCCTCTTCCAGCAGCTTGAGCAGCAGCTCGCCGTCGCCGTCGGCGACCTTCGCCGTGAGCAGACCCGCTTTGCCCGAGTTGCCTCGGAAGATGTCGGCGAACTTCGGCGAGACCACTGCGCGGAACCCGTAGTCCATGAGCGCCCACACGGCGTGTTCCCGGGAGCTGCCCGTGCCGAAGTCGGGTCCGGCGACCAGGACCGACGCGCCGGCGTAGACGGACTGGTTCAGGACGAACGAAGGGTCTTCTCGCCACGCGGCGAACAGTCCGTCCTCGAATCCCGTGCGGCTCACCCGCTTGAGGTAGCTCGCGGGGATGATCTGGTCGGTGTCCACATTGCTGCGGCGCAACGGCGCCCCGAGACCGACGTGGGTCGTGAACTTGTCCATAGCGAGCTCCTGGGATGCGGGGCGGAGCGCAAGCCGGTGCGCTGCGGCCGGTACGGGTGGGTAACGGCAGGTCAGGGCAGCGGTGGCAGGTCCGCGGGGGCGGTGAGCCGTCCCGTCACGGCGGTGGCCGCAGCGACCGCCGGGCTCACCAGGTGCGTCCGTCCGCCCTTGCCCTGGCGTCCCTCGAAGTTGCGGTTGGAGGTGGACGCAGAGCGCTCGCCCGGCGCGAGCCGATCGGGATTCATGGCCAGACACATCGAACAGCCGGGCAGCCGCCATTCTCCGCCCGCGGCCAGGACCACCTCGTGCAGACCTTCCGCCTCGGCGGCGTTGCGCACGTGCGCGGAGCCTGGAACCACGAGCAGCCGCACGCTGTCGGCGACCCTACGGCCGCGCAGGACTTCAGCGACCGCGCGGAGGTCCTCCAGACGACCATTCGTGCACGAACCGACGAACACCGTGTCGACGGCGACCTCCCTCAGCGGCGTGCCTGCGGCAAGTCCCATGTAGTCGAGCGCCCGTCGGGCCGCGAGCGTACGCGATTCGTCCCCGAAGGAGTCCGGATCCGGAACGACGTCCCCGATCGGGGCTCCCTGGCCCGGGTTGGTCCCCCAGGTGACGAACGGAGTGAGCGCGCTCGCATCGATGCGCACCTCGGCGTCGAACGCCGCGTCCTCATCCGTACGCAGTGCGCGCCACGCGTCCACGGCCGCGTCCCAGTCGGCACCGGTCGGCGCGTAGGGTCGACCCGTCAGGTAGGCGAACGTGGTTTCGTCGGGGGCGATCATGCCCGCCCGCGCGCCCGCCTCGATCGACATGTTGCAGACGGTCATGCGGGCCTCCATCGACAGGGCGGCGATGGCGTCGCCCCGATACTCGATGACGTACCCCTGGCCGCCACCCGTACCGATCCGCGCGATGATCGCTAGCACGAGGTCCTTGCTGGTGACCCCGGGAGGAAGCTCGCCCTCGACGGTCACGGCCATCGTCTGGAAGGGCACCAGCGGCAGAGCCTGGGTGGCAAGGACATGCTCGACCTCACTCGTGCCGATTCCGAACGCCAGCGCGCCGAAGGCGCCGTGCGTGCTCGTGTGCGAATCGCCACAGACGATGGTCATGCCCGGCTGGGTGAGGCCCAACTCGGGGCTGATGATATGCACGATGCCCTGGTCGGGATCGCCCATCGGAAACAGGCGCACGCCGACCTCCGCGCAGTTGCGGCGCAGCGTCTCGATCTGGGTGCGGGATGTCTCGTCCTCGATCGGCCCGGGCAGCGTCGGGACGTTGTGATCCTCGGTGGCCACCGTGAGGTCTGGGCGGCGCACCGTCCGGCCGGCAAGTCGCAGGCCATCGAACGCCTGCGGGCTCGTGACCTCGTGGATCAGGTGCAGGTCGATGTAGAGCAAGTCGGGCTGTCCCTCCGCGGAGGCGACCACGTGCTGCGCCCAGACCTTCTCCGCCAGCGTGCGCCCCATCCTGAATCTCCTTGCCCGAGCCGCCCGCCCGATCGCCCTGGTGATGCCGCGCGGTCCGTCCCGCGACAGTCGCGCCTGGAGGTGCGACTCGCGATCGTCGTCGCGGTGGCGTACCAGAACCACTGTCTCGGGTTCCTCATCATTCGTTCAAGATGTGGTGGGCTTGCGTCTCAGGAGGTGGGACGACAAAATAGCGTTATGGAAAGCACGAGCGGCGTGGGCGTTCTCGACAAGGCGGCGACGGTCTTGGGAGCCCTGGAGGCCGGCCCGTCAACCCTCGCGCAACTCGTCGCCAGCACCGGACTCGCCCGTCCGACCGCGCACCGCCTCGCGGTCGCCCTGGAACACCATCGCCTCGTCTCGCGCGATATGCAGGGCCGCTTCATCCTCGGGCCGCGCCTCGCGGAGCTGGCAGCCGCCGCCGGCGAAGACCGCCTCCTCGCCGCCGCCGGGGCCGTCCTCGCCGCGCTGCGCGACCATACCCATGAGAGCGCCCAGCTGTTCCGCCGCCAGGGTGACATGCGGATCTGCGTCGCCGCCGCCGAGCGACCCATGGGCCTGCGCGATTCGATCCCGGTGGGCTCCACCTTGTCGATGCTCGCCGGCTCCGCCGCGCAGGTGCTCCTCGCGTGGGAGGAACCGGACCGGCTGCACCGCGGATTGCAGGGCGCGCAGTTCACCGCCACGACGCTGTCCGGCGTGCGGCGTCGCGGGTGGGCGCAAAGCGTGGGGGAACGTGAGCCGGGGGTCGCGAGCGTATCGGCGCCCGTGCGCAACCCGGCCGGGCGCGTGATCGCCGCGGTGTCGATCTCCGGCCCGATCGAACGCATCTCCCGTCAGCCCGGCCGCCTGCACGCCGCCACCGTCGTGGCCGGGGCGAACAAGCTCACCGAGATGCTCCAACGGGCGCACGCCCAGCAGCAGGCCGCCCAGGAGGCGCGCCCCACCACGGACTCCAACCGGCGCTGAGCGGCTGACCTCAGAGGCGCGCGGTGTAGAGCACGTACGTCGCCTCGGCCACCACGCGCCCATCCGAGACTTCGTGCGAGCGCAGGTGCGCACGCACGATGTCGACGAACTCGTCGCCGCGATCCCCGGCGAGGCGCAGCCAGCCGAAGTGCTGTGGGCTGCCGTGGAAGCACAGCCGCATCCCGTCCTCGACCGAGTCGAACTCCCAGGGGATGGTGAGTTCCTGAGCCTCCACCGAGCCGAACTGCTCGCGCAGCATCGGCAACGCCCAGCCCGGTTTACCCCAATGCAGGTGGGTGGCGCCTCGCATGTCGGGCAGCAGGGAGAGCATGGCGTGGTTCTCGTCGTAGACGAAGCCGTGCGCCGCCCACGCCGTCATCAAGAAGACGCCGCCCCGCCGCAGGATGCGGGCCATCTCCTTCATCGCGGGCGGTGGGGCCGCGTACATGATCCCGAAGGACGACACGATCGCGTCCTGCGAGGCTGCCTCAAGCCCGGTCTTCTCGGCGGTCGCGTGCCGCCATGACACACCATCGGCGACACGCTCACGCCCTTCCTCGAACAGGCGAGGCGACGGCTCCACGGCCGTGACCTGCAGTCCATGGTCGCGCAACAGTTGCGCCAGCTGCCCGTGCCCCGCCCCGATGTCGGCGACGGCCGCGCCGGAGTCCACCAGTTGCGCCACCCGGTCGGCCAGCACTCGACCGATCGGGGCCAATCGCTCCCCCGTCGGCGTGTAATCGCAGCTCGACCACAGGTCGCTCAGACGGTAGGTCCGCTCCATCGCCATCGCCCGCGTGTCCCTACTTCACGCGTGCCGTGTAGAGCCGATACGGCGCCTCGCCCTTGATGCTTCCGTCGGGGCGAGCGTTCTCGGTGAGGTATGCCTCCACGACGGCGCGCATGTCCTCGTTCTTTTCCTCCGCGAACTTGTACCACGCGTAGTGGATCGGGCTGGAGTTGTCGTAGAACTCCAGCGCTTCGGCGACGGAACCGAACTCCCACGGATAGCTGTGCTCTTCGCTGGTGAAATCGGTGAAGTGTCGCGCGAGCTGCTCTTTCCCCCAGGCCTCGTTGCCCCAGCGCAGGTGCGCCAGGCCGCGCATGTCAGGCAGCACGGTCAGCATCCGCTCGATCTCGTCGTTGCGGAAGCCGTACTTGCCCATCACCGTCATCGCCAGGAGGCCTCCCGGCTTGAGGACCCTGGCCGCCTGCGCCAGCGACGGCGGCGGAGCGGCGTAGATGAGGCCGAACGCCGAGATCACGGCGTCCTGGGAGTTGTCCGGCAGGTCGAGCTCCTCGGCCTTGCCGACGAGCCAGTTGACAGCATCGCCGGTCCGGACCTTCCCCTCCTCGACGAGCTTCTCGGCGGGCTCGACCGCCGTGACCTTGAATCCGCGCTCGGCGAGTGATCTGGCCATCTCGCCGTGGCCGGCGCCGATGTCGGCGATCGACGCGCCCGCGGGCAGCATCCCGGCGACCTTCTCGGCCAGCTTCTCGCCGGCCGGACGCATCCTCTCCGTCATCGGGGCGTAATCCCCGTGCGACCAGATGTCGCTGATGATCATGTGGTAATAGGTCATGAGCTGCCCCTTTGCAGGATCGACGCCACGGGTGACCTCGCTGCGTCATGGCGTGAGGCTACCAACGACGCGACCTTCTCACCGGGGCTACGACCAACCGCATCGCGGGCTTCTCGACGTACGAAGGCCCGAATCCCTGTGGGGGATTCGGGCCTTCGCGACGATGTCCGATATCGTCCACGCGTAGCCCCGACGGGATTCGAACCCGCGCTACCGCCTTGAGAGGGCGGCGTGCTAGGCCACTACACAACGGGGCCGTGCTACGCCCGAGACGGGCGGCGGGTCGTTACCCTACCGCGTCTCGGTGACGTTCTCCCAATCCGTTCCGGACGATCGTTCCGTGCGCGCGAAGCTACGCGCCGCCCTGGACAGCGGGCGACGCCGTTCTTTCGATGCCCTCCGCTGGGGAGGGCATCGAACGTCGCTGTTCAGCGACTGGCTGGGGTACCAGGACTCGAACCTAGACTGACGGAACCAGAATCCGGAGTGCTACCAATTACACCATACCCCAAGGGGTATCTCCTCACGCGTACCAGATAGGACGGGTGAAACCGCCGCCATCCAGTCGTCGCAAGGTGATCCGAAAGAGCACTCTAGCGGCCCGTGAAGGACCGGCCCAAATCCAGGGGGAGTCCGCCTGCCCACTCCTCCGATCGGCGCGGTCACGTCATCCGAGCCTCGCGCCGCGCGACCGAGCCGGATAGCGCGCACGATCAGCCGTTCCCGACGAGCCGCGCGGCAGCCGCGCACGGTCCGCAGGTCAGCGAGCTGCCCGTGTAGCCTGGGCCGTGAGCGGCGAGGAGGGGCCCGTACGGCTGGTGAGTTCGCCATCGGCCTGAGCTCCACCGCCGGATGCGAGCCGACGAGCGCGGAGATCAGGCATGAGCAACGAGGACGGCGCCCCGGCCGGCGATTTCATCCGCGACCTCGTCCGATCGGACAACGCGGCGGGTACGTTCGGCGGCCGGGTGCAGACCCGCTTCCCCCCCGAGCCGAACGGCCACTTGCACATCGGGCACGCGAAGGCGATCTGCGTCGACTTCGGGATCGCGGCGGACTTCGGCGGAGTCTGCAACGTGCGCTTCGACGACACGAATCCGGACACCGAGGAGAGCCAGTACGTCGAGTCGATCGTGGACGACGTGCGCTGGTTGGGCTTCGAGCCCGCGGCGATCCTGCACGCGAGCGACTACTTCGAGAAGCTGTACGAGTGGGCCGAGCATCTCATCGGCGCCGGGCTGGCCTACGTCGACGATCAGAGTCCGGAGACGATTTCCGCGCAGCGCGGCGGCTATGGCAAACCGGGGATCGAAAGCCCCCACCGGGGGCGGGCGGTCGAGGACAACCTGGACCTCTTCCGTCGCATGCGCTCCGGCGAGTTCCCGGACGGCTCACGGGTCCTGCGAGCCAAGATCGACATGCAGCATGAAAATATGCAGCTGCGCGACCCGATCATGTACCGCATCCGGCGGGCCCACCACTTCCGCAGCGGCGACCAATGGTGCCTCTACCCCACCTACGACTGGGCACACGGTCAGTCCGACGCCATCGAGGGCGTCACCCACTCCCTGTGCACGCTGGAGTTCGATAGCCACCGGCCTCTGTACGACTGGTATCTGCAGCATCTGCCGCTCCCGTCGGACAAGCCCCGGCAAACCGAGTTCGCGCGTCTGGAACTCACCCATACGGTCACCAGCAAGCGGCGGCTGGCCGCGCTCGTCGCCGACGGCGTCGTGGAGGGGTGGGACGATCCGCGCATGCCGACGATTTCGGGGCTGCGCCGACGGGGCTATCCGGCGAAGGCCATTCGTGATTTCTGCGCGTTCATCGGCGTCACGAGGACGAACAGTCGCCACGACATCGAACTGCTCGAGTCCTTCGTCCGACGCGAGCTGAACCTCACCGCGCAGCGCCGGATGGCCGTCCTACGACCGCTCAAGCTCGTCATCACGAACTGGCCCCGCGACGACGACGGGAAGCCGGTGGTGGAGCACGTCGAGGCGGTCAACAACCCTGAAGACCCGGACGACGGGACCCGCTCGGTGCCCTTCGCAGGCGAGCTCTGGATCGAGAGTGAAGACTTCGAGGAGGTCCCCCCGCCGAAGTTCTTCCGCCTCACGCCCGGCAGAGAGGTCCGGCTCCGCGCCGCGTACTTCGTGACCTGCACGGGCGTCGTGAAGGACGCGGACGGCGACATCGTCGAGGTGCAGGCGACCTACGACCCGGCCAGCCGCGGCGGCAACTCCCCGGACGGGCGCAAGGTGAAGTCCACGATGCACTGGGTGTCGGCTCGCCATGCCGTCGACGCGACCGTGTCCCTCTCCGAGAGGTTGTTCGACGCGCAGGTCCCGGGCGAACGTACCGGGGACGCCTCGGACGACATCAACCCCGATTCGCGCGAGCTGCTCACGGGATGCAAGGTCGAGCCGGCGCTGAGCGAGGTCGCACCCGGCGAGGTCGTGCAGTTCGAGCGGCTCGGCTATTTCGCCGCGGACCCGCGCGAGCCGATGCTGTTTCATCGGACGGTCGGCCTGCGCGACGAGTGGGCCAAGATCCAAAAACGGGGGCGCGGATAGGTCGTTCGCGGCGACCCACGGACACGCGAGCGGCCGCACGGACACGTCGTGGGCGTTCGTCACGTCTCAGGCCAGCAGGTCCGCGACCTCCGCGAGCGAGCCGACGATGCAGATCCCGGGGTCGCTCACCGTGGTGCCCCAGCCCGCGTCGCGCGGCTCGAGGATCCCGGGACGTTGGATCCAGGCGGCCCGCAGACCGGCCCGCCGGGCACCCCGGATGTCGGTGTCGAGCGTGTCGCCGACGCACATCACCTGCTCGGCGGGCAGCTCGAGCAGCTCGCGGGCGTGCGCGAACACGCGGGGGTCGGGCTTGCCGACCCCGAGGGTGTCTGTCGTGACCGCCGGGCCGAGCTCGTCCAGGCCGGTCGCCTCCAGCTTCAGGCGCGTCTGGTCTGCACCGGAGTTCGTCAGGAAGACCACTCCGGCCCCGAGGCGCCGGACTGCTCGGACGAATCCCGCGACGTCGCAGAAGAGCCGCTGGGCCGCGCCGAACACGCGCCGGTAGGAGTGCTCGTACTGCATGAAGTCCCCGGGCGGAAGACCCACGGCGCTTCGAGCCTCTTCGAAGCGGTGTCGACGCATCTCGCTGAAGCTCAGGGCGCCGCGCGTGTACGCGTCGAAGAACCGACCCGGGTCGGCGTAGTACCGCATCGAGAACCCCTGGTGAACGTCGGGATCCACGAGCGGCCAGAGCGTTCGCGCAGCGTCCACGCCGGCGCCCCACATCGCGGCCCGTGTGTCCACCAGCGTGTCGTCGATGTCGAGTAGCAGCCCTCGCACGGGCGCATCCCACAGGGTCCGAGTCACGCCGGTGGCAGGGGCAGCCCGGAGGCACGGCGGTCGCCCGTCCCCGTCCCCGTCCCCGTCAGGCTGGCGCGCAGGGCGCGCAGCCGGCGCA
>JBDTWM010000077.1:0-13867 GCA_040006675.1 Dermatophilaceae bacterium | reverse complement strand
ATCGACTTCGCCGACACCATCGAGAAGCAGGGCTTCACGATCGACAACCCCAACGCGCAGGGTTCCTGCGCCTGCGGCGACTCCTTCGGCTGAGGCGTCCTCGAGCGTCGACCGCCGCTCGTCGAAGGCCCGGGATGCTGCGGCCCGTGCTCCCTGTCGGGAGTGCGGGCCGCGTTCGCGTCCCCGGGCGCCCGGGGGTGGTGGCTACCCTGGGGGCGTGCAGATCGTCGTCACCGGATCCATCGCGACCGACCACCTGATGACCTTCGTCGGTCGGTTCGCCGAATCGTTGCTCGCCGAACAGCTCGACAAGATCTCCGTGTCGTTCCTCGCCGAAACCCTCGACATCCGCCGCGGCGGTGTCGCGTGCAACATCGCGTTCGGGATGGCGTGCCTGGGGCTCCGGCCGATCCTCGTCGGGGCGGCGGGGGATGACTTCGCGGACTACCGCTCCTGGCTGGAACGGCACGGCGTCGACTGCGACTCGGTACGGATCTCCGATGTGGCGCACACCGCGCGGTTTATGTGCACCACCGACTCGGACGCGGCGCAGATCGCCACGTTCTACGCGGGCGCGATGGCCGAGGCCCGCGAGATCGAGCTGCAGCCGATCGCGGATCGCGTCGGCGGTCTCGACGTGGTTCTGATCGGCCCGAACGACCCGGACGCCATGCTGCGCCACACCGCGGAGTGCCACGAGCGGGGCATCCCGTTCGCCGCGGATCCGTCCCAGCAACTCGCGTTCATGGACGCCCCGGGAATCCGGCGCCTGATCGACGGCGCGACGTACTTGTTCACCAACGAGTACGAGAGCCACTTGATCGTTCGGAAGACGGGCTGGAGCGAGACGGAGATCTCCGACCGAGTCCAGGTGCGCGTGATCACCCGGGGCAAGGACGGCGCGACCATCCTGCGCGCAGGGGATGATCCGGTCCATGTCGCGGTGGCGCCGGCTCGCCAGGTGGCCGACCCCACCGGCGTGGGCGACGCCTTCCGCGCCGGCTTCCTCGCGGGGGTCTCATGGAAGCTGCCCGTGGAGCTGTGCGCCCAGCTGGGCTCGCTGCTCGCCACGTACGTGGTGGAGACCGTCGGGACGCAGGAGTACGGGGACCGACTCGGGGGCTACCTCGAGCGATTCGCAGCCGCATACGGCGAGGAGGCCGCCGGGCAGGTCGCGCCGCTGCTGCCGTCTCGGTTGCGCGGTGGGAGCTGAACCGACCGGCGAGGCGGCGAGCCGGCACGTGGTCGTCCCGCCGCACCCGCCCATCGAGCCACCGACCACCTGCTGGAACCTCGCCTCGGCACGACCCGCTTCGGACGACGACCTCGTCGCAGTCGGGGCCGATCTGGAGCCCGGGACCTTGCTCTCCGCCTACCGGCGCGGCCTGTTCCCCATGGGGATCGGCCCCGAGGGGACGCCACCGATCGGATGGTGGAGCCCCGTGCGGCGAGGGGTCCTTCGACCCGCCGACCTGCGCGTCAGCCGTTCGTTGCGACGGTCGGTGCGACGATTCCGGGTCTCCTGGGATCGCGCGTTCGCTGAGGTAGTAGCCGGGTGCTCCGGGCAGCCGCGCGACGGCGGGTGGATCAGCCCCGAGATCCAGGAGGCGTACCTCGCCCTGCATCGGCTCGGATGGGCCCATTCGGTCGAGGTCTGGTCCGGCGAACGCCTCGTGGGCGGTCTGTACGGGGTGGCCATCGGAGGCTTGTTCGCCGGGGAGTCGATGTTCCACCTCATGCCCGACGCCAGCAAGGTCGCGCTCGTCACGCTGGTGGACGTTGTGGGCTTCGACGAGCGACGGTTGATCGACGTCCAATGGCGCACCGACCATCTGGCCAGCCTCGGTGTGAGCGAACTCAGCCGGCAGGCATACCTGGCGTTGCTGGCCAGTGCCGTGCGGGCCCCCCACCTGGCCTTCCCGCCGCGGGCGCCGGAGTCGTGAAGCCCCCGGCGTCGTTCCCGCAGCTCGGACGCGCAGTTCGCCGCTGATCGTGGCAAAGCGCCCGCCCACCGATTGGCTTGGCACGCCTCGACGTCCGGCCCGCGCGAGGCTCGGACCGCGGACGTCGGGGCGGTAGTCTTCCCCACACAGGAGGTCGCCTCCTGCCCACGTCACGGGCACTCTCGCCATGAGAGCGGTCCGGGCGTCAGGTGGCAGCGTCCGAAACAGTCCGTCAGCGGGAAGGTGCACAGTGCGTCGGCATGGTGAAGCAGGCGGCCGTAGGCCGCGCCGGGCCTTGAGCATCGCGGCGATCGCGGCCCTCGCGGCCCTCGCGCTCACCGGATGCAGTACCGAAGAGCTCAGCCGCGGGTTCCTCCCTCGGGGAGCATCAACCGGCGCCCAACGGGTCCAGGACCTCTGGGTCGGCGGGTGGATCGCGGCCCTCGCGGTCGGGATCCTCGTGTGGGGCCTCGTCATCTGGTGCGTGGTGGCGTACCGGCGCAAGAAGGATGAGACGGGACTGCCGCCGCAGCTGCGGTACAACGTGCCGATCGAGCTGCTCTACACCGTCGTGCCGCTCATGATGGTCGGCGTCCTCTTCTACTTCACTGCTCGGGACGAGGCGGTGCTGCTTGACACGAGCGCCAAGCCCGACGTCACGGTCAACGTGGTCGGCAAGCAGTGGAGCTGGGACTTCAACTACGTCGAGGGCGAGGTGTACGAGTCCGGCGTGCAGGCCACGCTCACCGGCAAGCCCGGCGTCGAGGAGACGCTCCCGACGATGTACCTGCCGGTCAACCAGCGCGTCGAGTTCGTGCTGACCTCTCGCGACGTCATCCACTCCTTCTGGGTGCCGGCCTTCCAGCAGAAGATGGACTTGATCCCCGGCAAGGTGAACAAGTTCCAGGTGGTAACCGACGTGGAGGGCACCTACCAGGGCAAGTGCGCGGAGTTGTGCGGGCAGTACCACGCAACGATGCTGTTCAACGTGAAAGTCGTTTCGCAGCAGGACTACCAGGCGCACTTGCAGACGCTGCGCGACAAGGGGCAGGTCGGTCGGCTCGATAACAGCCTGAGCCGGGCCAAACTGGAACCCGCTGACGAGAAGCTGCTGCCGCAGCAGTGGCAGCCGGAGGGGAAGAACTGATGTCGACCGTCCTCACCCCGACGCGCGACGCGGCGCACGCGCCGTCCAAGCCGCGCAAACGCTCCAAGGGAGCGCGGATCGTCTCGGTCATCACGACGACCGACCACAAGGTGATTGGCAACCTGTACTTCGCGACCTCGATGGCGTTCTTCGTCTTCGCGGGGATCCTGGCGCTGATCATCCGGGCGGAGCTGTTCGCGCCCGGTCTGCAGGTCGTGCACAACCTGGAGCAGTTCAACCAGATGTTCACGATGCACGGCTCGATCATGCTGCTGCTGTTCGCGACGCCGCTGTTCGCGGCCTTCGCGAACGCGCTGATCCCGTTGCAGATCGGCGCCCCGGACGTGGCCTTTCCACGGCTGAACATGTTGGCCTACTGGTTATACCTGCTCGGCGGGCTGATGGCCTGCGCCGGCTTCCTCGTGCCCGAGGGCGCCGCCTCGTTCGGCTGGTTCGCCTACGCACCGCTGTCGGACTCGACGTTCACGCCGAGCCTCGGCGGTGACCTGTGGGTTCTCGGCTTCGGCGCCACCGGCTTCGGCACGATCATGGGTTCGGTGAACTTCATCACCACGATCGTGTGCATGCGGGCGCCCGGCATGACGATGTTCCGGCTGCCGATCTTCACGTGGACCGCGCTGGTCACCTCGATCCTCGTGCTGATGGTCTTCCCGGTCCTCGCGGCTGCGTTCCTGGCACTGGCCGGCGATCGCCTCTACGGCATGCACATCTTCGACGCCGAGAACAACGGGCCGATCCTGTACCAGCACCTGTTCTGGTTCTTCGGTCACCCGGAGGTCTACATCATCGCCTTGCCCTTCTTCGGGATCATCAGCGAGATCTTGCCGGTGTTCTCCCGCAAACCGATCTTCGGTTACAAGGGTCTGGTTTTCGCGACGATCGCGATCGCCGCGCTGTCGATGACGGTGTGGGCGCACCACATGTACGTGACCGGCCAGGTCCTCCTGCCGTTCTTCGCCGTCATGACGATGCTGATCGCGGTCCCGACCGGGGTGAAGTTCTTCAACTGGATCGGAACGATGTGGGGCGGATCGCTCACGTTCGAGACACCGATGTTGTGGGCGCTCGGCTTCATCGTGACGTTCCTCTTCGGCGGTCTGACCGGAGTGATCCTGGCCAGCCCGGCGCTGAACTTCCACGTCTCGGATACGTACTTCGTGGTGGCGCACTTCCACTACACGGTGTTTGGGACCGTCGTGTTCTCGATGTTCGCGGGCTACTACTTCTGGTGGCCCAAGCTGACGGGCCTGATGCTCGATGAGAAGCTCGGCAAAATCCATTTCTGGATGTTGTTCTTCGGCTTCCACGGCACGTTCCTGATCCAGCACGTCCTGGGCGTGCAGGGCATGCCCCGCCGCTACGGTGACTACATGGTCGAGGACAACTTCGAGACGCTGAACCAGATCTCGACGGTGTTCTCCTTCCTGCTCGCCGCATCGATGCTGCCGTTCTTCTACAACGTATGGAAGACCTACCGGGAGAACCGCCGCGTGAGCGTGGACGACCCGTGGGGCTACGGCGCATCCCTGGAGTGGGCAACCTCTTGCCCGCCGCCGCGGCACAATTTCGACCGGATCCCTCGGATCCGCTCAGAGCGCCCTGCGTTCGACCTGCACCACCCGGACGTGGAGAACCTCGACAGCCCCACGCCCGACAAGGGGGTTCTGGACAAGCTCTACGGTGAGCCCGAGGTCGGACCCGATCCGGACGGGGCCGCACAGAGCGTGACGGAGGAGCGGCGGTGAAGGTCGAAGCCAAGCTCTTCCAGTGGGGGTCGTTCCCCTTCCTGATCGTCGCCGCGGTGTACGCGTGGGGGACCCACACGTACTCCCCTCAAGGTCTGGAGCCGGTCGGCACTGTCTGCCTTTTTCTGCTGGCGGTCATGACCGGCATGATCGGTTTCTACCTTGGCAACACCGCCCGCAAGCTCGACCAGCGGCCCGAGGACGACCCGCGCGGTGAGATCTACGAGGCCGAGGGTGACTACGGGTTCTTCAGCCCACACAGCTGGTGGCCCCTCTTCCTCGGTGGCTCCGCGCTGCTGCTCTTCCTCGGCCTCGCAGTGGGCTGGTGGATCTTCATCGTCGGCGTCATCTTCGGGCTGCTCAGCCTCCTGGGATGGACCTTCGAGTACTTCCGGGGTGACATCGGCATCTGAGGCCGCCGGGGCTCGCTGCCCCAGACCCCGACCCGAGGGGGCGACGTGATCATCACGTCGCCCCCTCTATAGTTATGTGAACTTCGCGCGCTTTCGTGTCATGCTGGAGGCTCGGCGTTGCCGGCGGGGGATCTGCTACGGAGGCGGTTGGCAGTGGGGACAGTGCGCGACGTTGGCACAGTGCGGCTTTTGAGGGGATCGGCGCTGGTGGTCGCACTCGCGTTCATGACGTCGGGATGCGGTTCTTCAGATGCCGACGTCGCGGCTGCGACGAGTCCCCCCGCGGCGGTGAGCGTGTCCGTCCCTGACGGGGCCGGCGACGTGGATCCTGCGACGGCGATCACCGTGCGGGCGACGTCGGGCACGCTCGATGAGGTGACGCTCACCAGCACCGACGGTCGACGTACGGTCGTCGGCAACCGCGCGAGCGACGGCGTGTGGACGTCGGCGGGAGTCCTATTGCCGAAGACGACGTACGTGGTGACCGCCTCCGCTCGCAACGCCGGCGGCGACCGGTCCGTCTCCAAGACGTCGTTCGCGACCGTGACTCCGGACCACGTCGTGAGCTATCTGGTCGTGCCCGACGGACACACCGTGGGTGCGGGCATGCCCGTGCAGGTCCTCTTCGACAGCCCGATCACCTCCCTCGACGTACGCGCCGCCATCGAGGCGAAACTCCAGATCAGCGTGACGCCCGCGCAGGAGGGAGCCTGGGGGTGGGTGGACAACAGCTCGCTCATGTACCGGCCTCGGGGGTACTGGGCGAGTGGCACCAAGATCACGGTGAGCGCTCCGCTCGCGGGAACGCAGGTCGCCAGCGGCTCGTACCTCATGGAGGACAATGGCGCGAAGCTGACCATCGGCGCTCAGCGCGTGATGAAGGTCGACCTTCTCACGCACCGCATGACCTTGGTCGAGGACGGCCATCCCGTGAAGACGTTCCCCATCAGCGGCGGACGCCTGGGGGAGCGCTTCGAGACCCGCGGCGGAACCAAGGTGATCACCGAGAAGCTCCCGAGCATCATCATGGACAGTTCCACGTTCGGGATCGACAAGGCCGACCCGGAGTACTACCGCACCGACGTCCAGTGGGCGATGCGCATCACGGACAGCGGGGAGTTCCTCCATTCGGCGCCGTGGTCGGTCGGCTCACAGGGCTACGCCAACGTCTCCCACGGCTGCATCAACCTGTCACCGGGCGACGCGTCCTGGCTGTTCCAGCGCGCCGAAATCGGCGACATCGTGGAGACGACCGGTTCGCATTATCCGTTGCAGCCAGGGGAGGCCGGGGTGTCCGTGTGGCTATCGACCTGGCCGCAGTGGCAGGCGCGCAGCGCAGTGGCAGCCAAGACCGCCGCCTCAGGTACTCACGCTTAGGGCGACGGCGCGGTGGTCAGTCCCAGCCGAGTTGGGTGAGCCGTTCGTCGTCGATCCCAAAATGGTGCGCGATCTCATGGATCACGGTCACCCGGACCTCGTCGACGACGTCCTGAGCGGAGTCGCAGAATCGCAGGGTAGGCCCGCGGAAGATCGTGATGCGATCGGGCATGACGGGGGCACCCACGTCCCAACCACGGTCAGTCTGAGGTACGCCGTCGTACACCCCGAGGCAATCGAGGCCGAGCTCGTCGTCGGGCTCCTCCTCGACGAAGAATGCGACGTTGCTCAGCATGTCCAGGAACCGCTCCGGGACGGAGTCAAGGGCGTCCGCGACCGCCTGGTCGAACTCCCAGGGCGTCATCTCCACCGGCATGGCTGCCCCTTCCAGCTGGCCGTGAACCGCATGCAGTCAGTCTCGCATCGGCGAGACTCAGACCATGCGGATCACGATCAGAGTGCGTCCCGGCGCGTCGCGAACTGCCGTGGGAGGGACGTACGAGTCCCCTGATGGGCCTCAGCTGATCGTCGCGGTCACGGCCCGCGCCGTGGACGGCAAGGCGACCAAGGCCGTCCTGTACGCGTTGGCGGACGCGTTCGACGTCCGGCGCAGCCAGGTCGCGCTCGTGTCCGGCGCCCGGAGCAGGACGAAGGTCATCAACGTCGACGGGGGAGCCCCGGCCAGGCTGGTCGGCCTCTTGCACGGCGTCTGACCACCGCGCGGGTTCGCTCAGCGGCCTTACCGGGTCAGCGCAGCACGAGGGGGAGGCGTCCTCTCGGACGCCTCCCCCTCGATCGCGCGGAACGCGTCGCCTCAGTGCTGGCGCGAGTGCGCGTACGCGCTGGACTCCGGAAGCTCCTCGGCGCCGCCGTGCAGGTGCCCGCCGAACCCGGATGGGTCCTTCTCCAACACCGAGATGTCGTCGTGGTGGTGCGCCTGCTCCGCGAGCTCCGACGGGGTGACGGCGTCGACGCGATCGCTGAAGAAGAAGCGTGACCACGGGGTGCGGCGCTTGTCGCGCTCGGCGGTGGGACTGACGTTGCCTCGCGCGTCGGTGCCGCTCGCGATCTGCAGGGTCTCTGGCGATTCGAAACCGACCAGCTCCCACCGGTCGTACTCGGACAGCGCCTCGTGCGCCTCGAAGAAGCGGCCCTCAGCCGTTCGGACGATACGGCCCGTCTCACGGCCGTGCAGGACGGTCTCTCGGTCGGCGAGCTGGAGCGACAGGCAGAGCCGCTTCGTGACGATGAACGCGATCACCGGGCCGACGAAGAAGAGGACCTGCAGGGTGCGGGTGATGTCGTTGATGGACAGGCCCATCTTGATCGCCATGAGGTCGTTGCCCGCCGCGAGGAACATGACGAGGTAGCACACGATCGCGCCCATGCCGATCCCCGTGCGGGTCGGGGCATTGCGCGGGCGGTCGAGGATGTGGTGCTCTCGCTTGTCGCCGGTCACCCAGGCCTCGAAGAACGGATAGGCGCCCATGATGCCGAACGCGAGAGGCAGCAGGACGATTGAGCCCAGCGCGAGGTTCGGGCTGAACGTGAACCCGCCGATGACGAACTCGATCTGCCCTGGCAGCAGGCGCAGCGCGCCGTCCGAGAAGCCCATGTACCAGTCGGGCTGGGAGTCTGCGGTCACGGGTGACGGGTCGTACGGGCCGTACATCCACACCGCGTTGATCGCGACCAGCCCAGAGATGAGGGCGATGATGCCGAAGACGATGAAGAAGAACCCGCCGGCCTTCGCCGCGTAAACCGGCATCACGGGGAAGCCGACCACGTTGTTGTTGGTCTTGCCAGGCCCGGGGTACTGAGTGTGCCGGTGGACCACGACGAGGATGATGTGCGCCGTGAACAGCCCGATCAGCAGCGCCGGGATGAGCAGCACGTGCGCGATGTACAGCCTCGGGATGATCAGCTCGCCGGGGAACGGACCCCCGAAGATCAGGTAGGACAGGTAGGGGCCGAGGACCGGTGTGGACTCGATGAAGCCTTCCATCACGCGGATGCCGGTGCCGGAGAGGAGATCGTCCGGGAGGGAGTAGCCGGCGAAGCCCTCGATGCACGCGAGCAGCAGCAGGACGGTACCGATCACCCAGTTGATCTCGCGGGGCTTGCGGAACGCGCCGGTGAAGAACACGCGGCACGCATGCAGGCCGACCGCGGCGACGAAGAACAGCGCCGACCAGTGATGCAGCTGACGGATGAGCAGGCCGCCACGGACGTCGAAGCTGATGTCGAGCGTTGAGGCGTAGGCCTCCGACAGTTGCAGGCCCTTGAGGGGCACGTACGAGCCCTCGTAGACGATGTGACCGGCACTCGGGATGAACCAGAAGGTGAGGACCACACCGGTGACGAGGGAGATGATCATGGAGTACATCGCGATCTCACCGAGCATGAACGACCAGTGATCCGGGAACACCTTGTTCATCGCGTACCGGACCGGCTTGGCGAGGCCCGTGCGTTCGTCGAGCCAGGAGGCGAAGCCGCCGCCGACGGCGTTGCCTTCAGGGCTGGGGGAGGCGGGGTCGTCCGAGCGCAACGTATCGGTGGCCCGGTGCGTGGCTGCTTCGTGGGAGGGAGTGGTGGTCATCAGCGCTCACGGCTCCAGAAGCTCGGGCCGACAGGCTCCTGGAACGGCTGGTCGGCGATCAAGTAGCCCTCCTTGTCGACAGTGATCTTCAGCTGTTGCAGAGGGCGCCGGGCGGGACCGAAGATCACGAGGCAATCCCGCGTGACGTCGAACGTCGATTGATGGCACGGGCACAGCAGGTGGTGCGTCTGCTGCTCGTACAGGCCGACCGGGCACCCCGCGTGAGTGCAGATCTTACTGTACGCGACGATCCCGTAGTAGCCCCAGTCGCGCGCCTTGTCGCTCACGAACGTGCTCGGCTCGAGACGCATGAGCAGCACCGCCGCCTTCGCCTTGCGCTGCAGCAGGTCCAGGTCCTCGTCGTGGGTGAACTCCTGCCCAGGCTGCGGCTGCTGGTTGAGGTTCTTGTCGATGCCCTCGGGTAGGACGTGGAACACGGAGCCGAGGGTGACGTCCGAGGCCTTGATCGGCCGTAGCTCCGGGTCGGTGACGAGACGCATTCCCTTTTGCCAGAACGTGTGACGCAGTTGATCGGTGGCTTTGTGATAGTTGCCCACGCCCAGTCCACCGACGACCTGCATCAGCAGCGGGAGGGAGAAGATGCCGAGTGCGGTGCCGCCTGCGATCTTGAGCGCCGGGCGACGCGTGATCTGGCTGCTCCCCGCGCCGGCGCGCAGCGTGTCGACCAGGCCGTGACGGTCCTGCTGAGAGGAGACGACGGGGTGGCGCTCCTCGACGGATTCGGCGTCGGGCATCAGCGTCTTGGCCCAGTGGACCGCCCCCAAGCCGATGCCGAGCAGGCTCAGGCCGAGGAAGACGCCGAACAACGTATGGGCCAGGTTGAGGTTCGCGAAGAACGGGATCCAGACGAACGTGTCCATCGGCACGACGAAGTATGTGACGAGGAACCCGATCGTGCCCACGATCGAGATCACGAAGAGGACCGCGACTTGGTGCTCGGCGCGTTTGGCGGCCTTCTCGTCCACGTCAGCGTGCCGCAGCTTGTGCGGCGGCAGACCCGGGTTCTCGAAGCGGGCCACAAGCTCGCCCGTCCCGACGACGTGACCGTGCTCGACGGACACTTCGTGGCCGGTCACGTGCGGGTTATCCGGGCGGGGTGAGCCCTGCGCCCGCTCGGCGGGGGAGCGAGTGGCGGAGCCATTGTCGTTCATTCGTCGTTCCTGTCCGTGGTGAGACTGAGACGTCCGGCGAGGCAGGGGTCAGGCGGCCTTGCGACCCAGCCAGATAGCGGCCCCGAGCATGATGGGGATCGCCACGAGCCAGAGGAAGAAACCGTCGCCGACCGGCCCGAAGCTTCCGAGCGCGTGGCCGCCCCAGTTTTCGTTCTTGTCGAGCTCGTGCAGGTACCCAATGATGTCCCGCTTATCCTCGGGCGTCATGTTCGTTTCGTTGAACACGGGCATCGACTGGGGGCCGGTGAGCATCGCCTCGTAGATGTGTTTACCTTCGATGCCCTTCAGGGCTGGGGCGAACTTCCCCCGCGTGAGGGCGCCGCCGGAACCCGCGAAGTTGTGGCACATGGAGCAGTTGACCCGGAACAGTTCGCCACCGCGGGCAAGCTGCGCCCCTTCGCCGCTAGCGTACTTGTCGTCAGGGACGGCCGGGCCTGGACCGAGAGAAGCTACGTAGGCAGCCATCCGGCGGATCTGCTCGTCCGAGTACTTGATCTTGTCCGTCCGCAGCGCCTGAGTGTTTTGCTGAGCCAACGGCATCCGCCCGGTTCCGACCTGGAAGTCGACCGCGGCTGCGCCGACCCCCACGAGGCTTGGACCAGCGGCCGTTCCGGTCGCGTTCGCGCCGTGGCAAGAAGCGCAGTTCGCGAGGAACAGCTGGTTGCCGGCCTTGACGTCGTCATCGTTGGCGGCTGCGGGCGCCTGCGCGCTGGCCTGCGACGGGGCAAAGGCGGCGTACATGCCGCCCGTCATGAGCAGACCCATCAGGAGCAGGAGCACGAACGCGACCGGATGACGGCGGCGGGCTGAGAGGGCTTTCACGTCGGTAGCTTCCTTGCGGGGGCGGGACGGGGGGGACCGGGGATGGGGCGCCTCCGATCAGCGGAGGATGTAGATGACGATGAAGAGGGCAATCCAGACGACGTCGACAAAGTGCCAGTAGTACGAGGTGACGATCGCGCCTGTCGCCTGTCTGTGCGTGTACCGACGGGAGGTGAAGCTGCGCCCGATGATCAGCAGGAACGCGATGAGGCCGCCGATCACGTGGATGCCGTGGAAGCCCGTGGTGATGTAAAAGGCCGATGTGTACGCGTCGTGGCTGAGGGTCAGACCTTCGCTCGTGAGAGTCGCGTACTCGATGATCTGACCGGAGACGAACACCGCGCCGAAGATGTAGGTGAGCACGTACCACTCGCGCATGCCCCATTTAGAGACCTGGTGCAGCTTGCCCGTCCGCGATCCCTGGCCGCGCTCGGCCGCGAAGACCCCGAGCTGACACCAGACGGAGGAGACCACGAGGATCGTCGTGTTGGCCGCCGCATAGGGGACGTTGAGTAGCGCCGTGTCATCGGCCCAGATGTCGGGACGCGCCGCGCGCAGCGTGAAGTACATCGAGAAGAGTCCGGCGAAAAACATGAGTTCGCTGGACAGCCACACGATCGTGCCCACGGAGGCCATGTTGGGCCGAGTCACCGGGCCGTGCCCGGGGATCGTGCCGGTACGCCCTCCAGGGGCGTTGGAATGCACTGAGGTTGCGGTCGCCACGGGCATCATATTGCCCCATCCGACGGGTTCAGATGGACTTCGGACCGGTCGCTGACCTCCGCGCCGGGGGAATTCTCGCTCAACGGTCGTTGCCGGAGACGAGCGGCGGACGGTGGAAAGTAGGTGGCTGGAAAACCACGCACGCCGCCGTCCGGGACCAGGGGGCGGTGGGGGGCACGAGGCGTCGCCGACGGAAGCGCCGTCCCCGTCGTAGCTGGTCGGCACGCATCGAGTTCAGTGACTGCGAGATGACTGAGGCACTCGGTCTGGTGCCCGCGGGTAGGATCGAACGCATGAGCGCATCCCCTCATTCGACCTCGCAGGCCGTGGCGCGTCCTGACGGGCCGCGGCAGATCCGCGTCTTGCTCTACAGCGACAACCGCTCGATCCGGGACGCGGTTCGTCTCGCCGTGGGTCGCCGTCCGTCACGCGGCGTCGAGGTGTCGACGTGGTTCGAGTGCGCGACCCCGGCCGCTGCTGAGGAGGGCGCGACTTCTCAGCAGTACGACCTGCTGATCCTGGACGGCGAATCCGCGCCATTCGGCGGCCTGGGCATGTGCCGACAGTTCAAACACGAGATCTTCGAATGCCCGCCGATCATCGTCCTGACCGGTCGTCCCCAGGACGACTGGCTGGCTGCGTGGTCCTACGCGGACGGCGCCGTGCCGCACCCGATCGACCCGATCGCGATGGCCAAGGCCGTGGCGCAGGTGGCGGAGCAGGCCCCTGTGCGACCGTACTGACGCGCGGCCCACACCCGATGACAACAGGGCATCACAGCTGGCCCGATGTGCTCTCGGCGCTCCTGGCGCGGCGGGACCTCGACGCCGAGGCTGCTTCCTGGGCGATGGGCCAGATGATGGAGGGGATAGCGAGCCCCGTCCACGTCGCCGCATTTCTTGTCGCCCTACGCGCCAAGGGTGAGACCGTCACCGAGCTGACGGCCATCGCGGACGAGATGCTCGCGCACGCCTGCCGCATCCAGGTGCCCGGGCCGAGTCTGGACATCGTGGGCACTGGCGGAGACCGGGCCCACACGGTCAACATCTCCACCATGGCGGCCATCACGTGCGCGGCGGCGGGTGCGACGGTCGTCAAGCACGGGAACCGGGCGGCCAGCTCATCGTCCGGCACCGCCGACGTGCTTGAGAGCCTGGGGATCAACTTGACGTTGACACCTGATCAGGTCGTCGAAGTGGCTGGGCGGGCCGGTATGACGTTTTGCTTCGCCATGGTGTTCCATCCGTCGATGCGGCACGTCGGTAGCACCCGCAAGGAGCTGGCGGTGCCGACGATCTTCAATCTGTTGGGGCCACTCACGAACCCGGCCCAGCCCGAGTTTTCGGCCATCGGCGTCGCGGACGGTCGGCTGGCGCCGCTGGTCGCGGGGGTGTTCGCCGCCCGCGGCAAGGACACGGCGGTCTTCCACGGTGACGACGGACTCGATGAACTGACCGTCTCGACCACCTCGCAGGTGTGGTGGGTGCAAGACGGCGCGGTGACCCCATTCGTCGTCGATCCCGTGCGGCTGGGGGTCACCCCGGCGCCGCTGTCGGCCTTGCGGGGCGGAGATCCGGCGCATAACGCCGGAGTCGTGAGGGAGGTGTTCGGGGGAGCCACGGGTCCCATCCGTGACGCCGTCGTGCTGAACGCGGGCATCGCGCTCGCGCTGATGTCTGGGGGCCGGGTCTCGGCTCAGAGCGCCTTTGAGAGCGCCATGCGCGTCGGGATGGAGCAGGCGAGCCAGGTGCTTGACTCCGGCGCGGCGACCGACCAGTTGGACCGCTGGCGTGACATCACGCAGGAGTACGCAGCTCCGGCGTGAGGTCTGCCGCCAGAGAGTCTGTTCCCGACACTGGCGACGGTTGGGTCGAGGCCGTTCCT
>JBDTWM010000076.1:0-13928 GCA_040006675.1 Dermatophilaceae bacterium | reverse complement strand
CGGGTGCGGCAGCGTCAACGTCTCACCATCGCCCCGGGCGTCGCCCAGGATGGGGTCGGCATAGCGGATCAGGTCCAGGTCCAGGGTCCTCGGCCCCCACCGCACGTCGCGGGTCCGACCGTGAATCTCCTCGATCCCGTGCAGCGCCCGCAGCAGCGTGAGTGCCGCCAAACGGGTCCGAGCGAGCAGGACGGCGTTGAGATAGGGCGGTTGCCCGTCCGGGCCGCCTACCGGCTCCGAGACGACGATCGGGCTGAGCATGCGCAGGTCCACTCCGGGCAGCCGGGACAGGCGGCGCACGGCGTCGGCGAACCGTTCCACGGAAGCGGACAGGTTCGCGCCGATGGCGATCACGACCTGCGCCTCCCGCTCGCGCCGTATGCGCACCTCCACGTCGCCACACGGCACGCCGACCGGCGCCTCGGGCTTGTGCAGGGTCACGGTGACCGCCTCCACGTCCGGCTCCCGAAGGCAGACCAGCGCGATCTTCTCGGCGAGGTGCTCCAGCAGGTCGACGCTCGGCCCGATGAGGACGCGGTGGACCTGCCCGGCCATCGTCGCGTAGCTCACCGTGTCGGCGAGCCGGTCGGAGCGCCCCGCGCGGGACAGGTCGGCCTCCAGATCGAGGTCGACCAGGAACGGCTGCGGGATGAGCTTCTCCTCGGGCAGCACGCCGTGCCGCGACCGAGCCGACACCCCGCGCAGCGTGATCAGGTCCGCCACGGCATGTTTCCTTTCGCCCGTCCGGCGACCCGCCCCGCCTGGGCCGCCGCCGCGACCACCTTCGCCGCCGCGACCGAGGAGGGCACGTCGTGCACGCGCACGGCCCACGCCCCCGCTATCGCCGACAAGGCGGTTACGGTGGCGGTCGCGACATCCCGGCTGGTGGGGGGCGCGTCCTCCGGTACGAAGCGTGCCGCGCCCACGCTCTCGTCAGCCGGTTCGGCGACCACGGCGCCCGGCCATCCCGGCGGCGTGGCCATCGGGCCGAGGAACATCTTGCGGGACGCGCCCATGAGTACCGGGAAGCCCATCGCGACGATCTCACCCAACCGCCCGAGCACCTCCCAGTTGTGCTCCGCGGTCTTGGCGAACCCGATGCCCGGGTCGAGGATGATCGACTCCGCGGCGATCCCCGCGGCCAGGGCGGCGTCCACCCGGACGGCCAGCTCGTCGCGGACCTCGGCCACCACGTCGTCGTAGGTCGCGAGGTCCTGCATCGCGGCGCCGTGCCCGCGCCAGTGCATGAGGATGTACGGCACGCCTCGCTCCGCGACGACCCGCAACATGTCGGGATCGACCAGGCCGCCGCTCACGTCGTTGATGTAATGAGCTCCCGCGTCGAGGGCCCCCTCAGCGACTTGCGCGCGCATCGTGTCCACGCTGATCGTCACACCTGCGGCCACCAGCGCCCGCACCGCGGGCACAACCCGTGTCAACTCCACGTCCGCGGGGGGCCGTTGGCATCCGGGACGGCTGGACTCCCCGCCCACGTCGACGATGGTGGCGCCCTGGGCCACCATGTCCAACCCGTGCGCCAGGGCGGCGTCGGGGTGGAGGTAGCGTCCCCCGTCGCTGAACGAGTCCGGCGTCACGTTCAGGATCCCCATCACCAGGATCGGCGCGGGGCCGACGTCCTCGCCGGTCGTGGGCGGGCTGGTGAGGGCCCGTGGTTCGGGCGTCTCGGGACCCGTGGTCACCATGGCCTCACCGGTGCTCGTGCAGGACGAGGCTCATCGCCTCGGCGCGGGTGGCCGGGTCGCGCAGCGCCCCGCGCACCGCGGACGTGATCGTCCGCGACCCGGGCTTCTTCACGCCCCGCATGGACATGCACAAATGCTCGGCCTCGATCACGACCACCGCCCCCCGCGCCTCAAGGTACGTGACGAGGGCGTCGGCGATCTGGCTCGTGAGCCGCTCCTGCACCTGCAGCCGACGCGCGAAACAGTCGACGAGCCGGGCGAGCTTGGACAGACCGGTGACGGCCCCGCCTATGACCGGGATGTAACCGATGTGGGCCACCCCGTGGAATGGCAAAAGGTGGTGCTCGCAGAGGCTGAACACCTCGATGTCACGCACCAGCACCATCTCGTCGTGGTCGATCAAGAACCGCCGCGCCAGGATCTCCTCGGGGTCTTGGCGCATCCCCGCGAGCATCTCGGCGTAGGCCCGGGCGACCCGCGCGGGGGTGTCACGCAGACCGTCGCGGTCGGGGTCCTCGCCCATGGCCGCCAGCAACTCGCGAACGGCCGCCTGCGCGCGCGGCAGGTCGATTCCGTCCGCGACCGCCGGTTCAGGCGCCAACGATGCCACCCTGCGGGTTCTGGCCGACCCGGACGGGCGGGTGCTCTTCGTGGGGCGCCCGCGCGTTGGGATCCTCCCCGCGCATCAGAGCCGCCTTCTCCGCATCGGTGAGCACCGGCGGCCGCTCGCTCACGAAGCGGCGGTCGCTGGAGAGCCATACCGGACGCTCCGGTTGCTTGATCACGGCCGAGAAAATCTTGGCGAGCGCGTCGGCGGCCAGGGTCTCCTTGTCGAGCAACTCCAGGACGAGGTGGTCGAGGACGTCGCGATTCTCGATGAGGATCGCCCACGCCTCGTCGTGCGCGGCCTCGATCAGCCGCCGGATCTCCTCGTCGACGATGGTGGCCAGGCCCTCGGAGTAGTCCCGCTGGTGGCCCATGTCGCGCCCGAGGAACACCTCGGTCTGTTCCTGCCCCAGCCGAATCGCGCCGATCCGCTCGCTCATCCCGAACTGGGTGACCATGCGGCGGGCCATCGTCGTGACCTTCTCGATGTCGTTCGAGGCGCCGGAGGTGGGGTCGTGGTAGACGATCTCCTCGGCGACGCGTCCGCCGAGAGCGTACGCGAGCTGGTCGAGCATTTCGTTGCGGGACTGGCTGTACCGGTCCTCGCTCGGCATGACCATCGTGTAACCCAGCGCCCGGCCGCGGGGCAGGATCGTCACCTTGGTCACGGGGTCGGTGTGATTGAGCGAGGCGGCCACGACGGCGTGCCCGCCCTCGTGGTACGCGGTCATCTTTCGCTCCTTCTCGCTCATGATCCGCGACCGTTTCTGCGGGCCGGCGACGACCCGGTCGATCGCTTCGTCGAGGGCGCGGTCATCGATGAGTTGGGCGTTGGTGCGCGCGGTCAGGAGCGCCGCTTCGTTGAGGACGTTGGCCAGGTCGGCGCCGGTGAAGCCGGGCGTGCGCCGCGCGACGGCCATCAGGTCGACGCCGGGCGCGAGCGGTTTGCCCTTGCCGTGGACCCGCAAAATCGCGGCGCGCCCGTTCATGTCCGGGGCCTCGACGGCGATCTGGCGATCGAAACGGCCCGGGCGCAGCAGCGCAGGGTCGAGGATGTCGGGCCGGTTGGTCGCGGCGATGAGGATGACGTTCTGCCGGGTGTTGAAGCCGTCCATCTCCACGAGAAGTTGGTTCAGCGTCTGCTCGCGTTCGTCGTGGCCACCGCCGAGTCCCGCTCCACGGTGCCGGCCGACGGCGTCGATCTCGTCGACGAAGACGATCGCCGGCGAGTTCTGTTTGGCCTGCTCGAACAGGTCGCGCACGCGGCTCGCGCCGACCCCGACGAACATCTCGACGAAGTCCGACCCGGAGATCGAGTAGAAGGGCACGCTGGCCTCGCCCGCGACGGCGCGCGCGAGAAGGGTCTTGCCGGTGCCGGGTGGCCCGTAGAGCAGGACGCCGCGCGGGATCTTGGCGCCGACCTGCTGGAACTTGGCCGATTCGGCAAGGAACTCCTTGATCTCCGTCAGCTCCTCGACGGCCTCGTCGGCGCCCGCCACGTCGGCGAACGTGACCGGCTCAGTGTCCTTGTTCGCCAGCTTGGCCCGCGACTTGCCGAACTGCATGATCTTGCCGCCGCCGCCCTGCGCCTGGCTCATCAGCCACAGGAACAAACCGAGAATCAACAGCAGCGGCAACACGTTGATGAGGAGAAGCTGCACGATCGAGCTCTGGGGCGGTTGATCGTTGTAACCGCCCGGGGGCTGCTTGGTCTTGAGTTCCTGCACGAGGGAATCGCCCCGCTGCGGGACATACAGCGTGTACGCCTTGCTCACGCCCTTGTTGTCCCCGATGTCCTGCGGGGACTTCAAGGTCAGCTCGAGACGGTCGTTGTCGACAAAGGTCGCGCTCTGGACCTGGCCGTCGTTGATCAACTTCTCGGCCTGATAGGTCTGCACCTCTTGGAAGCCACCCGTGGGCATGAGGTTCAGCGCGAGTAACACGAGAGCGAGCACGACGACGAATGGGATCGGCGTCTTCATGAGGCGTTTGGCGTTCATCTTCTCGGGGGTCTCGCCCCGGACCTCCTGATCGTCGTCGACCGGCCGAAGCTCCCTCGGCCGTCATCGACGGTACACGAGCGTGCCTGACCCTCACCTCACCGAACGTCCCGCCGTCCCCTGCTTGTTCCGCCCGAAGCCGGGCGCTTTGTACAGATCGCGCGAGACCTTACGGCGTTCACGGGTCGGTGTGAGCCTGCAGCGCGGGGATGCCTGGGCGATTTGTAGGATGAGCATTCCGTCGCCGCAGACCGGGAAGCCTTCGTGACCACTCTCCTGGCACTTCACGCCGTCGCGGCGCTCGCCGCGCACTCGGCTGTCCGGATGTGGGGACGCCGCGCGTTCTGGCTGATGGCGATCCCCCCCGCGATCGTGCTCGGGTGGGCCCTGGCGCACGTGCCGAGCGCGGACGCCGGAGCGCCGACCCGCGAGGTCTTGGAGTGGGTGCCGACCCTCGGACTCAACCTGGCCTTCCGGCTCGACGGGCTGTCCTGGCTGATGAGCCTCGTGGTCGGCGGGATGGGAGCACTCGTCCTCGTCTACTGCGCGAGCTACTTCGAGGACAACGAGCCGGGCCTCGGGCGGTTCGCGGGATGCCTGGTCGGCTTCGCCGGCGCGATGCTCGGGCTCGTCACGAGCGACGACATGCTCTTGCTCTACATCTTCTGGGAGCTCACCACCGTCCTGTCGTACCTGCTCATCGGGCACGTCGAACGCTCGCGAGCGAGCCGCGCCGCGGCGAGCCAGGCACTCGTGGTCACCACGTTCGGCGGCCTGGCGATGCTGGCCGGGATCGTGATCCTCGGGCAGCGGGCCGGGACGTACCGTCTTTCCGAGGTGGTGTCCGCCCCGCTACCGAGCGGCGACCTGCTCGTCTCGGTGGCGGCCGTCCTCCTGCTCGCCGGCGCGTTCACCAAGTCCGCGCTGATCCCGTTCCACTTCTGGCTGCCCGGCGCGATGGCCGCCCCCACTCCGGTGAGCGCCTACCTGCACGCCGCCGCGATGGTGAAGGCCGGGATCTACCTGGTGGCGCGCTTCGCGCCCGCCTTCGCCCACCTGCCGTCGTGGCAGTTCAGCGTGCTCGTGGCAGGCGGCGCGACAATGCTGCTCGGCGCCTACCGTGCGCTGCGTCAAAACGACCTGAAGCTGCTGCTCGCGTTCGGCACCGTCAGCCAGCTCGGCTTCCTCATCGTGCTGCTCGGCACCGGGACGCAACAGGCTGCCCTCGCGGGGCTGACGATGCTGCTCGCCCACGCGCTCTATAAGGGCAGCCTCTTCCTGACCGTGGGCGCGATCGACCACGCGACCGGCACCCGCGATCTGCACGCCCTGTCCGGGCTGCGTTCCTCGATGCCGATCCTCGCCGGCGTCGCCGTCCTCGCGGCCGCCTCGATGGCGGGTCTGCCGCCGCTATTGGGGTTCGTCGGCAAGGAGGCCGCCTACGCCGCCTACGTCGGATCCGGCGAGCCCTGGGCGCCGGCGGTCCTGACCGTCCTCGTCGTGGGGTCGGCGCTCACGGTGGCCTACTCCGCGAGATTCATCTGGGGCGCCTTTCGCACCCAGCCGGGCCGCGCACCCACGCCGGTTCACCGCCCCGGGCCGATCCTCGTCGGCGTGCCCGCGGTCCTCGCCGTCGGCGCGCTGGTCGCCGGGATCGCCTCGGGCAGGCTGGAGCCGCTCCTCACTGGCTCGACCGGCGCCCTGCCGGCCGACGTGGGCGTGGTCCACCTGGGCCTGTGGCACGGTGTCAACACCGCGCTCGGCCTCTCGGCGCTCACGCTGGCCTTCGGAGCGGGTCTCGCCATCCGGCGTCGCACGGTCAACACGGTCCAATCGCGGATCGGGGCACGGTACGGATCCCGCGGCGCCGACGACGTCTACCGGGCGTTCATGCGGCGCCTCGACCGGGACTCCGTGCGGATCACCAGTGGCCTGCAGCGCGGTTCACTGCCGCTGTCCCTCGCGCTCATCCTGCTGGTCTTCGTGGTGCTCGTCGGTGGCACGCTGCTCGCGACGGGCGCCCGCCCGGGTCCGATGCGCCTCAGCGACGGCCTCCCCCAGGTGGTCAGCGCCGCCCTGGTGGTCATCGCGTCCGTCGCGGCCGCGCTCAGCCGGCGCCGGATGCGCGCGGTGTTCCTCGTCGGGGCGGCCGGGTACGGGTGCGCGGTGCTGTTCCTGCTGTTCGGGGCGCCCGACCTCGCGCTCACGCAGGCGCTCGCCGAGGCCCTCTCACTGCTGGTGTTCGTGTTGGTGCTGCGGCGGTTGCCCCTGACGTTCGACGCCCAGAGCGGCCCCCGGCAGCTGGTCCGGCTCGTCTTCGGGGTGGCGTGCGGCGCCCTGGTCACCCTGCTGGCCCTCGTCGTCCCGGCGGGCCGTCGCGGCCCGGTCGCCTCCGACGGGTTGGCCTCCGCGGCAGTCGACTACGGCGGCGGCACCAACATCGTCAACGTGACGCTGGTCGACATTCGAGCGTGGGACACGATGGGCGAGTTGTCCGTGGTCATCGCCGCCGCGACCGGCATCGGCGCGTTGATCTTCCTCGACGAGGCCGCGCTCGACCGCGGCCGCGAGGCCATGGCGAAGGTCCGCGCGCGCCGCCGCGGTTGGGGCACCCGGGCCTCCCCCGCAACGGACGGTCGATGGCTCGCCGAGACGACGATGCCGGACCGTGATCGCTCGCTGATCCTCGAGGTCGTGGTGCGGCTGGTCTTCCACAGCGTGCTGGTCTGGTCGGTGTTCCTGCTGTTCACCGGCCACAACGCGCCGGGCGGCGGCTTCGCTGCCGGCCTGGTGGCCGGCTTGGCCCTCGCCATGCGCTACCTCGCCGGAGGTCGTACGGAGCTGCGCGCTGCCGCCCCGGTGCCCCCCGGCCTGCTCCTGGGCTCCGGGCTGTTCCTGTCCGCCGGCAACGCGCTGGGCTCGATGATCGCGGGTGGGCAGGCGCTGCAGACCTGGATCTTCGACGTCACCGTGCCGCTGCTCGGAACGGTCCACCTCGTCACCTCGCTCCTGTTCGACATCGGCGTCTACCTCGTGGTCGTCGGCCTCGTCCTGGACATCCTGCGCAGCCTCGGCGGCGGCATCGAAGAGCAGCGGCAGGCCCCAGGCCGGGGTCCCGACGACCTTGACCGCGTCTCCGCGGAGGCGCCGCGGTGACCACCAACCTCACTCTCGCCCTCGTCGCCGGAGCCCTGGTGGGCTGCGGGGTCTACCTGCTGACGGCGCGCGGCATCATCCGGGCCTTCCTGGGCGTGCTCCTCATCGGCAACGGGATCAACATGCTGTTCCTCGTCGCGAGCGGCCCGCCCGGGCGCGCCCCCATCGTCGGTGCCGGGGCGGCCGACGAGTCCCAGATGTCCGACCCGCTCCCGCAGGCGTTCGTCCTCACGGCCATCGTCATCACGGTCGCGGTCACCGGCTACGTGATGGCTCTGGCGTACCGCTGGTGGACCCTCACCGCCTCCGATGAGATGGACGACGATGACGAGGACGTCCGCCTGCACGATCGGCTCGACGAACTCGGCGAGGAGTCCAGCGTGGACACCATCCAGGGGCCGGACGCGGACGACGACGCGCCGACGCGCGGCGCCCACGGCTCATCCGTACCGGAGGGGGGCCGCCCGTGACGAACTGGTCGTGGCTGGTCCCGCTGCCCGTCATCCTGCCCCTCGTGGGCGCTGGGCTCGCGGTCGTCGCGGGCCGCCACACGGGGTGGCAGCGCGCGGTGAGCGTCGGCGCGCTCACCGCCGCACTCGCCGCCTCGTGCGCCCTGATGTGGGCGACTCACACCCAGGGCGCGCAGGTGGTGGCCGTCGGCGGGTGGGCGCCTCCGCAGGGCATCACCCTCGTCGCGGACCGGCTGGCCGCCTTGATGCTCGTCGTGTCGACGACGATCACCCTCGGGGTACTCCTCTTCGCGATCGGGCAGGGGCGCGCATCGGACGACTACGGCGACGGCGAGGCACCCATCCCGGTCTTCCACCCCGCCCTGCTCATCCTGATGGCCGGGGTGGCCACGACGTTCGTCTCCGGCGACTTGTTTCACATCTACGTGGGCTTCGAGATGCTGCTGGTCGCGAGCTTCGTGCTCCTCACGATGGGAGGTACGGCGGATCGGATCCGCGCCGGCGCCAACTACGTGTTCGTGTCGCTGCTGTCCTCGATGCTGTTCCTCCTCGCGATCGCGATGGTCTACGCCGCCTGCGGGACAGTGAACCTGGCGCAGCTGTCGGAGCGCCTCGAGGCGCTTCCCGAGGGGACCCGGATGGTGTTGCAGGCGCTGTTGCTCGTCGGGTTCGCGGTGAAGGCAGCCCTCTTCCCGATGTCGGGCTGGCTGCCCGACAGCTACCCGACCGCGCCCGCGCCGGTCACGGCGGTCTTCGCGGGGCTGCTCACGAAGGTCGGCGTGTACGCGGTGATCCGGATGAACACCCTGCTTTTCCCCGGTGGCGCGTTCGACACCGTGCTGATGTGGGCGGCGCTGCTCACGATGATCGTCGGCATCGTCGCGGCTCTCGCGCAGGACGACGTCAAACGCCTGCTGTCGTTCACGCTGGTCAGCCACATCGGGTTCATGATCTTCGGCGTCGCCCTGTCAAACCAGGCCGGGCTGACCGGAGCGATCGTCTACGTGGCGCACCACATCATCGTGCAGACGGCGCTCTTCCTCGTCGTGGGCCTGGTCGAGCGACACACGGGCAGCACCTCCCTGGCGCTCCTCGGCGGGGTGGCACGCACCGCGCCGCTGGTGGCGATCCTCTTCTTCGTCCCGGCGATGAACCTCGCGGGCATCCCGCCCCTGTCCGGCTTCCTCGGCAAGGTGGGCCTGCTCCAAGCCGCGGTCGACGCGGGCACCCCGCTCGCGTACCTCCTGATCGCCGGCTCGTTGGCGACGAGCCTGCTCACCCTGTACGCGGTGAGCCGGGTCTGGTCCCGCGCGTTCTGGCGCACCCCCGGCGGCGACCGGGTCAACAACGCGCTGGCCGACACCGACGCGGTGACCGCCGCCCTGCCCACGCCCGACGCCTCGGGGCTGCGTGCACCCACGTTGCCCTCGCACGTCGCGGCCACCCCGGACGGCGCGGCCAAAGGGGCCTCGGTCGGCGACCTCACCCCCGCCGGGGCGCTGTGGGTGGCGGCCCGGGCGGCGGCTGCCACCCAGCCCATCCCTCGCGGGATGACCCTTCCCGCAGCGCTGATCGTGGTGGTGAGCACGGCGCTGACGCTGGTGGCCGGGCCGCTGGTGGGATACGCGGACGCGGCCGCCCACGAGCTGCGCGCCCGCACTCCGTACGTCTCGGCCGTCTTCCCCCAGGGGGCGCCGTGAGCCCGGACTTGAGCCTGCCGCACGACGCGACCAGGGCCGACCGGCTGCGCGTGGCAAGACGCCGCTGGGCGCGACGGCTGCGGCGACGGATCCGTCCCTGGCCGGTCGCCTTCCTCACGACGATGTGGGTCCTGCTCTGGAGCGACGTCACCGTCGCCAACATCCTCGCCGGCGCCCTGATCGCCGCGACGATCCTCGTGCTGTTCCCGCTGCCCCGCGTGTCGTTCGGCCTGCGGCTGCACCCCTGGGCGTTCGTGGTGCTCCTGGCCACGTTTCAGTTCCACCTGGTGGTGGCCAGCCTGGAGGTGGCGTACAAGTCTGTGGCCCCGTGGTGCCGTCCCGCCGGCCGCTTCATCACCGTGCAGCTGCGCGGTCCCGCGGACCTGACGCGGACCTTGACCGCCGAGTTCTGCTCCCTCGTGCCGGGTTCCCTCGTGGTGGACCTGGACCGCACCACCGGGATCATCATGTTGCACCTCTTTGACGCCCCCGACGAAGCGTCGGGCCGCCTCGGGATCCGCCGGGTCCACGAGCAGGAGGCGCGCGTGCTGCGTGCCCTGTCGCCGCGCGGGGAGACGTCGTGATGCCGCCGTGGATCGCGGCGGCTCCGCTCGACGCGCTCGCCGCGTCGAAGGATGTCGCTCCGCTCCTCCCGGCTCCGCTGGAGAACTTCATCGTCGTCGCGATCGTGGTGCTCCTCGGCGTGTCGGCGCTACTCACCCTCGGCCGGATCATGCTGGGCCCGAGCGCACTCGACCGCGCGATCGGCGCGGAGGCACTTGTCGCCATCCTCGTGTGCCTGCTGGGGGCGGAGGCGGTGGTCTTCCGGCACACAACGACGATCCCCCTGCTGATCTCACTGTCGATGCTGGGGTTCCTGGGGTCGGTCGCCGTCGCCCGCTTCCTGCCGCACGACGTCGATCCGGACCGCGACCCCATGACGACGATCCCGCGCACCGACGAGGTGGCCGAGGTCGACGTCACCAGCACGTCCGTCGACGCCTCCAGCACCTCCGGTACGGACGTGAGCTCTGGTACGGACGTGAGCTCTGGCACGAACGCGCCGGGAGCCTCGGTGGACGGGATCGCCGACGTGGGGGATGAGCGGCCGTGAGCTGGACCGACGTCGCCGACACGGTCGGCCTGCTCGCGATCCTCGCCGGCGCGGCCTTCAATCTGGCGGCCGCGATCGGGTTGCTGCGGTTGGGAGACACGTTCTCCCGGCAGCACGCGGCGTCCAAGCCGCAGACCCTCGGCGTGCTGCTGGTCATCCTGGGCGTCGGCCTGACCCTGCGGACAGGCCTCGACATCGGGATGCTGATGCTGGTGGGCGTCTTCCAGTTGCTGACGATCCCGGTGGCGGGGCACATGCTGACGCGGGCCGCGTACCGAGGTCTCGCCACCTCCGACGCCTCGTCCCCGCCGGGCCCACCCCCGCGGGAGGGGTGAACTCAGCTGGGATGTCGCCACCCGCGGGTGCAGCCGTCCCGTCCGGCGGGAGAGGATGGCGGGTATGAGCGATATCGCGCCGAGCGAGGTTGCCGAGATCCGGATGATCGACTGGGGCCTGGCCGCCGCGGCGGCGCGCCGGATCACCCCGCCCGGCCCCCAGATCAGCACCGTTGAGGCCCGCGACGCGGTGGCGGAGCTGCGGGACGCCTCCCGCCGCGCCCACCAGCCGGTCGCCGACACCGCCCGAATGCACTCCCCGGACGGGCCCGAGACGGCGCTCGTCGTCGACCGACCCACCTGGACGGCGGTCAACATCGACTCGTTCGCGGCGATGCTCGACCCAGTCGTGCACAAGCTGGTCGTGCGCCCCGGCAAGCCGGTCCCCGGCCCTCTCGCGCAGCGCATCGGGGGCGTCGCGGCCGGCGCCGAGGTCGCTGCGATCCTGTCGTTCATGTCGACGAAGGTGCTCGGGCAGTATGACCTCGCCTACGCGCCCGGGAGCGCGCCGAAGCTCCTGCTCGTCGCGCCCAACATCGTGCACGTCGAACGCGAACTCGACCTGCATCGCAGCGATTTCCGCCTCTGGGTATGCCTGCACGAGGAGACCCACCGGGTGCAGTTCACGGCGGTTCCCTGGCTGCGCCAGCACATGCTCGACGCCACCCGGTGCGTCGCCGAGTGCCTCGTACCCGACACCCAGGCACTGCTCGGACGCCTCAAGCTGGCCGCCACGAACCTCCCCGAGGTGCTGCGCCCGGGCGGCACGGGCCTGCCGGAGTTGTTCCTCGACGCCACCCAGCGAGAGGCGATCGCCCGGATCGGCGCGGTCATGGCGCTGTTGGAGGGACACGCCGACGTCGTGATGGACGAGGTCGGCCCGCAGGTCGTGCCCACCGTGTCAACCATCCGGGCGCGATTCGACGGCCGCCGCGCCGGGGTCTCCGGCCTGGACATGCTGATCCGGCGGATGCTCGGACTGGAGGCGAAGATGGCGCAGTACCGCGACGGCGCCGCCTTCGTTCGCGCCGTGACCGCCCAGGTGGGGATCGATGGCTTCAACGCCGTGTGGACCTCCCCCGAGACGCTGCCCGCCCCGGAGGAGATCCTTCACCCGGACCGTTGGGTGGCCCGGGTCCACGGCTGAATCTCGACAGGCGAGAACCTCATGCCCGGCCCGCACCCAGCCGTCGCCGCCACGCGCCGGGCCGCCCGCGACGCCCTAGCTGATCTGGCCGCCCGGGCTGATCTAGCCGCCCGGGCCGACCGTGCCCATCCGGGCCCCGACGAGCTCGTGCTGGTGGCCTGCAGCGGCGGCCCCGACTCCCTCGCCCTCGCGGCCGCCGCGGCGTTCGAGGTGCCGCGGGCCGGCCTGCGGGCCGGGGCGGTCGTCGTCGACCACGCCCTGCAACCCGGCTCAGCGCGGGCGGCCGCCGACGCCGGCGCAGCGTGCCGGTCACTCGGGCTGGCGCCGGTCGAGGTCGTGCGGGTGGACGGCGAGCAAGGCTCCGCCTTCGGCCCGGAGGGCAGGGCGAGGAAGGCCCGCTACGACGCGCTCGGCTCCGCCGCGCAGCGGCATGGTGCCGTCGCCGTCTGGCTCGGCCATACGCTGGACGACCAGGCCGAACAGGTGCTGCTCGGCCTCTGCCGCGGCTCCGGCACGCGGTCCCTGTCCGGGATGCCTCGCGCGCGGGGACCGTACGTCCGCCCGTTTCTCGCCCTCGACCGGGCCACGACGCGGGCCGCCTGCGACGCGCAAGGCCTGCGGCCCTGGAAAGACCCGACCAACGACGACCCGGCCTACCTGCGCAACCGAGTCCGGCGCGCCCTCGCCGACCTCGACGCCGACCTGGGCCCGGGCCTGACCCGCGCCCTGGCCCGAAGCGCCCGGCTCGCGCGCCAGGACGCCGACGCTCTCGACGACCTCACCGGCCGCGTCCACGCGCGACTCGGCCCGGCACCTTGGCCGACCGAGGCGATGGCGGCGCAGCCGGCCGCGATCCGGGGGCGCCTGTGGCGACGGCTCGCCGAGGAGGTGGGCGCAGGTGCGCTCACCTCAGCGCACGTGGCGGCGCTCGACGCGCTCGTCGATGACTGGCGCGGACAGGGCCCCGTCCATCTCCCCGGAGGCGCGCTGGGCTCCCGGGCTGCCGACCGGGTGGGTATCGCGCGCGGCGTTCGGGAAGAATGAGCCGCACGGCGATGCACCGGGCCGATGTCGTCCGGGCGGGCCGCAATCGATGAGCAGGAGTGTCACGTGGATGCCGACGACATCGCGGAGGATCTCGACCGGGTGCTCCTCGACGAGGAGCAGATCCTGTCGCGACTGCAGGAGATGGCCGATCAGATCTGGGCGGATTACGCGGGGCGGGACCTGATCCTCGTCGGCGTGCTGAAGGGCGCCGTGCTGGTCATGGCCGATTTGTTGCGGGCCCTGCCGGGCACGGCACCGATGGACTGGATGGCGATCAGCTCGTACGGCTCGGGCACGAAGTCCAGCGGCGTAGTGCGCATCCTGAAGGACCTCGACACCGACATCACCGGCCGCGACGTGCTCATCGTGGAAGACATCGTCGACTCGGGTCTCACCTTGTCGTGGATCAGGGCCAACCTCGCGTCCCGCAGCGCGGCGTCCGTCGAGATCTGCACACTCCTGCGCAAGCCCGACGCGGCGAAGGTGCGCGTGGACGTCAAGTACGTCGGGTTCGACATCCCGAACGAGTTCGTCGTGGGCTACGGGCTGGACTATGCGGAGAAGTACCGCAATCTTCGCTGCGTGGCGACGCTCGCCCCGCACGTGTACGCCTGAGAGCCGAGCCGAGCCGAGCCGAGCCGAGCCGAGCC
>JBDTWM010000075.1:0-14028 GCA_040006675.1 Dermatophilaceae bacterium | reverse complement strand
CGCCTTCGTGCGACACGCCGCCAGCCGACCCGCCCTCGTGCGACACGCCGTCGGCCGGGACGCGGGGGCTGCCCTCGCCCGGCTGCCCACGCTTGGGGCCGCGTCGCGCAGACAGGCGCCCGAGCGCGAAACCGAACAGCCCGGCGCCGAGCGCCGCCTGCAGCGCGAACAGGCCGGACTCGACCTCGCCACTACCGGGCTGGAAGATCGGCGTGAACCACTGGTGGGCGCCGTCCTGGACCAACATCTCGGAGACCGCCGCGTCGGTGCCGCCGAATGCCTCGGCTTTACCATCCTGCGGTCTGGGGGCGAGCACGAACGACACCACGAAGATGAGGACCACGCCGAGCAGCAGCGCGACGGTCACCCACCAGCCTCTCCGCTGTGCGGGGTGGCGAGCGGGGCGACGACCGGGGTGGTGAGCCGTCGAGGATTCCTGGCGCGACTCAAGCATGGCTCGCCTCCGCGGAGGTCGCGGAGTCACGGCGCGACCGCAGCACGCCGAGGCGGGTCAGCTCCGGGCCCGCGGTCCGGATCAGGAAGCGGAAGACGACGACCCCGAGCAGGCCCTCGGCGATCGCCAGCGGAATCTGCGTCACGGCGAAGATGCCGAGGAACTTCTCGGCCGCACCGAGGTAGCCGCTGGAGGCGTCCGGGTAGGCGAGGGCCAGCTGCATGGACGTCACGACGTACGTCGACAGGTCAGCGATCGCCATCGCGCAGAAGATCCCGACGGCGAGGGGCGCTCCGAGCTTGCGGGCCAGGAGGAAGCAGCCGTATCCGCACCACGGGCCCGCGATCGCCATCGAGAACGTGTTGGCCCCCAGCGTCGTAATGCCCCCGTGCGCGAGCAGCACCGCCTGGAAGATCAGCACGATCATGCCCAGGAAGGCCATCACCGGCGGTTTGAAGAGGACTGCTCCTAGCCCCGTACCGGTGGGGTGCGAGGAACTCCCGGTGACCGACGGGAGTTTGATCGCCGACAGCACCAACGTGAACGCTCCGGCCGCGGCGAGCAGCAGGCGGTTTTCGGGGTGGAGTCTGGACTCACGCACGACGGCCCGTGCGCCGTGGATCACGAACGGCGCGGACGCCGCGAACCAGGCGGCGCAGTGCACGGGGGGCAAAAAGCCTTCGGCGACATGCACGGTCGATCCTCCTCGAGATAACGCGTCTCGATCGACGGGATCCGCGCGGGCCGAGTTCCTGACTCCCCCCGTCACGGCGAGGCCGGGGCGGGGTCCACAGTGGCGCGACCGTGCCGGAGCTGCCCGGCTTCCTCGTGCGCGCGCGGAAAGGGTGGCCCCATCCTCACACACTCCCCTCACACGCTCCGCGTTACGGTGAGCACGGCGTGCGCGCGCACACTGCACGCGCGCCTCGAGCGAGGGAGACTGCGTGAGCGGCTATGACTACCGCCAGGACGGCGCCGACATCTACGCCGAGTCGTTTCGGATCATCCGCGCGGAGGCGGACTTGTCGCGCTTCCCCGCGGACGTCGAGCGCGTCGTGGTGCGGATGTGCCACGCCGCCGGCGACCCCTCGATCGCCGACGACGTGACGTACAGCCCCGAGGTGATCGCGAAGGCCCACGCCGCCTTGCAGGCCGGCGCCCCGATCCTGTGCGACTCGCGCATGGTGGCCGCGGGCGTCATCCGCTCGCGCCTGCCCCGCGACAATCGGGTCGTGTGCCTGCTCGACGAGCCGGACATCGCCGAACAGGCCGTCGCGCGGCGGACGACGAAGACGGCGGCCGCTGTCGAGATGTGGGCCTCGCGGGGGATGCTCAACAACGCGGTGGTCGCGATCGGCAACGCTCCCACCGCCCTGTTCCGACTGCTGGAGATGTTGCAGATGGTGGCAGCCCGGCCCGCGGCTGTCTTCGGCATCCCGGTGGGCTTCGTCGGCGCCGCCGAGTCCAAGGACGCACTCGTCACGAGCGGTCTCGGCGTGGACTACCTGGTGGTGCGCGGGCGGCGCGGCGGGAGCGCGATGACGGCCGCGGCGATCAACGCGACCGCGTCCGACGCGCAATAGCCCGAAGGCACCTCATGGATGACCTGACCGATACCAACGAAGGCCTCCCCACCGGTCACTCCCGAGCGCCCGGCGGGCGAGCCGGCCAGCTGGCGTCGTCGGGTCTGCGGCCAGGCTGGACGACGGGCGCGTGCGCGGCGGCCGCGGCGCGGGCCGCATACACCGCGCTGCTCATGGGCGACCACCCGGACCCGGTAACGGTGCAGCTGCCCGGCGGGCGCCGGCCGGCGTTCGCGCTCACGTCCCGTGACCTCGGCGACGGGTGGGCGTCCGCGGCCGTGACGAAGGACTCCGGAGACGACCCGGACGTCACGCACGGCGCGGTCGTGCGGGTCCGCGTCAGCGTGGGCCGGCCGGGCGCAGGACTCACGTTCACGGCGGGACCCGGCGTCGGCCTCGTGACGTTGCCGGGGCTGCCGCTCCCCGTCGGGGAACCCGCGATCAACCCGATGCCGCGACGGATGATCGCGGACAACCTCGCCGCCGTCGCGCGCGGCTATCTCCTCGATGCAGGACTTTCCCTTCAGGACGAGTTCCCGGCGGGCACCGACAGGCCACGCGCGCTGCCAGGGGTCCCGGAGGCTCCGTGGGACGCCGGTTCCCTGGCTTCAGGCCTGGACCTGAACGTCGAGGTGGGCATCGACGACGGGGAGGCTCTCGCCCGGCACACCCTCAACCCCCGCCTCGGCATCGTCGGTGGGCTGTCCGTGCTCGGCACCACCGGTGTCGTGGTGCCCTATTCGTGCTCGGCCTGGATCGACAGCATCCACCGCGGCGTCGACGTCGCCATCGCGGTCGGGTGCTCACACGTCGCGGCCTGCACCGGATCCACCTCCGAGCGTGTGGCCCGCGAGCGCTACGGACTGCCCGACCTCGCACTGCTCGACATGGGCGACTTCGCGGGGGCCGTGCTCAAGTATCTACGCGCCCATCCCGTGGCGCGGCTCACCATCTGCGGCGGCGTCGCCAAACTCTCCAAGCTCGCGACCGGACACCTCGACCTGCACTCCGGGCGCAGCAGCATCGACACAGCGTTCCTCGCGTCCCTCGCCCGCGACGGCGGCGCCGGGCACGCTCTGGCCGCGGCCATCCTCGCCAGCACCACCGTACTCGGCGCGGTGACGCTGGCCCACGAGGCCGCCGTGCCGCTCGGTGACCTGATCGCGGCCGCCGCTCGCGACCAGGCGCTGCACGTGCTGGCGGGCGCGCCGGTCGAGGTGGGCGTCGTCTGCCTGGACCGCGCCGGTGCCGTGTTGGGTAAGGCGCCCTGATCGTCGCCGTGGCCGCCGCCCCGCTTCTTCGCATGGCAGGTGTCGTGGCAGGTGATGCGGCGTGTGTGCACCTCGTAACCTGACACCTGCCATCACCTGCCCACGCTCTAAGGCGCCCACGCCCTAACGCGCCCACATCCTCGACACCCTCGGAGCCCACGCCTGGGGACGTCAGCCGTGCAGCACCCGCAGCAGGGCATCGCGCACACTCACCGAGCGTCGCGGGTCGCGTCTGCCCAGCACGGCCACCGTCAACCCTGCGGAACTCTCGGTCGCCGGCGTCCACGCGCTGCCCTCCCGGGCCGCGTCGGCGCGCACGCAGTACGTGTGCGCGGCCTCCGCCTCGGCCGCGACCGCCGCGTTGACCGTGGGGTCGTTCGTGCAGGCCAGCACGTACCAGGCGCCGGCCACGTCCCCGTCGGCGAAGCCCCGCTGCTCCCAGGAGACCAGCCCCTCCCGCACGTACCGCCTGAGCCGGATCGACAGCGTCGGCGACACCAGACGCACCCGCGCGCCCGCTTCGACGAACCGCGGCACCCGCCGGTCGGCCACGTGCCCGGCGCCCACGACGAGCACGTCGCGCCCGGCCAGCCGCAGCCCCGCCAGATAGCTCGGCGACCCCGCGTCGGGGATGGGGTCGGCGGCGATCTCCCGGTACCGCTCCACCACGACCCCGGCCAGCTCGTCGCAGTCGCCGATGACCTCGGCGAGCGCCACGGATACGTCCGGGTGTCGCTCCGTCCACCCGCCGAGCTGCTCGCGGGTCCAGGTGCGCAGCATGCCGGGCAGCAGGAAGTACGGGGCCACCACGATCGCCGTCGCGCCCAGCGCGGCGGCCTGGCCCAGCGCCTCCGGCAGCCCCGGGCGCGCCACCTGCATATAGGCCGGCAGCACCTGCGCATACCGTCCCCGCTCGTACAGCATCCGCGCCATCCGCGCATGGTCGGCGTTCGCGTCGGCGACGGCGGCCCCCCGACCCAGCAGCACGACCGTCACGTCCCGAGCGTCCAGGTCACCCGGCATGGATGCCACCGCCGCCGCGATCCGCTGCTCCACCGCCGCCAGCAACCGCGGGTCCTCCCCGAGCGGCCGACCGTACGTCACCTGCGCGTGCGGCACTCCCTGCTCCCCGGCGGCCACCGCCTCGGGGATGTCCTCGCGCACGTGCCCGCCGGTGTTGAGCATGAGCGGTACGACGGCTGCGTGCGGCACGTCATCCCCCGCCGCGACCTGACCCGTCAGGAGGGAGCGCAGCGCCTCCTCGATCGGCGGTTGCGTCAGCTCCACGTACCCCACCGTCACGTCCGTTCCCGGCAGCATCCGACGCACCCGCTCCACGAGCGCCTCGCAGGCGCTCACGCCCTCGGGGTCGCGCGTCCCGTGCGCCGCGATCAGCAGGGGGGTATGGGTCATGGCGCCATCCAGGTGTAGTCGCGAGGCGTGACCATGCGGCGCTCCCCGCCGCCGGAGGTCACGTACCGGGTCGTCGTCGATCCCACCACGACCAGGGAGGTCATGTCGACCAGCTCCGGGTCGAAGTCCTCCATCGTCATCAGGTGCACCCCCTGTCCGCGCCGCTCGGCCTGCCGCACCACCGCCACCGGCGTGTCCGGGCGTCGGCACCCGGCCAGGATCTCCAGGGCCCGCGGCAACTGCCAGCGCCGGGTACGGCTGCGCGGGTTGTACAGCACCGTCACCAGGTCGCCCTGCGCGGCCGCCGTCAGCCGCCGCTCGATGCTCGCCCAGTCGGTGTGCAGGTCGGACAGCGAGATGAGCACGTGATCGTGCCCCAGCGGCGCCCCCAGGATCGCCGACGCCGCGAGCCCAGCGGTCACGCCCGGCACGATCACCACGTCGATCCCGTCGGTGCCCTGCTCCAGGACGGGGCTGGCCATCGCGTACACGGCCGGGTCCCCGCTGCACACGAGCGCCACCGGGTCGCCCTGGCGCGCGCGGGCGATCGCCGCCGCGGTCCGCTCCTCCTCGCTGCCCATCGTGGACGCCAGCACGTCGGCACCCGGTCGGATCAAGTCCCGCACCTGACGCACGTACGGCCCGTATCCGACCACGAACCGCGCCCCGCGCACCGCCTCGACGGCGCGCGGCGTCAGCAGGTCCCGCGCGCCCGGACCGAGGCCGACCACGCAGAGCCGTCCACGCGCCGGCAGTCGTCCCACGGCGCAGGTCGCGTTGCGCGACTTGTGCTTCGGCACGATCAGGTCCGTTCCGCGGGCCAGCACGGACGCCTCCGACACGCTGGGGCTGCCGACGTGCCCGGCGACGATGCGACTCGGCGTCGGCACGTCCTGCGCGGCCAGCACCGCGGCGGGGAAGTCGACCAGCGGCACGCCGAGGCGCGCCACCAGTTGCACCAGGCCCAGCTCCCCGGCCTTGACGTCGATGGTCGTGATCGCCGCCAGGGACTCGATCGCCAGTCCGGCCTCCGCGAGCGTCCCCCGCAGGAGTGCCTCCAACTCCTCGACGTCGGTCCCCGAGTTGCAGCCCATCCCCGCCACGAGGCTACGCGGGTGCAGGACGACGGTGGGTAAGCCGGCGACGGTGGGTAAGCCGGCGACGGGTAGTTCAGCCCCGGTGGATGGCGTCGGCGGGGTGGGGGGTGCGTCCTCGCCCGTACGGGATGGGCCGGCGCAATCCGTGACGACGATGCGCGCCAGCGGGGCGTCGTCCGCCCGGCCCGGCTCGCCGCTTTCACGCTCCGCAGGCTTCTCACGCACCGTCGGCGGCAGGGGCGGCAGAGGGCAGCGGTAGGCGCGTACCAGCTCCACGGGGCGCCCGTCGAGCACCGCCCGCGTCACGCCTGCCACGTCGCCCGTGTAGGCCCACCCCAGCGTGTCCAGCGCGGGGATCCCCACGGCATCGGTGGCGGTCGTCACCACTGCGGTGGCCCCGAGCGCGTCGCCGATCCGCCGCGCCAGCTCGTTCGCGCCGCCGACGTGGCCTCCGACCAGGGGGATCGCGAACCGGCCCGCCTCGTCTACGACCACGACGCCGGGATCGGTCCTTTTATCACCCAGCAGCGGCGCGATCAACCGCGTCGTCGCGCCGAGCGCCAGGTGGCTGACGATCAGGTCGCATTCGCCCCAGGCGCGCGGCAGGTTCGCGCCGGCCAGGCCCTCGTACAGGGTCGTCCCCCCGAGCGCGACGTCGATCTCCTGGGCGCGCTGTCGGGCCCCGGGACTGGAGCCGACGATCTGCCCGATCCGCGGCCCCGTCGCCTCGTCGTCGTCATCCGCCTGCGCTGCGCCCGGCAGCGACCCTGCGCTCGTTCGTGCTCCTGCATCCGCGCCCGACGCGCTCACGTGGCCTCCTGCCCGCCTCGCCCGGCCCGTCCGGGGCTCCCGTTCGTCGCCCACTGTAGGGCGTGTGTCGATGCACACCGAGGCGCACCGAGGCATACCGGCGCACGCCAGCGCATCCCGACGCGGACCGGCGCACACCGGACCGGACGGCAGTCCCTACGGCGTGACGACGGCGTCTTGCTCCACGTAGATCGTGGTGAGGTACGCCGTGTCGGCGGCGCCGTCGTCGTCGGTCACCGCGAGGTGCTCGACGGCCACGGGGCCGGCCATGCCAAGCGCGTCGACGGCTGCGGCTGCTTCTTCGGCGTCGTCCGGCCCGGACACCAACACGATGATGCGGGGTCGTCGTCCGGTCAGGTCGGCCAGCCGCGAGGGGTCGTCGAGGACGACCAAGTCGGCGTCGGTCGATGGGGCGACGGCGGGGACGTTGAAGTCGAAGACCGCCGCACCCGTGCGAGCGCAGGCCACCGCGACCTCCGCGCCGATCCGCCCCTGGGCCCACACGACGTGCCCCATCACGGGCAGGTGACGCCCGATGATGAGCTGGGCGGCCGGCGACAGGCCCTGGGTGCCGCCGTCCACGAGGTCGGACATCGGCCGCAGGCCGCCCGCGAACGGCACCGGCACGCCGATCGTCCCGTCATCGCCTGGCGGCGTGTCCAGGACGAGCAGCACGTTCGGCTCCCAGACGTCGGTCACATCACGGGCGGACGACCCGTCGAAGACCCGTACACGCTGGTCGGATTCGCCGAGCCGCTCCGCGAGCACATACCACCGCTCGAGGTCAGCCAAGGCGCCCGCGATCTCCCGGATGCCGTGACCTGGGCCGGTGAGCACGGCCACCTTGGGCAACGCCCGACACGCGGCGAGCGCCGGTCGCAGCGGCAGACCGTGCGCGCTGACGATCTGGGCGTCGTCCCACGGCACCCCCACCGACGCGAAGGTCGCCGCCACCGACGACACCCCGGGGTAGACCATGCACTCCAGCCCCGCCCGGCGCAGCCGGCGCACGATCCCGTAGAACAGCGGGTCGCCGCTCGCCAACACGACGACGCGGTCCTCCGCCACCGGGGTGGCGGAGCGTTGGCCGCCGCGCAGCGCGTCGAAGCGGCGCCGTTCTACACGTCCGGAGCGGGTAGCCGGGTCGTGGTCGCTGCGGCCGCGCAGAGGTCGGCCCTGGTCGTCGGTCGACCGTTCGACGGCTGCGTCAGCCGGGCGATCGGCGTCGCGGGGCGGGGCGGCGTCGCGGAAGCGGCCTCGAGCATTCCGCCCGCGCTGGAAGGTGAGCTGCTCACCGCGTCCGCCGTGACGCTCGACATGGGCGTGCACATTCTCGGCGTGGACCCGGGCCGTCGCTTCACGCTCGACGAGCCGCTCGATCACGGGCTCGACCGGCCCCATCACCATTCGGCGGTTCTCCGGGACGCCTAGGCCGGCAAGTACGCGCGCCGCCCCCACGACCAGGTCAGCCTCAGAACAGGCCCGTCGCACGTGCGGCGGGGGCACCCCGAGGTAGCCGTAGACCTCGATCATTCGTCGTCTCCCTCATCGTCCTCGACTTGACCGATCGGGAGCGCGCCCCAGGCGCGAAGTCCCGCGCGCGCTCCGGGTTCAGCCGCACGGTACCCGTGTCGGAATCCCGGGTGGTAAAGGTGGCTGCGGGCGGAGATCGGCCCTTCGGACATCGCCGGGCCCACGAGCACCATCGTGTGCTTCCACAGCTTGCGTTCCCGCATGGTCTGGGACAGCTCCGCCAGCGGGCACCGGATGATGAGCTGGTCCTCCCAGCTCACCCGGTAGGCGATGAGGCACGGGGTGTCGGCGGGGAAGCCCCCGCTGAGCAGCGCGTCCTGGAGCTGCTTGTGCCGCGCGGCGGACAGGTAGATCGCCATGGTCGACCCGTGCGCGGCGAAGCCTCGTACGGTCTCCCCGAGCGGCATCGGCGTCCGCCCACCCTCCAGGCGGGTGAGCACCAACGACTGGCTCACCTCGGGCACCGTGATCTCGACGTCCGCGGCGGCGGCGGTGGCGGAGTATGCGGAGACGCCCGGCACGGTCTCATGGGCCAGCCCGAGGGAGTTGCACAGGTCCCGTTGCTCGGCGGTGGCGCCGTAGATCGACGGGTCCCCGGTGTGCACGCGGGCGATCAGCAGGCCCTCGTCGCGGGCCCGCACGAAGTGGACCCGCAGATCCTCCAAAGAGGCGGACGCCGAGTCGATGACCAGAGCGTCCGGTCGCGCTGGGGCGACGATCCCCGGGTGCACCAGGCTGGACGCCCAGATCACGATGTCCGCATCCTCGATGACTCGTGCCCCGCGCACGGTGATGAGGTCGGCCGCGCCCGGGCCCGCGCCGACGAAGATGACCTTGCCCTCGCGGGGTTTCCGGGCGCCCTCGGCCTCGGCCACCGGTCGCGACGCGCGGTCGGTCATCACAACCGCCCCCCGACGCCGGTCCGCTGGGGCGGGGAGAGGATGGTGGAGAAATACGGCGCCCGGCCCTGCGCCTCGATCGCGTCCAGCGCCATGAGCCGCTCCTCGGGCAGGGAGACGTCGGTGCCGATCACGGCGCCCTCCGCGCGGCCGGCGTCGCGCAGCCGGGTGAGCACCTCGGGCAGCTGGCGTCCGCCCTTGTACGCCACCACCGTGTCGGCCAGCTCCAACGCCCGGTCCAGGGTGTCGAGCCCGGCCGTGACCGGCACGAGCGCGAGGACCTCACCGCCCTCGACGAGAGGGATGCCGCTCGCCGCGGCGAGGGCCTGCATCGCGGTGATGCCGGGAATCACGTCGACCTGGAGATCGGGCAACTGCTCGCGCACGTGCCCCGCCAGGTAGGAGAACGTGGAGTACACGCTCGGGTCACCGACGGTCGCGAGCGCGACCACCCGCGCGCCCGCGGCGTATGCCGCCAACGCGACCGCAGCCGACGTCTCCCACGCCTGGAGTCGGCGCGCCGTCACTCCGGAGCGGTCCGCCATACTGAACGGCACCCGCCGGATCGCGTCCACCGCCTGGGGGCAGCACCCCAGCACGATGCGTTCTGCGCGACCCGGACCGTCGCCTGAGCGTTCGGTTGCGGGCACGAGGATCACGTCGGCACCCGCCAGTTCCCGCACAGCGCGGACCGTCACCAGTTCGGGGTCGCCCGGGCCGACGCCCACCCCGACGAGGCGAAGCGGCGCCGCCGGCGTGCCTGGCTCCATGGGGCCTCCTTGATCGAGCGGCGTCGCCGGGGCGCGGTCACCTGGTCTCTTCGTGCCGTGCCGTGCCGTGTCGTGCGCTGCGGGATGGACCCTGCCCTACGGTCTGTGCAGGGTAGACGCGACACGGAGCAGAACCTCGACCCGCACGTGAGATGGGCGCAGCCGCTGACGGCCACCGACCGCGTCTGCACAATCCTGCCACAGGCGGGCAGTCAGGAACCGACGAGCAAGGCTCACCTAACCTGCGATCCGCGGCACAGGCTGACGTCGCCGCCGGCGACCTTGCCCGACACGTCCAGCGCGTCCTTCACTCAGGTCTGCCCCGCGGCGCGGTGGCCCGGCCCTCAGCGGCCGGAGATCTCCGCGCAAACCAGTTCCGCGATCTGAGCCGTGTTCAGCGCGGCACCCTTGCGCAGGTTGTCGCCGCACACGAACAGCTCGATCGTGTTCGGGAAGTCCAACGCCTGACGGACCCGGCCCACGAACGTCGGATCCGAGCCCACCACGTCGGCCGGGGTCGGCCACTCGTCGTGTTCCGGGTCGTCCAGCAGCACCACGCTCGGCGCCTGGATGAGGGCCTCCTTGGCTTGCTCCACGGTGATCGGCTTGCGGAACGTGGCGTGCACCGCCAGCGAGTGCGACGTCACGACGGGCACGCGGCAACACGTGGCCGACACCTTCAGATCCGGGATGCCGAGGATCTTGCGCGACTCCGCACGGACCTTGAGCTCCTCACTGCTCCAGCCGTCCTCCTTCAGCGAACCCGCCCACGGCACGACGTTGAGCGCCAGTGGCGCGGGGAACGGCGAGTCGTCGCCGAGCGTCGAGCTGATGAGACGCCGCACGTCGCCGATGCTGCTGCCCACGTCCTGGCCCGCGACGACCGCCAGCTCCTGCTGCAGTCGCTCCACGCCGGCGGCGCCCGCACCCGACGCAGCTTGGTAGGACGCGACCACCAGCTCGCTCAGGCCCCAGCCGGAGTGCAGCGCGCCGAGCGCGTCCATCATCGTCAGGGTCGTGCAGTTCGGGTTGGAGATGATCCCTTTCGGGCGCTGGCGCGCGGCGGCCGGATTGACCTCCGGTACGACGAGAGGCACGTCAGGGTCCATCCGGAACGAACCGGAGTTGTCGACGGCGACCGCGCCGTGCTCGACCGCGATCGGTGCCCAGACGGCTGACACCTCGTCGGGCACGTCGAACATCGCGACGTCGACCCCGTCGAACACGTGGGGGGTGAGCGCCTCGACGACGACGTCCTCGCCACGGACCTGCAGCACCTTGCCCGCCGAACGCTCGGAGGCGACGAGCTTGATCTGCCCCCACACGTCTTCGCGGCTGGACAGGATCCCCAACATGACGCTACCGACGGCCCCGGTCGCGCCGACGACCGCCAGGGTCGGCTTGCTCTTCTCCTGAGGCTGGTTCATCGCCCGGTCCCTCCGTACACCATGGCCTGACCGCCCAGCGCGTCCAGGCCGAACGCGGTGTGCACCGCGCGCACCGCGTCGTCCAGCTCATCCTGGCTCGTCACCACGGAGATGCGGATCTCCGAGGTCGAGATCATCTCGATGTTGATGTTGGCGTCCGACAGCGCTTTGAACAGCTGAGCGCTCACGCCCGGGTTGCTGCGCATGCCGGCGCCGACCAGCGACAGCTTGCCGATCCGGTCGTTATAACGCAACGCCTCGAACCCGAGTTCCTCCTTGGCCTTGTCCAGGGCCTTCACGACGCGGTCGCCATCGCCGGCGTTGAGGGTGAAGGAGATGTCGGTTCGGCCCGTGGCCACGGCCGAGACGTTCTGCACGATCATGTCGATGTTGGCTTCGGTGTCGGCGACCAGGCTGAAGATCTTCGCCGCGTATCCCGGGCGGTCGGGCACACCCGTGATCGTGATCTTGGCTTCGCTGCGGTCATGCGCGACGCCGGTGATGATGGGCGCCTCCACGGCCCCTCCTTCTGTGCCCTGCGCGGGTCGGTCGGTGATGATCGTGCCCGGCCTCGTCGAAAACGAGGAGCGCACGTGGATGGGTATGTGGGAGCGGCGCGCGTACTCGATGCAGCGCAGGTGCAGGATCTTGGCGCCGTTGGCGGCCATCTCCTGCATCTCCTCCGTCGAGATGTGCTCGATCTGGCGGGCGGTAGGGACGATCCGCGGGTCGGCGGTGAACACGCCGTCGACGTCCGAATAAATCTCGCAGACGTCCGCGTGTAGCGCCGCGGCCAGCGCGACGGCGGTGGTGTCGGACCCACCACGCCCGAGGGTCGTGATGTTCTTCATCGTCTGGGACACGCCCTGGAAGCCCGCGACGATGGCGATGTTGCCCTCCTGCAGGCACGCGCTGATCCGCCCCGGTGTGACGTCGATGATGCGGGCGCGGCCGTGCGCCTCGTCGGTGATGACGCCGGCCTGACTGCCCGTGAAGGACTGGGCGGTGCTGCCGAAGTTGGCGATGGCCATCGCGAGGACGGCCATGGAGATGCGCTCGCCTGCGGTGAGCAGCATGTCGAGTTCACGGGCAGGCGGCAGCGGGCTGACCTCCTGGGCCAGGTCGAGCAGCTCGTCCGTCATGTCGCCCATCGCCGAGACGACCACGACCACGTCGTTGCCTGCCTTGCGGGTGTCCACGATCCGCTTCGCGACGCGCTTCACGGCGTCGGCGTCGGCCACGGACGAACCGCCGTACTTTTGGACGACGAGACTCACGGTGACTCCGCTCGATACATCTGAGAATGAACTCTTGCGGTGCCGACCACGTCACGCGTGATGCACGCGTGGTCGACGTCGGCCGCCGAGGAGTCCTTCGGGCCGACACCTCGGAATGCGCCGAAGCGAGTGTAGCGACGCGCGCGGGTGTCCTCCGGCGACGGCCTCCCGGGCGAGACGGCGCCGGCAAGACGACATTGCTGCTGGTGCTGGCGACGCTCCTCATGCCGGATGCCGGGACCGTACGGGTGTGCGGACTGGACCCGGTGAACCAGGCCCGCGATGTGCGCGCCCTCATCGGCTGTTCCGCGGGCAGAAGCAACGTCTCGGCCTGGCCAGGGCCCTGATCCACGAACCGCGCGTGCTGCTGCTCGATGAGCCGGCCTCCGGGCTGGACCCGCGCAGCCGGATCGAGCTGCGCAACATCTTGCGGGCGCAGGCTGCGGCCGGCCGCACCGTCCTGGTCAGCAGCCACATCCTGACCGAACTGCAGGAGATGGCCGACCGGGCGGTGGTCGTCGCCCAGGGACGCACCGTCGCGTCGTACGACCTGCGCGACCGGACCGAGAAGTCGCGCTGGCGGGTCACCGCCCTCGACGGCGAGCAGCTGGCGGCTGCTCTGGCGGCGCTCGGCTGGCTGGCGACCGGCGGCCTCCCGGAGGAGGCGCGGGCCGGGTACTTCTACGGCATCACCGTGGCGGTCGTTCTGGCGCTCACGCTGCTCGTCGCGCCGTCGCTGTCGGCCAGCTCGATCAGCGGCGACCGGGAGCACGGCGTGCTCGCCAGCCTGCAGACGACGCTGCTCACCCCCGCGGACATCGCGCTCGGCAAGTTGCTCGCGGCGTGGCTGGCGTCCCTGACCTTCCTCGCCTTGGCGGTGCCAGTGCTCGTGTGGGCGCTGTTCACGGGCGGGGTGAGCGCTGCGTCCTTCGCGATGGCGCTGGTCACCATTGCCTTGGTTCTGCTGGCGGTGAGCGCGATCGGCCTAGCGATCTCCTCCCTGGCGGCCCGCACGATCAGCTCGGTGGTGCTCACCTACGTGGTGGTCGGCGTGCTGGTGCTGGGGATGCCGCTCCTGTTCGGGCTGACGTTCCCGATGGTGTCCAGCGAGGAGATGGTGCGGGTGCGTACGTTCGCCTTCACCTCCACACCGTCCGTCCCGGTCCCCTCCGAATCCGCGTCACCACCCGTGCGCGCGGCACCCTTACCCGACACCCCCTCGCCGTCCGCGACCCCGGCGCCCGACGGTAGTCCCCCGGATCAGGCGTGGACGCCCCGAGAGCCTGGGCCCCCCGCGTGCCGCGAGATCGTGGCGCTGCGCAGCGTCGTGCACACCGAACGGACCTGGTGGCTTCTCGCGCCCAACCCGTTCGTCGTGGTCGCTGACGCCGCGCCCGAGCACATCGCGCCCTCCGAACGCGTCTACGACCGGGGCCGTGCTGCGCTCGTTGGGTGACGAGGTCCGCACCGCGCGCAACGGTCCGCCGGAGGTCG
>JBDTWM010000074.1:0-14094 GCA_040006675.1 Dermatophilaceae bacterium | reverse complement strand
GGTCGCGCTCGCGGTGCCAGCGTTCGCCCGGTACGACGCGTGGGCGGGCCGCGCCCCCTGACCACACCCTGGCCGCGCCCCTGACCATGCACCCCGATCATGCACCCCGACCATGCACCCTGACCTAAAGGTGCGGGGCGGCGCGCTCGCCTCGGTCGGCGACACACCCTCGTCGCGGTGCGGTACGCGGGTCGACCGCCGTCCGGAGCTCGTCGGTTCTCCTGCGGGGCATGTTCGGGCGAGAGTAACGTGAACTGCGCAGTAGTGAGCCAACGGCGCTGCGCGTCCCGTCGTCATCCCGTGGTCCCGTCCCCGCGCCGGGCTCCGACGCACCGTCCACTCCGCCGCAAGCGCGGCGCGGAACGACCGACCCCGTGACGCCTTCCGGCTCGCGTCGGTCAACCGGTGAGGACAACCATGAGCACACACGCAACCCGTGACATCGCGGAGCTGGAGGAGATCGCCACCACCCTGCGCGCGTCCGTCGTGGACATGTTGGCGGCGGCAGGCAGCGGACACTCCGCCGGACCTCTCGGCATGGCCGAGATCCTGGCGGTGTTGTACTTCCACGCCCTGAACCACGACCCGGACAATCCGAATTGGGACGAGCGGGACATCTGCCTGCTGAGCCACGGACACACGGCGCCGATCCTCTACGCGGCGCTCGCGCACGCCGGCTACTTCCCGGTCGAGGAACTGCGCACGCTGCGCCGCTTCCGCAGCCGCCTGCAGGGTCACCCGGAGCGCAAGGCCCTGCCGGGCGTCGAGACCACGTCCGGTCCGCTCGGCGAGGGACTCTCGCAGGGGGCCGGCATGGCGTGGGTGCTCAAGCACATCGACCGCGATCCCCACCGGTTCGTCTACGTGCTGCAGGGCGACGGCGAGCTCAACGAAGGCAACGTCTGGGAGGCGGCCATGTTCGCCGCCAAATACAGCCTGGGCCAGCTGATCACGATCATCGACCGCAACTTCATCCAGATCGACGGCGGCACCGAGGACGTCATGCCACTCGGCGACCTGGCAGGCAAGTGGCGCACGTTCGGGTGGCACGCCCTGGAGGTCAACGGGCACAGCTGCTGGGCCCTGATCAACGCGATCGAGGAGGCCAAGGCGGTCGTCGACCGACCGACCGCGATCATCGCCCACACGATCCCCGGCAAGGGGGTGCCCTTCATGGAGTACGACTTCGGTTGGCACGGCAAGCCACCGAGCAAGGCGCAGGCCGAGGAGTGGCTGGAAGGCGTCAGCGACCCGGCCGCCGGCTTCGACTACAAGGCCGCAGAGAAGGAGGCCAACTGATGACCGCCGCCGACGTGAGCATCACCTTCCCGCTGAACCCGCGGATCGGCAGCGACGATGTGCAGCAGGAACCGATCCGCATGGGCTTTGGCCGCGGTCTCCTGGAGGCCGGCAAGCGCGACGAAAACGTCCTGGCGCTCTGCGCGGACTTGACCGACTCGACGCAGATGTCGCTGTTCAAGAAGGAGTTCCCGGACCGGTTCATCGAGGTCGGCATCGCCGAGCAGAACCTGGCCACGGTCGCCTCGGGCATGGCCGCGATGGGCAAGATCCCCTTCACGTCCAGCTACGCGGCGTTCTCCCCCGGCCGGTGCTGGGAGCAGATCAAGACGACGGTCTGTTTGAACGACGTGCCGGTCAAGACGGTCGGCTCGCACGCTGGTCTCATCACGGGCCCGGACGGCGCGACGCACCAGATGCTTGAGGACATCGCCCTGATGCGGATCATGCCGGGCATGGTCGTGCTATGCCCCGGTGATTCGATCGAGGCGGAGAAGGCCACGATCGCGATGGCCGCCAGCCCGCGCCCCTGCTACCTGCGCCTGGCCCGGGACAAGACGCCGGTCTTCTCGACGCTGGAGTCGCCGTTCGAGATCGGCGTCGCGTACGTGCTGCGGGACGGCAGCGACGTCACCCTGGTCGGGACGGGCACGATGACGTACGAGCTGCTGGTGGCCGCGGACGCGCTGGCCGCCGACGGCATCTCGGCCGAGGTGGTGCACGTCCCGACGGTCAAGCCGTTGGATGCCGAGACGATCCTGGTCAGCGCCACGAAGACAGGCTGCGTCGTGACCGCCGAGGAGGCCCAGATCGCGGGCGGCCTGGGCGGCGCGGTGTGCGAGCTGCTGTCCGAGAGGCGCCCGACGCGGGTGCTGCGGCTCGGGGTGAACGACCGGTACGGCGAGACCGGCGGCCCGCGTGAGTTGCTGGAAGCGTTCGAGCTGACCGGCGCCCAGCTGGCCGCGAAGGCGAAGGCGTTCCTTCAGGCCGGCTGACCCGTGCGAGCGCCGGCGGGGCGGCACCGGATCCGGTGCCGCCCCGTCGCACTGGTGCTGGTCGCTCAGCATTGCAGGTCGGTCGCGTACGCCGGAGAACGGACCGCGATCCGCAGGCTGTCGCCCGGCCGGAGCTGGGCCAGCGTGTCGACGGCGCCGGGATCGAGGACGGCGATGACCGGGTAGCCACCGGTCGTGGGGTGGTCCGCCAGGAACACGACCGGCCGCCCCGACGGTGGCACTTGCACACTGCCCCGCACCACGGGCTCGCTCGCCAACTCGCCGGCGATGAGCCGCGCCAGGGCGGGCCCCGCGCACCGGACCCCGACGCGATCGCTGTCGGCCTCGACGAGCCAGGTGGCGCGTCTCAGCAGGTCTCGGGCCACCGGGGTGAACCAGTCGGCCCGCGGACCCCAGGTGGCGCCCATCGTCACGGGGCCACCTCCGACCGGTACATGCGACGCGGCCGCAGCCACGTCCCGGCCCGCGCCGGTCGTCTCTGCGAGCCCGCTGTCTGGACCCACCGCGAAGCCGACGATGCCCGTGTCGGCAGTCCGCACGGCGTGCGAACCCGTGGCCAGCACCTGTCCGGCACGCAACGGCGCCGGCCCGAGCCCGGCGATCGTGTCGAACGAACGGCTCCCGAGGACGGGCGGCGACGCGACCCCCCCGAGCACGGCGACGTAGCTGCGCAGGCCGGACTCCGGGTTGCCGAGTCGCAGCGTGGCGCCCGAGGGTAGGAAGACTGGCTCGGCGAAGGCGACCGGGCGGCCGTCCACCGCGCAGGGCACCGGCGCCCCCGCCACGGCGACCACGGTCGGCTCCAGCGCACGCACGGCCAGACCGCCGGCGAGGACCTCCAGCGTCGCGGCTGCCTCGTCGTTGCCAAGGAGCCGGTTGGCCAGGCGATGCGCCGACCGGTCCGCGGCTCCGGACGGGCCGACGCCCAGGGCGGCCAGGCCAGCTCGGCCGAGATCCTCTACGAGGGTCCGGGGTCCCGAGGCCACGACGACAAGCCGCGGGCCGGAGGACCCACTGGGACGCAGACCGCATTCCTCATGGGTTTCAGCCGGGACACCCGTGATGGCTTGGATCTCGTGGGTCGATGCCCTCATGACGGGGTGCGGGGTGGCCGACACCTGGGGCGCGACGGGAGGTGGGTGGGCGGTCACGTCGGCGAAGCGCACCCTCGTCCCCGGGGTGAGCAACGCCGGCGGGTCGGCGCCGGCGTCCCACAGCACGGCGTCCGTGGTGCCCACCAGACGCCACCCGCCGGGGCTGGCCGTCGGGTAACAGGCCGAGTACTCCCCTGCCACCGCGACCGAGCCGCGGGGGACTCTCGGCCGGGGGCTGGTCAAGCGGGGAATGCTCCACCCGGCGCCCGGGCAGGTCAGGTAGGCAAAGCCGGGCGAGAAACCGCAGAATTCCACGGTCCAGGTCAGCTGCGTGTGCCGCGCCACAAACGCCTCCGGGCTGCAGCCGAGGACATCGGCCACGTCGCCCAGATCCGGACCGTCGTAGACGACGTCGACGATGACGACGTCACGCTCCACCAGCACACCCTGCTCGCGCGGCTCGACCGTGCGGATCCGCTCCCGCAGCCGGGCGCCGGCGCCGGGACCCGCCCCACGGACCAACAGGGTGCGCGCCGCGGGCACGGTTTCGACGTCCTCGTCCGGGTCGGCCACGGCCTCCCATCCCGCACGGAACGCCCGGGCCTGCGCGCCGTCCTCGAACTCCAGGAGCAGCGCGTCCGGGCCGCAGGGCAACACGCGCATCAACGGGGCATTCCCGGGGCGAACGGCTCCACGGTCACGCCCGCCTCATCCAGAGCCGCGCGCACCGCCCGGGCCAGCGCCACGGCGCCCGGGCTGTCGCCGTGCACGCACAACGAATCGGCGTTCACGCTCACCTCCGTACCGTCGATCGCGACGACGGAACCGTCCGTGACCATGCGCACGACCCGCGTCACGACCGCGTCCAGGTCGTGCACCACGGCACCGCGCTGCCCGCGCGGGACCAGCGTGCCCTGCGCCGTGTAGGCCCGGTCGCAGAACGCCTCCCTGGCGGTCGGCACCCCGAGGTCGTCCGCGATCCGCAGCGCGGCCGACCCGGGAAGACCGAGCAGCGTGAGCGGCCGCGCCCATCCCGCCAGCGCCTCCGCGACCGCGCGAGCCTGGGCCTCGTGCCGCAGGATCGCGTCGTAGAGGGCGCCGTGCGGCTTGCAGTACGTGACCTCCACGCCCTCCCCTGCCGCGACCGCCTGCAACGCGCCGACCTGGTAGCGCACCTCGGCGCACAGCTCGGCGGGATCGACGTCGAGGAAGCGGCGCCCGAACCCCGCCAGATCCCGGTAACCGACGTGCGCGCCGACGGCGAGTGAGTGCTCGCGGGCCAGGCGGATGGTAGCCGTCATCGTGAGCGGGCCCCCGGCGTGAAACCCGCAGGCCACGTTCATGCTGGACAGGTGGGGGGCGAGAGACGCGTCGTCACCGAGCCGCCACTGGCCGAAAGACTCACCGACGTCTGCATTGAGGTCGACGCGCATGCGGCTCATCTCCTCGGGACCAGGCGCGGTTGTGCCTCCCATGATCTGTTCGGCAACCCCACGATCGGTAGATTCTCGCCGATGACGGGTCACGCATCGCCCAGAACGACGGGACGTCCCCTCGCCTGGCGAGTTACAGTGACCACACGACGCGCGTGCCGTGTTTCCCGCCTCAACCGAGGGAATGCGAGGCGGCGTCGCCCCGCTTCCTGGGCGCACTGGGCACGGCGGAGGGCAGGTCTTGGGGCAGCAGGAGGAGAGGCCGATGTACACACTGACCATCAATGGAGCTGACCATGAGGTCGACGTCGCCGACGACGCCGACCTCATGCTCGTCCTCCGTGAAAAACTGAACTACAAGTCCGTCAAGGACGGCTGTAACCAGGGCTCGTGCGGCACGTGCACCGTCCTCGTCAACGGCAAGGCGGTCCGCGCCTGCACGCAGAAGGTCAAGCGTCTCGCGGGCAAAGAGATCGTCACGATCGAAGGCTTCACCGAGCGGGAGCGGGAGATCTTCGGCTACGCGTTCGCCAAGAGCGGCGGCGTCCAGTGTGGTTTCTGCATCCCGGGCATGGTCATCGCCGGCAAGGGCCTGGTCGACGCCAACACCGACCCCACGCGCGACCAGGTGAAGCATGCCATCCGCGCCAACATGTGCCGCTGCACCGGGTACGAGCAGATCGAGGACAGCATCCTGGTCGCCGCCCAGCTGATCAGAGACAATGCCGCGGTCCCGGAGATCCCCCAGAAGCTCGCCGTCGGCGAGGACGTGTTCCGCGAGGACGCGATCGACAAGGCACTCGGCGTCGGCGAGTACGTCGACGACATCATCATGGAAGGCATCACGTACGGGCGGAACGTCTTCACCGAGCATGCCCGGGCCCAGGTCTTGTCGATCGACATCTCCGAGGCGACGGCGATGCCCGGCGTCATCGCCGTCTTCACGGCCGAAGACATCCCCGGCAGCCAGAAGATCGGCCATCTCTACAAGGACTGGCCGGGCATGGTCGCGGTCGGCCAGAGCACGAAGTGCATCGGCGACACGCTCGCCATGGTCGTCGCCGAGACCCGCGAGCAGGCCGACGCCGCCGTGGCCGCCGTGAAGGTGGAGTACGAGGTGTACGAGCCGATCACCGACACCGCCGTGGCCATGCAGGACGACACGCCGCAGATCCACGGCGAGGGATTCATGAAGTTCGGCCAGTACTGGATCCCTGAGAACAATGTGTGCGCCCACGAGGAGATCCGCCGCGGCAACGTCGACGAGGGCTTCGCGCGGAGCAAGTACTTCGCGGAGGCAACCTTCGACCTGCCCGCGCAGGAGCACGCGTTCATGGAGACGGAGGGCGCCATCGGCGTGCCCGACGGCGACGGGATCTTCGTCATCTCCGGCGGCCAGGGCATCTACGACGAGTACCACGAGATCTCCGAGTACCTGAACCTGCCGATGGAGAAGGTCCGTATCCGCTCCGCGCTGGTCGGCGGCGGTTTCGGCGGCAAGGAGGATCTGTCGGTCCAACATCAGGCGGCGCTCTGCGCGTTCCTGACACAGCGTCCGGTGAAGGTGCTGTTCACGCGCCAGGAGAGCTTCAACTACCACCCGAAGCGCCACGCGATGAAGATCTCGATGAAGCTCGGCTGCGACGAGAACGGCATCTTCCAGGCGATGCGCGCCCGGATCGTGTCCGACACCGGCGCGTACGCCTCGCTCGGCGGCCCGGTGCTGCAGCGCGCGTGCACCCACGCGGGAGGCCCGTACGCCTACGAAAACATGGAGGTCATCGGCGACGCGGTCTACACGAACAACCCGCCCGCCGGCGCGTTCCGCGGCTTCGGCGTCACACAGTCCGCGCACGTCATCGAGTGCATGGTCAACGACCTCGCCGAGCAGCTCAGCCTGTCCGGCTGGGAGATCCGCTACCGCAACGCGATCCGCCCTGGCAAGTCCCTGCCCAACGGGCAGATCGCCGACGAGAGCACCGCGATGGTGGAAACCCTGGAGGCCGTCAAGGAGGACTTCGAGAAGTACGACGCCGACCCCGACCTGTTTGTCGGCATCGCTTCGGCCTTGAAGAACGCGGGTGTGGGCGTGGGTCTGCCCGACCCGGGCCGCTGCAACATCGAGATCATCGACGGCAAGGCACACGTCCGCAGTTCCGCCGCGGGCATCGGTCAAGGCCTGACGACCGTGCTGATGCAGATCGTCGGCGACGCCGCCGGCCTCACCCGCGACCAGGTGGTCGTCGACCGTCCCGACACGAGCAACTCCCCCGACGCCGGCACCACGACGGCGTCCCGCCAGACCACGTTCACCGGTGAGGCGGCGCGACTGGCCGGTCTGCAGCTCGCGGCCGACCTGGACTCGGGCAAGTCGCTGGCGGATCTCGAAGGCGCGATCTACAAGGGCGAGTTCGACTACAAGACCGACCCGATCACCTCTGACAAGAAGCACCCGATCAGCCACATCTCGTACGGTTACGCGACGCAGCTGTTCGTGATCAACCAGGCCGGCGAGATGGTCCACGCCGTGGCCGCGACCGACGCGGGCCGCGTGATCAACCCGACCACCTGCCGCGGCCAGGTCCTGGGTGGCATGGCGATGGGCATCGGGTACGGCGTGACGGAGGACTTCCCCTACGTCGACGGCGTCCCCCAGGTGAAGCTGGCCCAGCTCGGCATCGTCAAGGCCAACCAGATGCCGACGATCAGGAGCGTCTTCGTCGACCGGCATGTCGCGGAGCACGGCTACGGCGCGAAGGGCGTCGGGGAGATCACCTGCTGCATGGCGGCCCCGGCGCTGCAAAACGCCTACTTCAAGAAGGACGGCGTCTTCCGGACGAAGCTCCCGCTGGATGACACGTTCTACCGCAAGCCCAAGCCAGTGCGACGCTGAGACGGAAGGCGGCCCCCGCGCTGGACGGCGCGGGGGCCGCTCCGCTTCACCAGGAGGTACAGCCATGGCCGAGGAGCCTCGGGCGGCGCCGACGGGAGGCCCGTCGGCACCGGTCTTGTTCTGCTCCGGCGGCGGCTGCACCTCCAAGCTCGGGCCTCAGATCCTCGCGCGGGTGTTGTCGCAGCTGCCGCCCCCGACGCACCCCGACCCGGATCTGTTGGTCGGGTACGACAGCGCGGACGACGCGGCGGTGCTGCGGATCACCGACGACCTGGCCCTGGTGCACACGCTCGACTTCTTCCCGCCGGTCGTCGAGGACCCGTACGTCTTCGGGCAGATCGCCGCGACCAACGCGATGTCGGACGTGTGGGCGATGGGAGGCGTGGTCCGCACGGCCCTCAACATCGTGTGCTTCCCGGAGGACGAGGACCTTAACCTTCTCGGCCTCATCATGCAGGGCGGCGCCGAGAAGGTCGATGAGGCCGGGGCGACCCTCGCGGGCGGGCACTCGATCATGGACGACAGCGTCAAGTACGGCCTCTCCGTGAGCGGCACCGTCGACCCGCGTCGCATGTGGCGCAACGACACGGCCCGCCCAGGGGACGTGCTCGTCCTCACCAAACCTCTCGGCACCGGCATCGTCTGCGCCGCACACCGCGTCGATGCGGCGTCCGCCCACGGCTACGAGGCCGCCATTACGTCGATGACAGCGCTCAACAAGGAGGCGAGCGAGCTGCTCGCCGACGCGGACGTGCACGCCGCGACAGACGTCACCGGGTTCGGTTTGGCAGGCCACCTGCTGGAGATGGTCGGCACCCGCCAGGCTGCGGTGCTGGAGACGATCGCGATCCCGCAGCTGCCCGGGGCGTCGCGGCTCGCCCACGACTTCTTCATTACTGCCGCCGCGCAGCGCAACCGGACACACGTCGGGAGCCGGATCCGCTTCGACGACGTGCCGTTCGGCATGGAGGAGCTGCTCTTCGACCCGCAGACCTCCGGAGGCCTGCTCGTCGCGTTGCCGCGCGGCGATGCGCAGCGCTATGTCGACGAACTACTCTTGGCGCGGGCCCGCTCCGGCCTAGGCTTGAGGGCGGCGATCATCGGCTCGATCACGGACCGCCAGGAGGGACAGCCCTCCCTCGTGGTGCGCTGACACCGTTTTCCCACGGCCGGGTGGCGGGGGCTCAACAGATTCACCACACCCGCAGTCGAGACGCAACGCTGTAACGCGGCAAGGAGCGCACGTGAACACTCTCGACGTGACCGGCAAGGTCTGCCCGCTGCCCGTCATCGAGACCAAGAAGACCCTCGACGGCCTTGCCGTCGGAGAGGCGTTGGAGGTCGTCGTCGACAACGACACGGCCGTGGAGAATCTGGAGAAGTTCGCGGCTCAGAAGGGTCACGAGTTCGCCAAAGGCCCGCACGAACCGGGCAACTTCCACGTCACGATCACCAAAGGCGCCCCGGCCGCCGCGGCCGACGAAGCCGCCGGGCCGACGCGAGGGCGTCCCCCCCGGCGGGTCGTGTCGATCTCCTCGGACACCATGGGCGAGGGCGACGAGCGGCTCGGACGAACCCTGCTGAGCGGGTTCCTCTACGCGCTCACCGAGCAGGACACGGTGCCGGACACGATCCTGTTCTACAACGGTGGCGTCCGCGTGACGACCGAGGGCTCCGCCACCATCGATGACCTGCGTGCGCTCGAGGACGCGGGCGCGGAGGTCATGAGCTGCGGGGCATGCCTCAACCACTACGGACTGACGGACAAGCTGCAGGTCGGCACCATCACCAACATGTATGTCATCTGCGAGCGACAGATGGCCGCCGACGTGGTCATCACTCCCTGAACCGCCCGATACGACGTGGCCACCTGGGCGCGCTGAAAGGGGAAGACACCGTGAGCAGCGAGTATCGACCCGACCTCGTTGTCGTCCGAGGCGCCGGCGACATCGCCACCGGCGCCATCCAGAAGCTCGCCCACGCGGGGTTCAAGGTGGTGGCCCTCGAGATGCGCCACCCGATGGCGATCCGCTGGATGGCCGCGCTCTGCCCGGCCGTCCACGATGGTCGCTGCCAGGTCGAAGACCTCACCGGCGTCCGGGTCGACACCCCCCACGAGGCGCTGGAACTCCTCGAGGGGTGGGACGGTCCAGGATTCGCGGTGGCGATCCTCGCGGATCCCGACGGCGAGTCCCTGTCCACGCTGCGCCCGGTCGCGGTCGTCGACGCGATCCTCGCCAAACGCAACTGCGGCACGCATCGGGGCATGGCCCCCGTGACCGTCGGGTGCGGCCCGGGGTTCACTGCGGGCGACGACGTCGACGTCGTCGTCGAGACGATGCGGGGGCACTTCCTGGGCAAGGTGATCACGCGAGGGCAGGCGCTCTCGAACACGGGCGTTCCCGGTCTGATCGCCGGGCGCGCCGAAGAACGGGTGCTGCATTCCCCCGTCGCGGGAGTTGTCACGGTGCGTCACGGGATCGGCGAGATCGTCGACGAGGGCGAACCGATCTGCTCGATCGCGAGCGACGACGGCACGGTCGACGTGCTCGCCACGATCCGCGGAGTGATCCGCGGCATGATCCCCGACGGGTTCCGCGTCCCGGAGCAGTTCAAGATCGCCGACATCGACCCGCGCCTGGAGATGGTCGAAGCGTGCGACACGATCTCCGACAAGTCGCGCGCGGTCGGCGGGGCGGCCCTGGACGCGGTCCTGCTGGAGCTGAACCGCAAGGGGCTGTGGGGGCCACATCTGGCGCGCCGGGCGTCGAGTGCCATCGCGGTCGCGGGGGCCTGACGCGGGTGATCTACCTGGACAACAGCGCGACCACGATGCGCAAACCACCGCAGGTCCTGGCGGCGGTGGCCGACGCGATGACGCATTCGGGCAACTCCGGCCGGGGCGGTCACGGCGCCTCACTGGAGACGGGGCGTGCCCTGTTCGCGACGCGCGCGAAGGCGGCGCGACTCTTCCGCGCGGTCGGGCCGGACCACGCCGTCTTCACCGCCAATGCCTCAGCTGCGCTGAACACGGCGATCGCCGGGCTCCTGCGGCCCGGGGACCACGCGGTGAGCACCGATCTGGAGCACAACTCGGTGCTTCGCCCCCTGCACGCGGCCTCGCAGCGGGGCGTCGAGGTCACGATCGTGGAGTCGTCCGACGGCGTGGTGGACGTGGGGCACGTGACGGACGCGCTCCGGACCAACACGGCGGCCGTCGTGATGACGCACGGGTCCAACGTGCTCGGGACGGTGCAGCCGATCGAGCAGATCGCGGCGCTGAGCCGGGTCCGCGGGTTCTGGCTCATCGTGGACGCCGCGCAGACGGCCGGGCTGTTGCCGATCTCGATGGGGGACGGGTACGCGGCCGTGTGCTGCGCCGGGCACAAGTCCCTCCTCGGGCCGCAGGGGACGGGGCTGCTCGTCCTCGGCGAGGGCGTGCTGCCGACGCCGCTGCTGTTCGGAGGCACAGGGTTCGAGACGTTCAACCGGTCCATGCCGGGCCGACTGCCCGAGGCGCTCGAGGCGGGCACGCAGAACGGCCCCGGCATCGCCGGCCTGGGCGCGGGCGTGCAGGTGGTCCTGGACGCCGGCGGGGCGGAGGGGCCCACGACGATGTGGCGCACGGCCATGGACCGCGCGCGTCAGCTCCGGGAGGGCCTCGCGGCGACGGGCTCGTTCTCGTTCGCGCCCATCGACATGGGCGCCTGGCGGCTGCCGATCGTGGCCGGCAACCTGATCGACCCGTCCGGTGCGCTGATGGACTCGGAGGTGGTCGCCGCCCGGCTGTGGGAGCTCGGCGAGATCGCGGTGCGAGGTGGGTTCCACTGTGCGCCGCTGGTTCACGAGCGGTACGGGACGACGACGGTGGGCATGGTGAGGTTCAGCCCTGGCCACGACACGACGGTCGAGGACATCGAGACGACGCTGGCCGTGCTGGCCGGCATCCAGCGAAGCGGGTGAGGCGTGGAGGTCGCCGCGTGGCTGATCACCTTCGCCAGTACGCACGAAGCGTTCGCGTTCGAGGATGCTGCGCAGGCCGACGCCCTGGCGGGCCGGATCGTGCCCCTGCCCGCAGCGATCTCCGCCGGGTGCGGGTTGTCCTGGAAGACCCCGCCGGATGCCCCCGGTCTGGCGGCGTTCTTGGCGGGGCGCTCCGTGCGATACCAAGAGGTGTTCCGCTATGGGGGTGACAGGTCGTACCACCGCATGGAGCGACCCTGATGCACGCCCCGCAACGCCCCCCGGCGAGGCGTCGGCGGGCGTCGCCCGCCCCGGTGTGCCGCTCGTGGAGGCGTTAGGGGTCGGTGCGGCGTACGCCCGCCGCGACCCTGCGGGACCCGCGCTGGTGGTCTCGATCGTGGGCGCGGGCGGCAAGACCACGCTCGCGCACGCCCTGGCCGACGAACTCGCCGAGCAGTTCCGGCGGGTCGTCATCACCACGACGACGCGCATGTCGATCGAGCCGGGCCTGGTGACCAACGTCCGAGCCGCCGTGGACGCCTTGGACGGTTTCGTCGCTCGAGGTGCGGGCGGCGTGCTTGTGGCGGGGATGCCCGGCACGCGGGAGAAATTCACGACCTTCGGGCCACAGGGCCTAGCGGCGTTGCGAGACGCCTGCGACGTGCTGATCGTGGAGGCCGACGGGTCGCGGCGGCTGCCGTTCAAGGTGCCCGCCGCGTACGAGCCGGTCGTCCCCGAGGAGAGCGACCTGCTGCTGCTCGTGCTGGGGTTGAGCTCGATCGGGCAGCCGTTGGACACGGTGTGCTGCCGCGCCGAGCTGGCGCACCAGGTGCTGGGCGAGGACGTCCCGGCCGAGACACTGCTGGACGTGGAGCTGGCCGGACGGTTGGCGACGGCCGGGTACCTGAGCAACCAGAAGCTGGCCGCCTGGATCCCGGGGCGCTGCGTCACGGTGCTGAACCAGGCCGACGACGAGGACCGGTGGCGGACCGGTCACGCGCTGGCGTCCCGCCTGGCGGGCGTCCGCGTGGTCCTCACGACGCGGTGCGCCCGGCAGGCCGGCTGAGCGCGTGCCGCGTCCGTACCGCGTCCGTGCCGCGTCCATGCCGCGTCCGTGCTGCGCGACGATCTTCTGTGCGTCGGCATGGCACGGGGAACGGCGTTTGGCCTCCTGCGGCGGGGGCGAAGCTTTGGCAGGACCGGCTCCCCGTCGTCAGACGCGGATGAGACACTGATCGTCACACTGCGGAACCATCTCGCCGCACGCGCGAGCAGGACTGCGAAAGGACGATGGCGATGCACCGCAAGGACTACCTCGACATGCTGGACCAGCTCGACATCCAGGGGATCTACTCCCGCGTCCACTGGGCCAGCGGGCCCAAGGCCGGTCTGTCGGAGGAGTGGTCGGGAGATCCCGCGGACCTGCCGGAGGGTCGCCCGGCTCGCATGGGCAAATCCTTGTTCAACGGTGAGGACGGGGCGTACTACGTTGAGACGCTGTCGTCCCAGCCGCGCCTGGTCATCTGCGGCGGCGGCCACGTCAGCCAGCCGGTGGCCAAGATCGGGTCGATGCTCGACTTCGAGGTCACGGTCATCGACGACCGGCCGGAGTTCACCGACCCGGTCCTGTTCCCGGACGCCGACCATCTGATCTGCGGGCCGTATGCCGAGACGCTGCGGAGTCTCCCGCCGTATAAGAACACGTACTACGTCGTGGTGACCCCGGGCCACCATGGCGACCAGGTGTGCGCCGAGACGATCCTGCGACTGCCGCGACAGTACCTCGGCATCATCGGATCGCGCGCCAAGCAGGCGACGGTGAACAAGCGGATGATCGAGAACGGGTTCACTCAGCAGGAGATCGACACCATCCACGCCCCGATCGGGATCAAGATCGGCGGCAACCTTCCCGCGGAGGTGGCGGTGTCGATCTGCGCGGAGCTCGTGCAGGTGCGCCATGAGCTCAATGCCTTCGTCTTCGACCCGGATCTGGCGACGGTGATTGCCAAGCTCGCCGCCAACCCCGATCAGCCGGCGGTCATGGCGACGATCATCGGGCACGCCGGGTCGACGCCGCGGGGCACGGGCAGCCGCATGATCGTCTACCCGGACGCCGAGCTCGTCGGGTCGGTGGGCGGCGGCGCCGTGGAGAACGAGGTGATCCAGCAGAGCCTGCGCATGTTTGCGGAGGGCTCGAAGCTCGACCTGAACGAGTACGACCTGTCCAGCCGCGAAGGCGTCTCTCTCGACATGGCCTGCGGTGGCCGGGTGCGCGTCCTCACCGAGGTCCTGTAGGCGGACGACCCGCCCGGATCATCCCCGGGAGGCCTTCGGGCTCGCGATGTGTTTACCGGGCGGCGTCGCGCATCCGGTCCAGCAGCACGGTCGCCACCGTC
>JBDTWM010000073.1:0-14279 GCA_040006675.1 Dermatophilaceae bacterium | reverse complement strand
ACGTCGTGGAGGGCATGGAGGGCATGAAGCTGCCTCGGATCGTCGCCGGGCGAGATCTCCGCGCGGGGCATGTCGGCGCGCAGCCCCTCGTCGGGGGGCGCCAGCGTGAGCGGGCCGCTGTCGGCGAAGTGGAAAGAGATCCACCCATCGGATCCCGCCAGGGCACCGTGGCCCTGCCAGACGACGTCTCCCGAGGCCAGCAGCTCGTCGAGGTCGGCGGGGGAGTAGTCGCGCACCCGGGCGGGTAGCACCAGCGACTCCCACGCGCTGGCGGGCAACACCGCGCCCGTGAGCTGCTCGATCGCCGACGCGACTCCCTCGGGGCCCCGCCCCTGCCCGCCCACGCTGTGCCATGCGGGCAGGAAACGTGCGAAGTCGACCTGCTCGACGGGTTCGACCTCGGCGCGCAGCGCCGCGAGCGAACGACGTTTCAGGAGGCGCAGCACCTCCGGGTCGCAGTAGTCGACAGGCGGCCGCGTCGGTGCGTGGCCGTCTCCGTCAAAAGCTGCCAGAGGGCGCAGGCGTCCGCTCGCGAGTCGGTCGGCGCGCGCCAGTCGGGCCAGGACGTCGGCGGCCACGGCCTCCCCGACGCCGAGCCATCGCGCGAGGTCAACGGCGGTGAAGGGCACGTGCGTCCGGGCGTAGCGCGCGGCGAGGTCGCCCAGCGAATCGGGCACCGAGGCGAGCAGCGCCTCTGGGACGCCGGGAGGCGGGGCTGCGCCGAGCGCGTCGCGCAGGCGCGCCGCGTCCTCGACGACTGCCCAGCGGTCCACGCCGCTGATCCGCAGCGCGATCAGCCGTCTGGCATCGCGCAAGGCGGTGAGCCATGCGTCGACGTCGGCCGTTCTCGCTGGGTCGGTGCGCTCGCGGACGTCGTCGGCCGTGATCGGTCCCAGGCGGCGCACCAGATCCGCGACATCCTCGGCGTGGCGGCATCGCCGATCGGGCGCGCGCCGCTGCAGCTCGTCCTCGGTACGGGCTAGCACCGCCGGGTCGAGCAGGTCCGCCAGGTCGGCGGCATCCGCCCCGCCGAGCAGCTCCGCCAGCAGGTCTGGGTCCAGGGACAAGGCGGCGGCGCGGCGCTCGGCGAGCGGCGCGTCACCTTCGTACAGGAAGTGCGCGACATAACCGAAGAGGAGGCTTCGCGCGAACGGCGACGGCGCGGGCGTGTCGATCGCGACCACGTGGACGCGGCGCTCGGCGACGTCGCGCATCAGGTCGGTCAGGGCGGGCACGTCGAACACGTCCTGCAGGCACTCGCGGACCGACTCCAGGATGATCGGGAAGCTCGGATAGCGGCTCGCGACCGACAGCAGTTGGGCCGCCCGCTGACGCTGCTGCCACAGTGCCTGGCGGCGCCCCGGGGAACGGCGGGGCAGGAGCAGCGCGCGGGCGGCGCACTCCCGGAATCGCGCCGCGAACAGCGCCGACCCGCCGAGGTGCGCGGTGACGGCGGCGGCCACCTCGCTCGGGTCGATCATGAGGTCCGCGACCAGGTCGGTGAGGGCACCTCCGTCCGCGCCGCGATCCTGGAGCGTCTCGCCGAGGCCCGCGTCAGGCAGATGCAGCACGATCCCGTCGTCGGCGTACATGGGGTGGACTTCGATGCCGAGCCGTTCTCGCAGGCGGGCCGCGACGACGAGGGCCCAGGGCGCGTGCACGGGGGTTCCGTACGGGCTGTGGATCGCGATCTGCCAGTCGCCCAGTTCGTCGCGGAAGCGCTCGACGACGATCGTGCGCTCGTCGGGCAGCACGCCGGCGGCCTCGCGCTGTTCGGCCAGGTAGGCCACCAGATTGTCGGCGGCCCACTCGTCGAGCCCGTCGGATCGGGCCCGGGCCAGGGCGGCCGCTCGCGGGAGCTGGGCCAACTCCCGCGCGTACGCGCCCAGGGCCGCCCCCAACTCGGCCGAGCGGCCCAGCGTGTCCCCGCGCCAGAAGGGTAGGCGGCCCGGCTGACCGGGCGCGGGCGCGACAATGACCTGGTCGTGCGTGATGTCCTCGACGCGCCACGCCGACGTGCCGAGCGTGAAGACGTCGCCCACGCGCGACTCGTACACCATCTCCTCGTCAAGCTCGCCGACCCGTCGACCTGCGCCGTCGCCGGCGAGGAACACCCCGAACAGCCCCCGGTCGGGGATCGTGCCGCCACTGGTCACCGCCAGCCGCTGCGCTCCCGGTCGACCCGTGAGCGTGTCGGCGACTCGATCCCACACCAGGCGCGGGCGCAGCTCCCCGAACTCCTCGCTCGGGTACCGGCCCGCCAGCATGTCGAGCACCGACTCCAGCACAGGGCGGGTTAGGGTCGCGTACGGCGCGGCGCGGCACACCGCCCCGTGCAGGTCGGCCACGGTCCACTCGTCGAGAGCAGTCATCGCGACGATCTGCTGGGCCAGGACGTCCAGGGGGTTGGCGGGCACCCGCAACGCCTCGATCGCACCGGCGCGCATGCGCTGAACGACCACCGCGCTGCTGAGCAGGTCGGCGCGGTGCTTGGGGAAGAAGAGTCCCCGGCTCACGGCGCCCACCTGGTGGCCGGCGCGGCCGACGCGCTGCAGACCGCTCGCGACGCTCGGCGGAGCCTCCACCTGCACCACGAGGTCGATGGCACCCATGTCGATGCCGAGCTCCAGGCTGCTGGTGGCCACGACCACGGGCAGGCGGCCGGCCTTGAGATCGTCCTCGATGGTGGCCCGTTGCTCCTTGCTCACCGACCCGTGGTGCGCGCGCGCGAGGACCGGCGGCGCACCACGCGATGACCCCGCTTGCCCCATGAGCTGCGCGGGCGGAGCGCCGGGGGGGCGAGGCCCGTCGACGGTGCGAGTCGCGCGGTCGTGCCCGCCGCCGGCGGTCTCGGCGGTCTCGGCGGGGCCGGGTGCGTCCGCGCTGCGCTCCTCCCAGATCTCGTTGAGACGGGCCGTCAGGCGCTCGGCGAGTCGCCGCGAGTTCGCGAACACCAGCGTCGAGCGGTGCGCGGCGATCTCGTCGACCAGCCGCTCCTCCACGTGAGGCCAGATCGAGCTGCGGGCGGACCCGCCGGAGGCTGCGCCGGACAGGTCCTCGGAGGCGGCGCCGAGGTCGGCGAGATCCGGGACCGGAACCACGACGCCGAGATCCCACGCCTTGGCCGACGGGGGATCGACGATATGAACGGGTCGACCGCCGGCGAGGAAGCGGGCCACCTCCTGCGCAGGACGCACCGTCGCGGACAGTCCGATCCGTTGGGCGGGGCGCTCCAGCAACGCGTCGAGGCGCTCGAGCGTCAGCGCCAAGTGGGCTCCTCTCTTGGTGGCCGCGACGGCGTGGACCTCGTCGATGATCACGGTCCGCACTCCGGTGAGGGACCCGCGCGCCTTCGAGGTCAGCAGCAGGAACAGGGACTCCGGTGTCGTGATGAGGATGTCCGCGGGATCGCGGGCGAAGGCTCGCCGTTCGGCGGGAGGTGTGTCCCCCGTGCGCACGGCGACCCGGATGCGGCGCTCCGGGAGACCCAGCCGCCGGGCCTGCAGGTCGATCCCCACGAGGGGTGCGCGCAGGTTGCGTTCGACATCGACGCCGAGCGCTTTCATCGGGGAGACATAGACCACCTGGCAGCCGGCCGGCGGCGTCCATAGCGCCGGCTGGCGGGTCAGGGTGTCCAGCGCCCACAGGAACGCCGACAGCGTCTTGCCGGATCCGGTCGGTGCGATGACCAGCGTGTGACCGCCGTCGCTGATGGCCTCCCACGCCGCGCTCTGCGCCGGGGTCGGGGCGGCGAAGGCACCCTGGAACCAGTCCCGCACCGCTGGGGAGAATCTCGCCAGCCCCCCCTGCGGCTCTGGTGGTGCCTCGGGCGCGCCGTCGCCTCCGTGCTGGGCCGGTCGATTGCTCATCTCACGTCGAAGCCTGCCACAGCGCTCCGACAATGCAGCCCACCAGCAGGTTCGCCGGCGAAGGGGGAGCGCCGGTTCCGTGCGTACGCGGTCCGGCCGAGAGCTTCGGGGGGTGGCGAGAAGTGGGCGGGGGCGGGCGGTGATGTACTGCGGGTGTGCGACTTCAGGAGTTCTGGCGGCTGATGGAGGAGGAGTTCGGTCGGCCGCGGGCGCGGCAGATCGCGGACCATCACGTGTTCGCCGAGCTGGGCGGCACGACGGCGAACGACGCGCTGGAGGTCGGCGTCGATCCCAAGGCCGTCTGGAGGGCGGTCTGCGATGAGATGGACGTGCCGCACGATCGGCGCTTGGGTCGCGATCGACCGCTGCGTCACGGTGGCTCGGCCGTCGGCATCTGACACGCCGACGACCTCGCGAATCCGAACGTGCGTGCGACGAACACGTGTTCGGGATAGCGTGGGTTGCGGGTTCGAACCTTCGACGGTCATCCACACCCCGGCGGTCGCCAATGCTCATCCACAAGCGCGGCCCCAGGTGCGGAGCATTGTCGGAGGCGGGACCTAACGTCTGACCCGACAGATCGCCGCGGCGGCCGACAGGGTCGAAGGCAGACGGCGGACACGAGACACGAGAAGGCGGGTGCACGATGGCAGCAAGCCCGGCCGGCGGGGCCGACCAGCGCAGACCGACCCCGGATCAGCGGCAGAAGTCCCTGAGCGCGGTGTTGGCGCAGATCGAGAAGAACCACGGCAAGGGGGCCGTGATGCGCCTGGGCGACGACATCCGCCCGCCGATCGCGGTGATCCCGACAGGGTCGATCGCGCTCGACGTGGCCCTCGGCATCGGGGGCCTGCCGCGCGGCCGGATCGTGGAGATCTACGGCCCGGAGTCCTCCGGGAAGACGACCGTCGCGCTGCACGCGGTGGCCAGCGCCCAACAGGGCGGCGGGATCGCGGCCTTCATCGACGCGGAGCACGCGCTGGATCCGGAGTACGCGAAGAGGCTCGGCGTCGACACCGACGGGCTCCTCGTGGCGCAGCCCGACACCGGCGAGCAGGCCCTGGAGATCGCGGACATGCTGATCCGCTCGGGCGCCCTCGACATCATCGTGATCGACTCGGTCGCGGCGCTGGTGCCCCGCGCGGAGATCGAGGGTGAGATGGGAGATAGCCACGTCGGTCTGCAGGCGCGGCTGATGAGCCAGGCGCTGCGCAAGATCACCGGCGCCCTCAGCAACACCGGCACCACCGCGATCTTCATCAATCAGCTGCGCGAGAAGATCGGCGTCATGTTCGGTTCACCGGAGACGACCACTGGCGGCAAGGCGCTCAAGTTCTACGCGTCCATTCGTCTCGACGTACGCCGCATCGAGACCCTTAAAGACGGGACGGTCGCGGTCGGCAACCGGACCCGCTGCAAGGTCGTGAAGAACAAGGTCTCTCCGCCGTTCAAGCAGGCCGAGTTCGACATCATCTACGGCCAGGGCATCTCGCGGGAGGGCGGACTGATCGACATGGGCGTCGAGCACGGATTCGTCCGCAAGTCGGGGGCGTGGTACACGTACGACGGCGATCAGATGGGGCAGGGCAAGGAGAACGCCCGGGCCTTCCTGCGCGACAACCCTGAGCTGTCCGATGAGCTCGAGCGCCAGATCAAGACGCTGCTCGGCGTCGGGGTTCCGGCGGGCGAGGCGGTTGCTGACATAGGTGGCGCGGACGCCTCGGCAGCGCGAGGCGCGCAGCGCGACGACGATCTCGGCGAGGTGCCCTTGGCCGAGATCCCGGTGGCCTTCTGAGCGCGTGATGGCGGATGTTCACGGCAAGTCGCCGGTCTCGCGGGAGATCGAGCTGGCCGAGCTGCGGGCGGCGCTGTCCAGCGTGCGGCAGGGTGCCAGCGCCCCTCCCGGGGTGGCACCGTCCCCCGGATCCGGTTGGCGGCGGAAGCCTTCGCCCCCGCCTCCGGACATGGCAGGGGCCGGGCGTGATGCGGACCCCGATGAGGTGGCCCGCCTCATGGTGCTGCGCCAGCTCACCATGGCGCCGCGCAGCCGTTCCGAGCTGGCCCGCAAGCTCGAGCAGCGCGGTTGCGCTCCCGAGGTCGCTGCGAGGGTGCTCGACCGGATGGAGCAGGTCGGCCTCGTCGACGACGTCGCCTACGCGGCGATGCTCGTGCGCAGCAAGCGGTCGACCCGCGGTCTGGCTCGGCCGGCTCTGCGCGCCGAGATGCGACGCAAAGGTGTGTCTCGGGAGGTCATGGAGGACGCGCTCGGTCAGGTGAGCGCCGACGATGAACATGAGGCGGCCGCCCGTCTCGTGGCGAAGAAGCTCGCCACGATGCACGGTCTGGACGCGACCGTGCAGGCGCGGCGCCTGGCGGGAATGCTCGCGCGCAAAGGGTACGACGGTGCCCTCGCGCGTCAGGTCATTCGTGAGGCGCTGCGGGAGGCGCCGGAGCATCAACGCGACTGAGTCGCCGCGTGGCGTGTGGACGTCCTGGATCAGATCGAGTGAAGCGGTCGGTCTGCGCGGGGGAGGGAGTCGGCCGGGACGACCTGCTTGCCGAACGGCAGGCACGTCACCGGGATCATCTTCAGGTTCGCGATGGCCAGCGGGATGCCGATGATCGTCACCGCCTGGGCCAGCGCCGTCGTGATGTGACCGATCGCCAACCAGATCCCCGCGACGAGGAACCAGATCACGTTGCCGATCGCCGAGCCCGCACCCGCGCCGGGCCGGGCCACCACCGCGCGACCGAACGGCCACAGCGCGTACGAGGCGATCCGGAACGAGGCCACCCCGAACGGGATCGTGATGATGAAGAGGCACGCGACGATCCCCGCGAGGACGTAGCCGAGCGCCAGCCAGAGGCCGCCGAACACCACCCAGACGATGTTGAGCAAGGTACGCATGAGCCTCGATGACCTCCCTGACAACGCCGCCGGGCTCTGCTGAGCTGCCTGCCGCCCGCGCCCCGGCAGACGTCGCGGCTACTGGTTCAGCGAAGAGCGTCGCCGCGGAGTTCCCGGACCTCGCGGAGTTCCCGGACCTCGCGGGGTTCCCGGGGCGACGGGTCAGGAAACGGCGGACCAGCGGCGCGTGCTCTCGGCCGCCGACCAGGTGCCCAGCCCACACACGTACCCTGGTCTGCGATGACCACGAACGATGCCACGCACGAGCCACGCGTGCCCACCTACGAGGTGCGTACCTTCGGCTGCCAGATGAACGTGCACGACTCCGAGCGGCTCGCAGGACTCCTGGAGGCGGCGGGCTACTGCGATCTTGCCGCCGTCCCCGCCGACGCGCGCCCCGATGTTGCCGACGTCGTGGTCTTCAACACGTGCGCCGTGCGGGAGAACGCGGACAACAAGCTCTACGGCAACCTCGGCCAGCTCCGTCCCGCCAAGACGCGCAGCCCAGGGATGCAGATCGCCGTCGGCGGGTGCCTCGCGCAGAAGGACCGCGCCGAGATCGTGCGGCGCGCACCCTGGGTCGACGTTGTGTTCGGCACCCACAACATGGGGTCGTTGCCGGCGCTGCTGGACCGCGCGCGCCACAACCGGGCGGCGCAGGTCGAGATCCTCGAAGCCCTCGAGACGTTCCCCTCCGTACTTCCGACCCGCCGTGACTCCGCGTACGCCGCGTGGGTCTCGATCAGCGTCGGGTGCAACAACACGTGCACGTTCTGCATCGTCCCCGCGCTGCGCGGCCCTGAACAGGACCGGCGTCCGGGCGACATCCTGGCCGAGGTCGAGGCGCTGGTCTCCGACGGGGTGATCGACGTGACCCTCCTGGGGCAAAACGTCAACACGTACGGCGCCCAGTTCGGCGACCGCCAGGCGTTCGGCAAGCTGTTGCGCGCGTGCGGAGACGTCGAAGGCCTGGAGCGGGTGCGGTTCACCAGCCCGCACCCAGCCGCGTTCACCTCCGACGTGATCGACGCGATGGCCGAGACCTCGAACGTGATGCCGAGCCTGCACATGCCTCTGCAATCCGGCTCCGACCGGGTGCTGCAGGCGATGCGGCGCAGTTACCGCGCCGGCCGATTCCTGCGCATTATCGATGAGGTCCGTGACAAGATTCCCGACGCCGCGATCACGACCGATATCATCGTCGGTTTTCCGGGCGAGACCGATGAGGACTTCGAGGGCACGCTCAGGGTCGTCGAACAGGCCAGGTTCGCGGGGGCGTTCACGTTCCAGTACTCGATCCGGCCCGGTACCCCGGCCGCCACGATGCCCGATCAGATCCCGAAGGCGGTGGTCCAGGAGCGCTTCGACCGCCTGGTCGCGCTACAAGACGAGATCGCTTGGCGGGAGAGCCGCGCCTTCGAGGGCCGCACGGTGGAGGTCGTGGTCGCACCCGGCGAGGGCCGCAAGGACGCTGTGACGGCGCGCATGTCGGGACGCGCCCGCGATAACCGGCTGGTGCACTTTGCCGTGCCTGAGGCCGCGCGGGCCTGCGGGGACCTCCCGCGCCCCGGCGACGCGGTCGAGGTGCAGGTCACCTATGGGGCTCCGCACCACCTCGTGGCCGACAGCGCGCTGACTTCGGGGTCGTTCCGCGTCCGGCGAACGCGCGGCGGGGACGCCTGGGAGGCCACCCAGCACAACCCGGTGCCGGGGCGACCGACCGTCGCCCTGGGGATTCCCACGATCACGGCGCACCCCAACGGGTGATTTAGGACGACACCCGTGAAGCGATGAGCCTCATGGGTGAGTCGAGCACACCCGTGAGGCTCATCGTCGATCGTACAGCGCTCACTCGCCGCCGAGACGCTGGTCGGCCTGCTCCCTAGCTTGGTCGATCTTGTCGTTGTGCTGCCCGCCGGTGCGCTCCTTAGCGAGCTCGGCGGCCTTGTCGAGGGCCGCGTCCGTCTGCCCCTCGTTCGCCAGCGCCTCGGCGGCCTTGCCCTTGATGTTGTCCATGAGGCCCATCGGGGTCCCCTTTCCCGTCGTCGCCGGCCAACGGTTCGAGCCGACGTGGATGATCTGATCTCCGGGCGGCGCGGCTGCGCGCCCTGGCTGGATCGTACGGGCTGCGCCCATGTACCCCTCCGCCCATGTACCCCTTCGCCCATGTACCCCTCCGCCCCGACCGCCCTGCCGCCCGAGCGCCCAGTCCGCCCCGACCGCCCTGCCGCGCGAACCCGCGGGCTGCCAGGATGGTCGCATGCCTGACGCGCTCGATGTCCCTGGGGCTGGTGGGCCCGACGATCGCCTCGATGTGCTCGCCACGTCTCTCGCCACGTCCCTCGTCGTTGCCGTGGTCGGGGCGACCGCGACGGGTAAGTCGTCGCTGGCGCTGGATCTCGCCGAGACCCTCGGCGGCGAGATCGTCAACGCCGACGCCTCCCAGCTTTACCGGGGCATGGACATCGGCACGGCGAAGGTGCCTTTCGACCAGCGACGGGGCATTGCGCACCATCAGCTCGACGTGCTGGACATCCACGAGGACGCGTCGGTGGCGGCCTACCAGCGGCAGGCGCGCGCGGACATCGGCGCCATCACAAGGCGCTGCCGGACGCCGGTCGTCGTCGGTGGCTCCGGCCTCTATGTGAAGGCTGCCCTCGACGTGCTCGACATCCCCCCGACGGATCCGCAGGTTCGCGCCGCCTGGGAAAAGGAGCTGGTCGATAACGGGGTCGAGGTGCTCTACGGCGTCCTCACGCGCAAGGACCCGGTCGCCGCCGCGGGCATCGACCCGCGCAACGCCCGCCGCATCGTGCGGGCCCTGGAGGTCATGGAGATCACGAAGCGGCCGTTCTCCGCGTCCATGCCGGACCGCGAATACGTCACCGCTGCCGTGCAGCTCGCGATTCGGGTGCCGCGCCACGACCTCGACGTGCGGATTGGGCGGCGGTCCGCGCAGATGTGGGTCGACGGGTTCCTGGCGGAGGTCGAGTCCTTGGAGGCGCACGGACTGTCCCGCACCAAGACGGCGTCGCGGGCGCTCGGATACGCCCAAGGCCTCACGCAGCTGGCCGGGCGGCTCAGCGAAGCGGAGGCCATCGAGGACACGGCCCGGGCGACGCGGCGGTTGTCGCGCCGGCAGGATTCATGGTTCGGGGCCGACCCGCGGATCGTGTGGCTCGACGAAGGACCGGGCCTCACCGCGCGGGCTCTCGCGGCGGTGGAGCGGGCGCGCCAGCCCCACGTCGTGCCATGACCGCCCGGGAGTCGGGGCTGCCGTTCACGAAGGGGCACGGCACCCAGAACGACTTTGTGATCCTGGCCGACGCGGACGGGACACTGTGCCTGGACGACTCCCTCGTACGCCGGCTCGCCGACCGTCGCGCCGGCCTGGGCGGCGATGGGGTGATCCGCGTCGTCCCGACCGTGCTGGCGCACGAGGAAGCCGTCCGCGCCCAGGCCGGGCAGGCGCGGTGGTTCATGGACTACCGCAACGCCGACGGCAGCGTGGCCGAAATGTGCGGCAACGGGGCGCGGGTGTTCGCCGCCTACCTGCGCCGCCAGGGGTGGGAGGACGCCGACGAGTTCATGATCGCCACCCGGGCGGGGCTCAAGCGGATCCGGGTGGACGACACGGGCCCGGTCACCCAGGTGAGTGTGCACATGGGCCGTTGGCGGGTCGTCGCGTCGGAGGCGTTCGCCGACCGCGGTTTCGACACGCTGGTCGCCGTCCGCGGGCACGACCCGTGGCCCGGCGTGTCGATGGACCTGGGCAACCCCCACGTGGTGGTAGCCCTACCGGAGACGGTCGACCTGGACGGTCTGGGCCTGAGCTCGGCGCCGTTGCTCAACCCCGTCCCCCCGCAGGGCGCGAACGTCGAGTTCGTCCAGCCTCTCGGGCCGGGTCATCTGCGCATGCGGGTGCACGAGCGGGGCGTGGGGGAGACGCGGTCGTGCGGTACCGGCGCGTGCGCGGCGGCGTTGGCGTTGCGGGCGTGGAGCGCTCACCCGGGCGAGCACGACGCGTGGCGGGTGGAATTGGCGGGCGGAACGGTCTACGTGACCGCCCTGCCGGGCGACGAGGTGGAGCTGACCGGCCCGGCCGAGCTGGTCGCGGACGGCACCTTCTGGCTGCCGCTCGCTGAGAGGCGCGCCGCCGACGGCGTGGCGGCGGTCGTGGTGGAATAACGCTGTGACTGCTGCCGAATCCGTACGACTCGCCGCGCGCGTCGCCGCGCAGGCCTCCCTGGTGCTGCGTCGCACGCCGGACGCGCAGATCGACGCCGCCTTGAGAGCGGCCGCGCAGAGGGTGTCACAGTGCGCGGACACCGTCTTGGAGACGAACGCGGCGGACGTGGCCGCAGCGGAGGCAGCCGGGATGTCCGCCGGCCTGCTCGACCGTCTGCGCCTCACCCCCGCCCGGATCGCCGACGCGGCGGCTCAACTGCGCGAGCTGTCGGGCGTCCCCGCGGCGGAGCGCTTGGTGTATGTCCGTGACCTGCCCGACGGCTCCAAGGTGTACGAGCGACGGGTCCCGGTGGGCGTGATCGGGGCGACGTACGAGGCGCGGCCCGCGGTCACCCTGGACGTGGCGAGCCAGGTGCTCAAGGCGCGCAGCGCGGCGGTGTTGCGGACCGGATCCGCGGCGCTGCGCTGTTCGGCCGTGCTGGTCGACGAAGTACTCGCTCCCGCGCTGGCCTCCGCCGGCCTCCCGCCGGGCGCGGTCACTCTCCTGCGCGAGCCCGGTCACGAGAGCGCCGAGGCCTTGGTGAGCCAGCCGGAGGACATCCCGTTGGTGATCGTGCGCGGCAGCGGCGAGACGACCCGGCGCCTCAGCGCACTCGGCGCGGCCGCCGGCGTGCGGGTGCTCGCCCACGCCGACGGCGGCGGCGTGCTGTATGCGGACGTCAGCGCCGACCCCGAGCGCTTGGCCCGCCTGATCCGCGCCGGCATCGACCGGCTCGGCGTGTGCAACCGGCTCAACCTGCTGCTCATCCACCGCGCGCGGTGGGAGGAATTCGCCGGCCTCGCGGCGCGGACGCTCGCGGAGTCCGACGTGACGGCTGCTCTCCCCCCGCACGAGCTGCCCCTCGGCCACGAGTGGGCCCTCGACGAGGACCGCCAGGCCACGGTGACGCTTCAGCCGGTCGACGGCCCGGTCGAGGCCGCGAGCCTGGCCTCGCGGGAGACCAGCGGCATCGCGGCCACCGTCGTGGCTCAAGACGACGAAGCGGCCACCGCGTTCCTCAGCGCGTGGGACGGCACCGGCGCGTTCTGGAACACCACGACGCGGCTGCTCGACGGCTACAAGCTGCTCGGCGTCCCCGAGACCGGCATCAGCCTCGACAAGGTACCCGGCCCGCGCGGTCCCGTGACGTTCCCCGATCTGTGCCTGCGTCAGTTCGTCGTCGTGCCGCACTCGGGCGCGCAGGCCGCGGCGCGCATACTCGGCTGACGTACGGCTGATCTGCTCGGTTGGCCTGAGGACTCTGAGGACTCTGAGGACGCCGCCGTCTGCGGGCGGTGCAGATCGACCACCGTGGGCGATCTATGCGCCTTTGAGCGCGTCGCTAGTCGATGGCCCGTGGGTCGGCGACGGCGACCAGCGGGATGCCGTGCCGCTGCGCCCACTCTTCCCAGTCGCGGGACGTCCGCTGGGCGAAGACCTCCCGGAGGCGTCCGGTGGTGAGTTCGGACTCGGCCGATTCGTCGCCGACGGCTGCCCATCTCTCACCTGCCAGCGCCGCGACGAGCGCCCGCGCGAAGTGTGGTTCCAGGGCCGCCAGCGCCACCCGCCCCTCCTGCGCGGGATAGACGCCGTACAGCGGCAAACCGCCCCCCAGAAGGCCGCCCGGTGTCGTGAGGCCGTGGCGGAGCGGCGCCGAGAGCAGGTCGGCCATCTCCGACAACACGACCTGCCGCCGGGCGCCCACCCCGCTGCGGGGGCGCTCCCTCAGGACGGCCAGCACCTCCGTGACGGCGCGCTCCGCCCCCATCAGATCCACGCTCAACGTCGGTGGGAGCTGCTCACCCCGGACCAGCCCATGCACCGCTTGGTACGTGAGGTCGTGGCCCGCGACCTCCCCCGCGTCGCCGGGGTACCCGACGATGTCGACCTGGCAGAGCCGTGGATGGCGGGCGACCAGCTTCTCGAAGTCCAGGCCCAGCCGACGCAGCGCGGACGGCCTCGACGAGGTGAGAAAGACATCGGCCTGCGCCAGCAGCGCGTGCATCTGGCGCCGTTCGGCGTCCTGCTTGAGATCGAGCGTGAGCACGTCATGATCCCGGTGCAATTCGTCGAACCAGGCCTGCCGATAGATCTGCAACGGATCCCCGGCAGGGGGCAGCACGGTCGTGGCGCTCGCGCCCATCTCGACGAGCCGCGCGACCGCGACCGGGCCGGGGATGTTCAGGGCCACCGACACCAGGGAGATGCCGTCCAGCGGCCCGTTCACGACCTGTCCCCGACCTGTGCGAGGGGTTCGTCGACGAGCCCCATTCCGGTGCTAGCGCGTTCGCGCAACCATCTGGTCGGTCGGAAGCGCTCCCCGTAGGCGTCGGCGAGAGAATCCGCCCGGACCACGAATCCGGCCAGCCCGCCCTCGTGGTTCGTCATGAAGGTGGCCGGGCCGCCGGTCCCGGGCGGGTAACCGATGCCGAACAGCCCGCCGATGTTGGCCGACGGGGTGTCGCGCAGCACGCGGTCCTCGAAGCACCGCGCTGTCTCCAGGGCCATCACCACAAGGAACCGGTCCTGGATGTCTGACATCGGCAGGATCGCACCGGTGGTGAAGTGCTCGCGCACGCCGGGCCACATGCGCTTGGGCGCGCCGACCGGGTAGTCGTAAAAGCCGCCGCCCGCCGCCCGTCCGGCGCGCCCGTGCTCGTCGACCATCGCGTCGATGACGTCGGATCCCGGCCCGCTCACCAGCACCGGCGACCCGGCGGGGGACGTCTGCGCGGCCCGCTTGGCCTCGCTCCGGATGTGCTGGATCAGGGTCAACGACACCTCGTCGAGCATGGCCAGCGGCGATGCCGGGAACCCCGCCATCAGAGCCGCACGCTCGACGGTCATCGGGTCGACCCCCTCGCCGACCAGGGCGGCCGCCTCCAGCACCAGGGTGCCGAACACGCGGCTCGTGTAGAACCCGCGCCCGTCGCCGACCACGATCGGCACCTTCCCGATCTGTTGCACCAGGTCTATCGCCCTGGCGATCGCCTCATCGGACGTCCGAGCGCCGCGGATGATCTCCACGAGGCGCATCCTGTCCACCGGGCTGAAGAAGTGCAGACCCACGAAGTCCGACGGGCGGCCGCAGGCGTTCTGCAGGCCCGTGATCGGCAGCGTCGAGGTGTTCGAACACAGCAACGTCGTCGAGGCCACGACCGCCTCGGCCTCGGCGAAGACCGCCGTCTTGAGCGCGACGTCTTCGAAGACCGCTTCGATGATCACGTCGACATCCGCCAGGTCGCCCGCGTCGGTGGTGGGCTGGATCCGGGCC
>JBDTWM010000072.1:0-14337 GCA_040006675.1 Dermatophilaceae bacterium | reverse complement strand
TCATGGCCGACGTCATCGGCATCCGCGATGACATGTACATCGGCAAGGGCCACACGTACATGCAGGCGTTCTCCGAGTACGTGCAGATGGGCTACAACGAGGGAGTCCTCGAGCAGCGTCCCACGATCGTGTCGCTGCAGTGCGACATCGACCACCCCACCCAGGCGACGGCCGACCTGCTGCACCTGATCCACGAGTTCGGCGGCCTCGAGAACCTCCGGGGCAAGAAGTTGGCCATGACCTGGGCGTACTCCCCCAGCTACGGCAAGCCGCTGTCGGTCCCGCAGGGCATGATCGGGCTGATGAGCCGCTTCGGCATGGACATCGTCCTGGCCCACCCGGAGGGCTACGACGTCATGCAGGAGCCGCGCGACGTCGCCGCCAAGTACGCCGCTGAGACGGGTGGCAGCTTCCGCGTCACCCACGACATGTCGGACGCGTTCGATGGCGCCGACATCGTGTGCCCGAAGTCCTGGGCCCCGTTCGCCGCCATGGAGGAGCGCACGGTGCTCTACGGCAACGGCGACCAGGAGGGGATCTCCGCCCTTGAGCAGCGCCTGCTGACGCAGAACGCGGAGCACAAGGGCTGGGAGACCACCGAGGACATGATGGCCAAGACCAAGGACGGCAAGGGCCTCTACATGCACCCGCTGCCCGCGGATATCACCGGCCTTTCCTGCCAGGAGGGCGAGGTCGCGGAGTCGGTCTTCGACCGCTACCGCGTCCCGATGTACAAGGAAGCCAGCAACAAGCCGTACGCAATCGCCTCGATGCTCTTCCTCATGAAGGTCAAGGACCCGATCGCGAAGCTGAACGACCTGTGGAACAACGCAGGCCCGCGCTGGGCCCAGTGACAACCCGCGGCTGATCGAGAAGCATCACACCCGTACACCCCACGGGGTTCGGGCGGACTGATCCCGCCCGGCCCCCGCCACCCATGGAGGAAGAGAGAACCACATGCCCGAGATCGACTACGCGAAGGTCAGCGAAGTTGCAGAGAGCTACCGCGCCGACATGACCGCGTTCCTGCGCGCGCTCATCAAGAACAAGGGTGAGAGCTGCCAGGAAGAGGCCAAGTCTCGCCTCATCGTCGCCGAGATGGACAAGCTCGGCTATGACAAGACCCGGATCGACGGTCTCGGCTCCGCGCTCGGTTACCTGGGCAACGGCCCGACGAAGATCTGCTTCGACGGCCACATCGACTGTGTCGGCGTCGGCAACGTCGACAACTGGAAGTTCGACCCGTTCGACGGCTTCGAGGACGACGAGCTCATCGGCGGCCGCGGTGGGTCCGACCAGCTGGGCGGCGTCGTGTCCGCGGTCTACGGCGGCAAGATCGCCAAGGACCTGGGACTTCTCAACGACAAGTACACCTACATGGTGGCCGGCACGGTCCAGGAAGAGGACTGCGACGGCATGTGCTGGCTCTACCTCATCGAGGAAGAGAACGAGAAGCCGGACGTCGTCGTCTCCACCGAGCCGACCGACAAGGGCATCTACCGTGGCCACCGAGGCCGCATGGAGATCCGCGTGGACGTGGCCGGTGTGTCCTGCCACGGCTCCGCCCCGGAGCGCGGCGACAACGCCATCTACAAGATGGCCGAGATCCTGCTGGAGATCCGCGACCTGAACGACAAGCTCCACGTGGACGAGTTCTTGGGCAAGGGCACCGTCACCACCTCGGAGATCTTCTTCACCAGCCCGTCGCGGTGCGCCGTGGCGGACAGTTGCTCCGTCTCCCTCGACCGTCGCCTGACGGACGGCGAGTCATGGCAGGGCGCGATCAAGGAGATCGAGGAGCTGCCGGCGGTCAAGAAGTTCGGCGCCAAGGTGTCCTGTTACGACTACAAGTCGACCGCGTGGACCGGTACGGAATACGGCCAGCAGTGCTACTTCCCGACCTGGGTGCTGGCGGAGGACTCCCCCGAGGTCCAGGCTGCCGCTGAGGCGCACCGCGGACTGTTCGGCGAACCCCGCATCGACAAGTGGACGTTCTCCACCAACGGTGTGGCCACCGCGGGTCGCCACGGCATCCCGACCATCGGTTACGGCCCGGGCTCTGAGGCCCAGGCGCACGCCCCGAACGAGCTGCAGTGGAAGGACGACCTGGTCCGCTGCGCCGCGCTCTACAGCGTGCTTCCGACGGTCTACACAGCCAACAAGTAGGCCATAGCTTTCCCGTGGTCCGGGGCGATCGCCTGAGGCGGTCGCCCCGGACTGCGTTGACGAACCACTCATCAGAGAGGAAGACATTATGTCGCGAATCTTGGTCTCCTTGGGCGGCAACGCCCTCGGCGTCGACTTCGACGAGCTTGTCGAGACCGTCGGCGTCATCGCCACCCCGATCGTCGGTCTGCTGAAGGACGGCCACGAGGTCGTCATCTGCCACGGCAACGGCCCCCAGGTCGGGATGATCAAGACGAACATCGACCTTGGCAAGGCGGGGATGCACGAGGAGCGCATCATGCCGCTGTCCGAGTGCGTCGCGATGAGCCAGTCCTACATCGGCTACCACCTGCAGAACGCCATCGAGAACCAGATGACCAAGCAGGGCGTTTCCGGCAAGGCGGTCACGACCGTCGTGTCACGTTGCCTCGTCGACGCCAACGACCCCGGCTTCGCCAACCCGACCAAGCCCATCGGCGCCTTCTTCACCAAGGAGCAAGCCGACGAGTACGTCGCCAAGGGCAAGACGTTCATCGAGGATTCCGGCCGCGGTTGGCGAGAGGTTGTCGCGTCCCCGACGCCCGTGACCATCCTTGAGAAGGAGTCCGTGCGCGACCTGGTCGCGTCCGGCTACGTCGTCATCGCCGGCGGCGGCGGCGGCATCCCGGTGGTCACGCAGGACGGCTGGACTCAGGCCATCGACGCGGTCATCGACAAGGACCTGACGTCGATCCTGCTGGCGGCTGACACCGAGTGTGACTCGCTCGCCATCCTCACGGGTGTCGAGAAGGTCTCCATCGACTTCGGCAAGCCCACTCAGCGGGACCTGTCCGAGATGACCGTGACCGACGCCGAGAAGTACATGGCGGAGGGACAGTTCCCTGCGGGCTCCATGGGCCCGAAGATCCAGGCTGCGATCAACTTCGCCAAGTCCGGGCCGGGCCGACGCACCCTGATCACTTCGCTCGACAAGCTCCCCGAGGGCCTGCGGGGCGAGACGGGGACCTGGGTCATCTCCTGAACCCAGCGCTTCCCCCCATCGCGCGCAGAAGGGCCGGAAACCCCAGGGTTCCGGCCCTTCATCGCGCACCCGCGCAGGATGGGGCGCGGCGTGTCACACGACCTGCGTGCCGACGATCCGGGCGAAGTTCACCGGGTCGGTGACCCCCTCGGTGAGGATGACCAGGACGTCGTCGTCCTTGTTCAGGCCGAGCTCCTTGCCCTGCTGCAGCAGGCCCGCGAGGCCGGCGGCACCGGACTCTCCCGCGTTGATGTAATCCTCGTAGAGAAGACGAGTGGCCTGCTCGGCGTGGGCATCGTCCGTCGAGACGAAATAGTCGTACGCGGCCTTGTTGGTCGGCCACGCGAGCGGCGACGGAGTCCCGCACGAGAGTCCAGCCATGCAGGTCGTGGGGGTCTCCGCGAGAGTGGTGATCTCTCCGCCGTTCAGGATCGACTCCATGAGGCAGTCGGCGCTGGTCGGCTCGACGGCGACGAGCATCCGCGCCGGACGGTGCGCGAAGCCACGGGCGAACGCGGCGCTGAACGCGCCCACGCCCACCTGGCACGCGGCCACGGTGGGTTCCGGCACGCGGCGCTTGTCGATGAGGTCGGTGATCTCGGAGAGCATCGTGCCGTAGCCGTCGATGACCCACTGCGGGCAGTCGGTGTAGCCCTCCCACGAGGTGTCCGACACCACCAGGTGGGTGTCGTCCAGCAAGGAAGCCGCGGCGGCGACCGCGTCATCGTAGTTACCGTCGACCTTGCGGACGTCTGCTCCGTTGCGCGAGATGGCCTTCATGCGGCTCTCGACCATGTCGTGCGGCACGTAGATGATCGACGGCAGGTCGAGCAGCTTCGCCATGCGAGCGACAGCGCGGCCGTGGTTGCCGTCCGTCGCCGAGACGAGCGTCGGCGTCTTGCCGGACACCTTCACCATGCGCTTGAGCTCCTCCAGGCTCGGGTCCTGGCTGGGCTCGACGCCGAAGTTGTCGCACATGACCCGGTAAGTGGCCCACGAGGCCCCCAAGATCTTGAAGGCCGGCATGCCGATCCGCATCGACTCGTCCTTGACATACACCGACCGAACGCCGAGGGCCTCTGCGGTCTCCGGCGCGGGACGCAGCGGCGTCGGCACGAAACCGGGCAGAGTCGCGTGGAAGTACGCGCTGGCCCTGTCCAGCGGTGGGATGCTGGCTCGGTCGACGTATGGGTTCTTGATGCAACGAGACGGTTTCATACTCCTGCTCCTGTAGGTGAGTGATGGCTTCGGGGACGAGCGCCAGCATCCCCCGCGAGCGGGGGGCGTGCGGAGGCGGCCGGCTCATCCCGTCCGACGTGCGGGGGGAGGCAGCCGACCGCCATCGCGTCACTGACTCACATCTGCGCCCAAACGCGAGGCGCACGCTCCCTCGAGCGGGCGAGGATCCGATCCTCGTCCACGGTCAGGATCTTCCGATCGCGCATGATCCACTGACCGTGGACCATGGTGTCGTTGGTCAAGGCACCGGTCATGCCGAACAGAAGGTGCCCGATCGTGTTGGACCCGTTCATCGGGGTCTGCGGCACGTAGCTCTGCGTGATCACGTCTGCGTACGCACCGGGCTTCAGGACTCCGAGGGGCTTCTTCCAGTACTTGCCCGCGATGGCCGGGTTGTTCTGGAAGAGCGCCGTGGCCGCGTCCATGAATCCGACCGTCGGGTCGCCCAGGCGGTGACTTTGCACGACCTTGGCCACGGACGCCGACTGCAGCACGTCCGCCAGGTAGGCGTCCGTACCAAGCCCGATACGGATGCCCTTGCGCAGCATCTCGGTCAACTTGGTCACGCCTACCGCGTTTGCCATGTTGGAGTGCGGGTTCGTGACCGCGGAGGTGTCCGTGGCCTTGACGAGGTCCATTTCGGCCTCGTTCAGGTGAACGCAGTGCACCAGGATCGTCTGATCCCCGAGCAGGCCGACATCGTTGAACCGCTCCACGATGCGCTTACCGCACACGCCCTCGGAGTTGGGCTCGTCCTCCGGGCCCTCCGCGGTGTGCACGTGGAAGCCGGTGACGCCGGCATCCTTTACAGCCGCCACAACACGCTCCAGCGTCTCCTGCGAGACCGTGAACGAGGCGTGGATGCCGTACAAGCCCTTGATCAGGTCCTGCTCGCCGGAGTTGGTCTCCTTCATGAAGGAGACGTTCTCCTCGATCTGCTGGGCGAGAATCTCCGGGCCGTCGCGGTCGGAGGTCTCGTAGCACAGGCTCGCGCGGATCCCGAGGGCCCGGGCCGCCTCGGCCTGCGTCTGCAGGGAGCCGAGGACGGCGTGAGGGCTCGAGTGGTGGTCGAACACCGTGGTGATCCCGTTGCGGATCGACTCCAGGAAGGTCGTCGAGGTGTTGAGTTCGACGTCCTCCATCTCGAGCAGCCGGTCGAGCTTCCACCACAACATATGGAGGACACCCGTGAAGGTGGTCCCCTGCTGGGTCGCGGCCATCCCGCGGGCGTAGTGACTGTAGGCATGGGTGTGGGCGTTGATGAGACCGGGCAGGATCACCCGTCCGCCGACGTCCACCACCTCCTCGCCCGCATGTGCACCGCGGATCGCGGCCGAGGCGCCGACTGCCGTGATGGTGTCACCCTCGATCCGGACGGCGCCGTTCTCGATGAACGGGTTGTCCGGGTCGTTCGTGATGACGGGACCGTTGTCGATAATCATCTGTATCTCCCGCTCACAATGCCGGCGTGAGGAGGTAGGAGTAGCTGCCTTCGAGGGCTTCCAACACCCGCTCCATCTCGGCCGTGAGCTTGTTCGCCCGCTGGTAGTCCAGCAACTGGCTGTGCTCGAAGACGTCGCCGCCCGGCAAACGCACGAGGTACGTGTGCTCCTTGCCCGGCAGCGGGAGGAAGCCGGCGTTGGTCGAGTCGTCGAAGTCCTCGCGCGTCCAGAACACGGTGATCTTGTCCCTGTAGGGCAGACCAGCGTGCGGGCAGAACGTGCCGCACGTGTTGCACTCGTTGCACAGGCCGTCGATGTGGACGATCTGGTGCGGGTCGGAGAACCCGGGCACGGTGATCGCCACGTTGGCGCGGTTCGGGCAGACCTCGGTGCAGATCTCGCAGATGTCCTGGCAGGACAGGCAGCGGTCGCCCTCAGCCTTACCGTTGATCTCCGCGATCAGCAGCGCGCGGTGCTCATAGATCGGCTCCGGCTTCTGGTGCACGGTCGGGTGCGGCTCGGCGTAGTCCGGCGTGATGCCCTGGGACTCCAGGATCGCCTTGCAGACCACCTTGGCGTCACCGAGTGCCTCGACCACCGTCGCCGGACCCTGGCGCCCGTCACCGATCACGAAGCAACCGTCGACGGAACACTGGTAGTTGCGGTCCAGGACCGCCTTGCCGCGCCCGTCGAGCTTGATGCCGTTGCGCTCGTACGGTTCGGACTCGATCGTCGCACCGGTGGCGCCGACGACCGTGTCGAACTGCATCTCGACGTAGTTGCCCGTGCCCTTGACCGAACGGCGACCGCTCGCGTCGACGTCGCCCAGCGTCATCTCCTCGCAGCGCAGCATCGTGCCGTCGTACGACACAGGAGCCAGCAGTTCGTAGATGGTGAGACCCTCGGCGCGCACCGTGTTGACTTCGTGCTGGGTGGCCGGCATGAACGGCTCAGTGCGCCGGTAGACCAGCTCGGAGACCTCGACACCCGGCCAACGCGCGGCGGTCCGCGTGCAGTCCATGGCGACGTCGCCGGCGCCGACGATCGCGACACGCTTGCCGAACGTGTGGCCCTCTTCGTTCTGGGTCTTCCAGAGGAAGTCCAAGGCGTCCGTGATGTTCTCTTGCCCCTCCTTCACGGGGCTCATCCCCGGACCCCACGAGCCTGTTGCGATCACGACGTGGCTATACGTCTTGCGCAGCTCTTCGAGGTTGTAGTCGGGGTCGCAGTTGAAGTGGAACGCCACACCGAGCGCGACCGCGAGCTGGTAGTCACGGTCGATCTGCTCACGGCTGATCCGGAACTTGGGAATGATGTATTTCACGATTCCCATCGGTCCATCGAGCCGCTCGAAGACCTCGACGTCCATCCCGTTGCGGCGCAGGAAGATCGCCGCCGCCAGACCACCCGGGCCGCCACCGATGACGGCCACCTTGTTCTCGGTCGCCAGGGCGGGCGCCTGCGTGCGCGCAATGTACGCGTCCTGGGCGTTGTCCGACGCGATCAGCTTGACGCCGCGCATGTCGATCGACTTGTCGTAGTCCAGGCGGGTGCAGTGGTCACGGCACTGCTGCGAGCACAAGACGCCGGTGACGGTCGGCGCGGTGTTGTCGAGCGCGATGATGTCGAACGCGCGCTTGAACTCCCCGGCGGCGGTCGCCTTCAGGTACTCCGGGATCTGCTGGTTGATCGGGCAGCCGCCGTCCTCGCACGGAGCCTTGAAGCAGTCCGTGAGGGGAAGCGCGGAGCTCGTCTTCCGGGAGCGGATCTTCTCGCGGTAGCGCTTGTGGAACCGCTCGTCGTTGAACATGTCCTCGACGGCCCGGTCCAGCTTGGCCACGTCAACACCGTCGTAGTCCGTCATGACCTCGACGGCCTTGTCCGAGAGCTGGTTGAAGCGCATGGCCCCGCCCGGCTTGAGGATCGTCGTCGCGACCGTGACCGGCTGGATGCCGGTGTTCAGGACTGCCTGGATGTTGAACGCGTCGATGCCGCCGGAGAAGGAGATCGGCAGCTTGCCGTTGAACGCGTGGGTGAGCTTCTGCGCCAGTGACAGCGACAGGATGTAGAGGCTGCGCCCCGACATGAACATCTCTTCGCTGGGCAGCTCGCCCGCCGCGACGTCCACCGGGAAGGTGTTCGTGAGCTTCACACCGAACTTGAGATCGTTCTTTCGGGCCAGCTCCGTGAGCCGCTCGAACATCGGCACGGCGTCCTCGAACTGCAGATCCGCCTTGAAGTGGTGGTCGGTGAACTGGATGTAGTCGAACCCCATCTTGTCGAGCGCGGACCGCGCGTGCTCGTAGCCGAGCATCGTGGGGTTGCACTTGACGAAAGTGTTGAAGCCCTTGTTCTCGATCAGATAGTTCGCGATCTTCTCGATCTCGTCGGCCGGGCACCCGTGGAGCGTGGACAGAGTGCAGGAGTTCGTGATCTTCGGGCTGAGGTTGACCAGGTCCTCGTGGGTGAAGCGCTTCAGCTCACCGAGGTGGGCCTCCACCCAGGCGTGACATTCCTTCCAGATGACCGTGTTGGAGGCGTCTTTCATCCCCTCCAGGTACGTGTTGACCTTGTCGCCCTTCACGCCCTCCAGGTCATAGCCCACGGAGATGTTGAACGCCAGGTCCTCGATGGTGCCGAGCTCGAGCTCCTTGGACAGCACCGCGATGGCGAAGTAGGCCTTCAGGTATTCGTCGAATGCCTGCGGCACGGTCAGCTCGGTCGACCATTCGCAGTTGTAACCCTCGTCCGTCGCCTCGATGCACGGCTTCGGGACAGCATGGCGGATCTCCTCGCCGTCCATCTTCTGGACAGTCTTGAGTTCCATGAACCGGCTACCTGCCAGGTAGGCCACGACGATGTTGTTCGCAAGCTGGGTCTGGGGACCCGCTGCGGGACCCACCGGTGACGAGAGGCGGTCCCCGAAGGGGTTCGTCACCAGCTTGCCCGACGAGTGCCAGAAGTGTTCCTTGCGGCAGCCAAAGATCGCATCGTCCTGTGCCAGCTCCGTCAGAGCCCACCCCATGAGGTGGTCGAACGAAAGCGGGCGCATCATGTCACCCACGAGATGCTCCTTCCTTGGTCAGTGATTCGTCGTACGCGGGGGGAATCAACGGGGTCATCGGGAGGCCTCTTCGGAGTTACCGACGGGCACGCGGGCCTGCAGGGGGACGACGTCAGAGTTCTTGCCGATGATGTTGAAGAAGATGTTGAGCACGAACGCGACGAGCGCGGCGGCGCTGATGCCGGACTCCATGATCACGTGGAACCAGTCGGGGAACTTGCCCCAGAAACCGGGCATCACGACCGGCAGCACGCCGAACGCGACGGACACCGCGACGATGACCATGTTGTTGTTGCCGTCGTAGTTCACCTGCGCCAGCGAGCGGATGCCTGCCGCGGCCACGGAACCGAACAGGGCGATACCCACACCGCCGAGGACGGGCAGGGGGACCACGTTGATCACCGACGCCAGGAACGGGGACAGGCCGAGGATGGCGAGGATGCCACCGCCGGTGGCGACCACCCAGCGGCTCTTGATGCCGGACAGCGCGATGAGGCCGACGTTCTGGGCGAACGCGGTGGCCGGGAACGTGTTGAAGACAGGTGCGACGACCGAGCTCAGCATGTCGGCGCGCAGGCCATCGGCGATCCGCTTGGCCGAGACGTCGGTGCCGACGACCTCGCCGACCGCGATGATGTCGGCGGTGGTCTCCACCATGATCACGATGATCACGATGATCATGCTGAGGATGGCGGCACCGGCGAAGAGCGGGACGCCGAAGGCCAACGGTGTCGGGAACGCGAATGCGGCGCCGGCGCTGAACGGCTGGATCTGCCCGGTGAAGACGCTGAAGATCGTGCCGACCACGAGCGCGAGCAGGATCGACATGCGTGCCAGCTTTTTGATCCGGTTGAGGATCATGCACACCAGCAGCGTGAACATCGCGAGACCGATGTCCCCGATGTTCGCGTAGTTCGGGTTCGCCACCGACTGGCCGTTTTGCATGATGGTTGCGTTGCCGGTGATCCAACGGCCGGCGACCGGCATGAGCGACAGACCGATCACGGTGATGATCGAGCCGGTGACCACGTGGGGGAAGAACCGGATGATTTGCGCGAAGAACGGCACGATGATCAGCGCGACGACGCCGGCGACGATGCAGGCGCCGAGCGCTGTCCTCAGCCCGTCGACACCGCCGCCACTGTTCTTGATGATCGACGTCAACGTCGCGACCGAGGCGAACGAGATGCCCTGCACGAGCGGCAGCTGGGACCCGAAGTAGGGCACGCCGACGGACTGCAGGATGGTCGCGACGCCGCTGATGAAGATGCTGCAGGTAATCAGGAGAGCCTGATTCGTTGCATCCAGGCCGGCCGCACCGGCGATGATGATCGGCACCGCGATCACGCCGCCGAACATCGACAGGATGTGTTGGAGGCCGTAGCCGACGAGAGCTGGCGGCGCCATCATCTCGTCTTCGGGGCGAGTCGCGATAGGCGCGACTACAGAATTGGTGGACATGCGCACTCCTCGGTGAGCGACACTGGACTCACGCCAGTGATGATCTGACTTTTGCCAGTGAGAACGAACTTTGACTAGAGTCATTAGAGCACGTCAGCGACGTGCCCGAGGCCCACTTCGGGCTGATGGGGCCGTCGAGCATGCCAGATTGATCACACCGTGCGGAGTGCACTGTGGATCGGAGAGTGGAAATAGGGTGGGGAGCCCCGCTCGCGGGGTAATCGTGATCCTGACCCGAGGCAAGATCGCCGCAGGGCACCACGGCGACGTCGTCGCGGGACGTGAGAAAAGCATTCGCTCCACGATCGCCGTCAACAGCCTCGATCATCTCTTGCCAGTGGAGGCGCGCCACCGCCACCGGGTGCCCCGGCACCCCGCCGTATGACGCGCGAGCCAGGCCCGTGGGTGGGGCGGCGTGCAGGATTCGGTCGATCACCGGCGCGGTGATGTCCGGGAGGTCGACGAGGTGGAGCACCGCCAGCCGCGCATCCGTGCCGAGCGCCGCCGTCAATCCCGCGCGAAGGGACGAGGCCAGGCCTTGTTCCCAGTCGGCGTTGTGCACGCCCGAACTGCCGGGGGGCATGGGGGCCTGCGCAGCTCCGTACACCACCAACACGTGGTCGCACCCTCCGTCGAGAAGGGTCCGCACCGAGTTGGTCAACCATCGGCCGTCCTCGGCCAGGATCTTGGGCATGCCGTAACGACGGCCGCCCCCGGCGGCGAGCAGGATGCCGAGCGTGAACACACCCTCAGAAGGCGTCGGCGCGCCCTGAGAAGTGGTCACCTCCTCACCATAAGAGGACCGGCCCCGCTGATGTCGTCGATTCGGTCCAACCCGTGCCAGGCGCCGGGCACCAGTTAGGGTGGTCACACGGACGATGACGGGATGCGCAGGCCCGGGACCGCCGACCACCGAGGAGGCCAGCGTGCGGGACATTCTGCCCGAGGTGACCGCCTGGATCGACGCTGAGCAGCCTTTCGCGCTCAGTACGGTCGTGCGCACGTGGAGCAGCTCCCCCCGACCCGTCGGCGCGACCATGGCCGTCGGCAGTCACGGCCAGGCGGCCGGCAGCGTGTCGGGCGGGTGCGTCGAGGGCGCCGTTTACGACGTCGCGCAGGACGTGCTCCGCACGGGCGAATCCCAGCTGGTGCTTTATGGGGTGGCCGACGACAACGCGTACGCGACGGGTCTGACCTGCGGCGGCACGATCGAGCTCTTCGTCCAGCGGGCCGATGACGATCTGCGAGGCCTGATCCGCCAGATCGACGCGGCGGTGACGGCCTACCGGCCGATCGCCCTCGCGACCGTGGTGGCCGGGCGCGCGGATCTGATCGGGAGGCGCATGCTCGTGACGCCGGACTCCGCGACGGGCAGCCTCGGCAACGAGGCGCTCGACGTGGCCGCGGCAGAGCACGTCCGGGCCCGCCTCGCGGCCGACCAGACAGGGTCAATCGCGCTCGGGATCGACGGGCAGGACCTCGCGGCGGCCGGGCGCAGCGTCGAGGATGACGACGCGCTGGTGTTCGTCGATTGTTACGCGCCACCGCCGCGGATGATCGTGGTCGGCGCGATCGACTTCGCCGAGGCCGTCACCCAGATGGGTACGTTCCTCGGGTATCACGTCACGGTGTGCGACCCTCGCCCGATCTTCGCTACGCGGGAGCGGTTCCCGCACGCTGACGAGGTCGTGGTGAAGTGGCCGCACCTGTTGCTCGACGACGTCGTCCTGGACGAGCGGGCGGTCCTGGTGATCCTCACCCATGACCAGAAGTTCGACGTGCCACTCCTCAGCCGCGCCCTGCGCCGACCGGCGCAGTACATCGGCTGGATGGGCAGCCGCCATCTGCTCGCCGAGCTGCTGACCTCGCTGCGCGAGTTCGGCATGACTGAAGAGGAGCTCGCGCGGCTGCACGCACCGATCGGCCTGGACCTCGGCGCCCGCACCCCCGAAGAGACCGCCGTGTCCATCGCCGCCGAGATCGTGGCGGTCGTCTGCGGCGGCACAGGCCAAAAGCTGCGACACGTCACCGACTCCGCGACCATCCACCGCGGAACGCTGGCCAGCGAGTCCGGTCCGGCCCCGGAGCTGTCGACCTGACCCAGCCCGGGGCGCCGACACTCTGCCGGGATCCAGGGTCGGGGCTACGGTCGGTGGTGGACGATCGAGGTCGCCGCGCCACGGTCTCCCCCGACCTCAGCTGCGCCGGTCCTCGTACGCGGTGAGCAGCGCCATCTTCTGCACCTTGCCCATCTCGTTGCGAGGCAGGGAGCTGACCAGGTAGACCTCGCGGGGCCGCTTGTGCACCGAGAGTCCGTCCGCGACCGATCGCGCGAGGGCGTCGACATCAAGGCGGGCTCCGGCGTCGTCGGGTGTGGGCACGACGTAGGCCACGATCCGTTGGCCAAGATCGTCGTCGGGCACACCCACGATGGCGACCTCGGCCACGCCGGGCTTGCCGAGCAGGTGTGTCTCTAGCTCGCCCGCGCCGACCCGGTAGCCGCCTGACTTGATGAGGTCCACGGACTCCCGGCCGACGATCCGGTGGTTGCCGTCGGCGTCGATCGTCGCCACATCGCCGGTCACGAACCAGCCGTCGAGCGTGTACGAGGCGGCGGTGGCGTCCTCGCGGCCGAGGTAGCCGTTGAACAGGGTCGCACCGCGGACTTCGAGCCGTCCGACGCTTTCCCCGTCGTGGGGGACGTCGATGCCATGCTCGTCGCGCAGCCGTGTGTCGACGCCGGCAACAGGCCAGCCGACGTGACCGGGCAGCCTCGGTCGATCGACGCGGTTGCTGACGGTCAGGAGCGTTTCCGTCATCCCGTACCGCTCGACCATCTCGTGCCCGGTGAGCTCTCGCATCCGCTCGAAGACAGGCACCGGGAGCGGCGCGCTGCCGGAGATGAGGATGCGCGCGCCGGCGAGTTCCCGCGCGGCGCGCTCGTCGCCTGCGATGCGGTGCCAGATGGTGGGAACGCCGAAGTACATGGTGGCGGGACGTGGGCTGGCGCGTCGGGCGGCGGCGTACGCCTGCGGGGTGGGCTTGCCGACGTGGATCAGCCCCGACCCGACGCGCAACGGCCCGAGGCACCCGATGACCAGGCCGTGGACGTGGAAGAGCGGCAGACCGTGGGCGAGCGTGTCTGCGTCGGTCCACGCCCACGCGTCGGCGAGCGCGTCGATGTCGGCGGCGATCGCGGCCGCGGTGAGCACCACCCCCTTCGGGGCGCCGGTGGTGCCCGAGGTGTACAGGACCATCGCGGGTGACCGCGGATCCGCGGCGGGCAGGGCGAGCTCCGTCGATTCCGCGAAACGCCCAGTCCCCTCTCCCTTGGTGCGCACGGGGATGACAGGCAGGCCGACGCCCGCCCGGCCCGGGCCGGCCCAGGCGTCGGCGCCGCAATCGTCCAGCTGGTAGGCCAACTCCGCCGCACCGGCGTCTGGGGGGATCGGCACGACCGGCACACCCGCGAGCAGACCGGCGGACACGGCCACCAACGTTGCCATCGTGGGCTCGGAGAGTACCGCGAGGCACCGGACGTGGCGCGCGCGCAGGTCGCCGGCGTGGGCGCGGGCGAGCTCGCCCAACTGCACGAAGGTCAGTTCCTCATCCCCGACGCGCGCGCTCGCCACGGACGCGGTGCCCGCTGCGATCGCGAAGAGCAGAGGGCCGGTCGACGGCGGTGGCGTCACGATGTCCTCCTGGAACGTCCTCCCGGATCGGGCCCCTGCACCGTACTGCCGGGTGGGCGCCCGCACGGCACGAAGGGCAGGCGTCCCCCGGCGCCTGCCCTTCGTCGTCCGTGAAGCGTGGGCGGCCCTTCCCTCGGGCCGCGGTCCCCTCCCCCGGTGGCGCGCCTCCCCTAGAAACGCGCCTATATGTAGTTATCCCCACCCGACCTCCCCAGGCCGGTCCAGCTCCCACCCGACCTCCCCAGGCCGGTC
>JBDTWM010000071.1:0-14468 GCA_040006675.1 Dermatophilaceae bacterium | reverse complement strand
CTCCTCGCCGCCGTCGGCCTGAGTCGCCTCGGATCGGTCCGCCTCGCCGCCGTCGCCGTCGTCTCCCGGTTCGTGCGGCGTGCGGTACGGGTCGGCGTCACCGGCGAAGGACGCCCCTTCGGCGGCCTGGGCCAGTTCGGCGTCGCGGCGCTGCGTGACGACCAGCAACTCGTCCAGGTGGGCCGCACCCTCCGGGATCGAGTCGAGGTGGAAGGTCAGAGAGGGCGTGAGCCGGATGCCGAGGCCCTTGCCGACCGCCGACCGGATCCTGCCCTTGTTCGCCTCCAGCGCGGCTGCCGTCCGCTCCCGGTCCTCCTCGCCCCCGAAAACCGTATAGAAGACCGACGCCTGTTGCAGGTCGCCGGTCACCTTCACGTCCGTGACCGTGACGAAGCCGAGCCGCTCGTCTTTAGTCCGCCACTCCAGCATCTCGGCGACGATGACCTTGATCCGGTCCGCTACCTTGCGGGCGCGTGCGGGGTCAGCCATGGCTCATGTCCTTTCGCTCGTAGGTGCGGCCCCGCGACGTCGTGTCGCGGGGCCGCGGCCCGTGGTTCGAGGCCTCGCCGGCCGTCCTCACGCGTGTTGGAACTCGCACCTGCCGCACGTCCCGCTCGGGGCCGGACGCGCGTTTGGTCGGGGCTCCAACTTCTGTGCTGCGCGCTTCGTCAGGTGCGTGGCTTCTCGCGCATCTCGTAGGTCGTGACGAGGTCGTCGATCTGCAGGTCGTTGAACGAGCCCAGGTTGATGCCGCACTCATAGCCATCACGGACCTCAGTGACATCGTCCTTGAACCGCCGCAGTCCCGCGATCTCGAGGTTTTCGGTGATGACCACTCCGTTTCGCGTAATCCGAGCCCTGGCGCCACGCCTCATCTCGCCGCTGCGCACCAAGGATCCGGCGATATTGCCGAATTTGCTGCTGCGGAAGATTTCGCGGATTTCGGCGGTGCCCAGCTGATGCTCTTCGAACTCGGGCTTGAGCATGCCCTTCAGCGCCGCCTCGAGCTCCTCGATCGCCTGGTAGATGACCGAGTAATAGCGAATCTCGACGCCCTCGCGATCGGCATATTCCGCGTTTTGCCCCTCGGCCCGCACGTTGAAGCCGATGATCACCGCGCTGGATGCCATCGCGAGGTTGATGTTGTTCATCGTGATCGCGCCGACACCGCGGTCGATGATCCGCAGATCGACCTCGTCGCCGACGTCGATCTGCAACAGCGCGTCCTCCAGGGCCTCCACCGAACCGGAGACGTCGCCCTTGAGGATCAAGTTGAGCGTCTCGACCTTGCCGGCCGCCAGCGCCTCGTTGAGATCCTCCAGGCTGATCCGCTTGCGCGCCTTCGCCAGCGACGCCTGCCGGTCCGCAGCTTCGCGCTTCTCCGCGATCTGTCGGGCCGTGCGGTCGTCAGAGGCCACGATGAAGGTGTCGCCCGCACGCGGCACGCTTGAGAAGCCGAGCACCTGCACCGGGCGCGACGGCAGCGCCACGTCGAGGTGGTTGCCGTGCTCGTCCAACATCGCCCGCACACGTCCGTGCGCGGAGCCCGCCACGATCGAGTCACCGACGCATAGCGTGCCCGACTCGACCAACACCGTCGCGGTGGCGCCGCGGCCCCGGTCGAGGTTGGCCTCGATCGCGACGCCGCGTGCGGCCTTGTCAGGGTTGGCCCGCAGGTCGAGGGCCGCGTCCGCCGTCAGGATGACCGCGTCGAGCAGCTCGTCGATGTTGAGCCGCTGCTTGGCCGACACGTCGACGAACATCGTGTCGCCGCCGTACTCCTCGGCGATCAGGTTGTACTCGGTGAGCTGCTGGCGGATCTTTGATGGGTTGGCCGCCTCGACATCGATCTTGTTGACCGCGACCACGATCGGCACATCCGCCGCCTGCGCGTGGTTGAGAGCCTCGATCGTCTGCGGCATGACGCCGTCATCAGCGGCCACCACGAGAATCGCGATGTCGGTCACCTTGGCGCCGCGCGCACGCATGGCGGTGAACGCCTCGTGGCCCGGCGTGTCGATGAACGTGATCGGCCGCTGCACGCCCTCGTGGGTGGTGGTGATCTGGTACGCGCCGATGTGCTGTGTGATCCCGCCCGCCTCCGTCTCGATCACGTTGGCGTGCCGAATCGCGTCGAGGAGCTTCGTCTTGCCGTGGTCGACGTGACCCATGACCGTGACAACCGGAGGACGCGGTTCCAGCAGCGACTCGTCCTCATCTTCGGCCTCGGCCTCCAGGTCGATGCCGAAGGACTCGAAGAGCTCGCGCTCCTCGTCCTCCGGTGAGACGACCTGGATGGCGTATCCGAGTTCGGCGCCGAGCAGCTTGAACGTATCCTCGTCGAGCGACTGGGTAGCAGTGGCCATCTCACCGAGGTGGAACAGGACCGTCACCAGGCTCGCCGGGTTCGCGTTGATCTTGTCGGCGAAGTCGCTCAGGGACGAGCCGCGGCGCACCCGAATGACGGTCGAGCCGTCACCGCGCGGGACGCTGACGCCACCGATGGTGGGTGCCTGCATCTGCTCGAACTCTTGCCGCTTCGCGCGACGCGACTTGCGCTGCTTGTTGCGACCGCCTCCACGACCGAACGCGCCCTGCGTCCCGCCGCGGCCCCCAGGTCCGCCCGGACGACCACCACCGCCGGGACGCCCGCTGAACCCACCGCCACCGGGTCGAGCCGCGCCAGCACCAGGACGTCCGGAGCGCGTCGGCCGCTCGCCGGGACGGGGTACGGCGGCGCGGTCGGGCATCATGCCCGGATTCGGCCGCATCCCGCCAGGCCGCGGAGCTCCTGGACGGGGACCGCCCGTACCAGCAGCGCCGGGACGAGGGGCACCGGGGCGCGGTCCCGCCGCGCCGGCGGCACCGGTGCGTGGGGTACCGGGTCGGGGCATGCCCTGCCGGTCCGCGAAGGGGTTGTTTCCGGGTCGCGGCGCGGGCTCACGGCCGCTTCGCATCCCCTGGCTCGGCGCGAACGGGTTGTTGCCGGGGCGCGAGGCGCCCGGACGCGGACCGGGACGCGGCGCGCCACCACCGGCGCGGGGCGCGGAAGGGTGCGGGCCCGGGTCGGGCCGCGCGGGGGCGGCTGAGTCGCCCGACGGACGCGCTTCGCCGGGTGCGGGTGCGGGTGCGGGTGCGGCGGGCTTACCGGGCGCCGGAAGCTGCGCATCGGGCTCGAACGGTGACCTGGCAGCCGCCGGCGCGGCGGGAGTCGCAGCGGCGGGCGCGGGGGCGGCCGGCGTCGCAGCGGCAGCCGCCGGCGCGGCTGGCGTGGAAGCCGCAGCCGCCGGGGTGGCCGGAATCGCAGGGGCGGGCGCCTCCGCGGCGGGCCCGGGCGTGCTGCGTGCCGGCCCGGGGCGCGGTCCACCCGGCTTCGGCCCCGCCGCCGCGGGAGACGCGGCCGCAGGCGCCTTGGCCTGCGTCGCCGTCTTCGGGGCACCCGCGGCCGGGCCGGGCTTGGTGCCCTTGACCTTGCCTGCGGCCACGTCGGAGCTGAAGCTCTCGCGGAGCTTGCGGACGACGGGGGGCTCAATGGTCGAACTCGCCGAACGGACGAACTCGCCGGTGGACTTCAAGTGCTCGAGCAGCACCTTGCTCTCGACTCCGAGCTCTTTAGCGAGCTCGTAGACCCGGACCTTAGCCACTTCTCTCCTCACTATGGCCCGGGTCGAGGCGACGCCGAACCATGGGTTACTGCTGGGGGGCGCTCATTGCTGAGTACTCATCGCGTGCTCATCAGCGTCAAACCCGCTTTCGGTTCTCGTGGTTCGTGCTGCCTAGACGACCCGCGCGACCTGCGCTCGCACCTCCACCGGATCGAGGAAGAGCGCGACCCGAAGGGCGCGCCCGAACGCCCGGCGGCGCACGGCGAGATCTAAACAATCCAGGTCCGGGTGCAACCATGCACCGCGGCCCGGCATGCTCCGCTGCGAATCCAGCGCCAGGACGAAGCCGTCCGAGCTGTGGACCGCGACGAATCGCAGGAGTTGTGACCGTATCCCGCGCCCGCGGCACCCGACGCACATGCGTACCGGCCCGGCGGTAACGGCCAGAACCATCTTAGCGTCTCCGTTCAGCTGGACCTACCTGGCGGGTGCGATCCCCCAGCGGTATCACTCCCGGGTTGAACACCCGTCCCGCGCGTGCCGTCGCCCCCCTGGCCCTGCCTCGCCGCCCCGCGTGCCTCACCACCGAAACCGGGGGTGTCCGGGTGGATGTCGATGCGCCAACCGGTCAGCTTCGCTGCCAGCCTGGCGTTCTGGCCCTCCTTGCCGATCGCGAGGGACAGCTGATAGTCCGGGACGACGACCCGTGCCGAGCGCAGCTTTTCGTCGACGATGTCCACCGAGGACACGCGGGCGGGAGACAGCGCCGCGGCGACGAACTCGGCCGGATCGGGGCTGTAGTCGACGATGTCGATCTTCTCGCCGTGCAGCTCAGCCATCACGGCCCGGACACGGGCCCCCATGGGTCCGATGCATGCGCCTTTGGCGTTCACGCCAGGCTTCTTGGCGTGCACGGCGACCTTGGTCCGGTGCCCGGCCTCGCGCGCGAGGGCCGCGATCTCGACGGTGCCGTCCGCGATCTCCGGCACCTCCAAGGCGAAGAGCTTGCGCACGAGATGGGGGTGGGTCCGCGACAGCCCGATCTGCGGACCGCTGGGGCCGCGCCGAACGCTCACCACGAAGCAGCGGAGCCGGTCCCCATGCGCGTACCTCTCCCCCGGCACCTGCTCCGCCTGCGGGAGGAGTCCCTCGACCGTACCGAAGTCGACGAGCACGCCCCGGCCCTGGCTCTGCTGGACGACGCCGGTGATGATGTCGCCTTCCCGCCCGCGGAAGTCGCCGAGGACCGCCTCGTCCTCCAACTCGCGCATGCGCTGGACGATCACCTGGCGGGCCGTGGCCGCGGCCACCCGCCCGAAGTCGGCAGGCGTGTCGTCGAACTCAGGACCCGTCTCACCTCGGGTCCCGTCGTCCAGGATCGGCGCCTCCTCGCGCGCCCACACCACGACGTGGCCCGTCTTGCGGTCGAGGTCGACGCGTGCCGTGCGATAGGCGCCCTCGGTGCGGTGGTACGCCAAGAGCAGCGCCTGCTCGATGGCGGGAATGATGATGCCCAGCGAGATATCCCGCTCGCGTTCGAGCGCCCGCAGCGCTGCCAGGTCGATGTCCATCAGTTCTCCTCGTCGTCGGTCTGCGCGGCGGCGAAGTCCACGAGCACGCGAGCCCGCGCGATGTCGGTCAGCGGGATCCAGGTCGCGGCCGACTCGGTATTCCCTTCGGTGGCCATGAGCGACACGTGCTCAGGCGCGGCGGAGGTCAAGCGCCCGGTGCGCTCCGAGCCGTCGGTCAGCCGCAGCTGCACGATCCGTCCCACGTTGCGGCGGAAGTGGCGGGGCTGGCTGAGTGGCCGCCCCACGCCAGGTGATGACACTTCCAGCACGTAGGACGCCTCTCCGAGGGCGTCAGCCTCGTCCAGGGCGGCCGAGATCGCGCGCGCGGCGGCGGCGACCTCGTCGAGGCTCAGCGGCGGTACGGGGGTGTCGTGGTCATCCGGGGCCAGGGCGCCCAGCTCCCGGTCGACCGCGATCCGCAGGACACGGCGACGACCGGAGGGGGTGATCGTCACGTCTTCCACCAGGAATCCTGTCCCGGTCAACGCCTTCGCCGCGAGCCCGGTCACCTCCGCCGCGCGATCGACGCCGGTCATGGTGACCCTCCTGCTCTTCTTGAGTACGGCGGTGGGCGCCACCGGCGCCTGAACCCCCCGCCCACTGTATCCCGGTGCCACGCATGCTCCCGCGACGCGCCCAGTCCCAGCGCCGTCGGTGGGCGAGGCGGTGTCATGATGCGGCCGTGCCTCTTTCGCCGACCGACCACGGACCGACGCGGCGAACGATGCTCGGTGCGCTCGGCGCGCTCGGCGCGGTGACGCTGTGCGGCTGTGGTGGACACCTGGAGGACGACGCTCCACGTCTCCCTCTCATTCCGACCCGTACCGTCGATCCCCGAGCCTCCGCGGTGGCCGACGAGCTGCGCCTCGTCCGCCGGGCCCGCGCTGCGTGCGCGGCCCTGCGGGAGGGCAACCTCGCCGGCCTGTCCGCATCCCTTGCGGCGCTCCACGCGACGCAAGAGGGCGTGCTGGCCGCCCGGGTTCGCGAACTGGGAGAAGACCCCGACGATCGGATCCGGCTGCCTGAGTCCGCGACGGGGACGACTCCCGCGCCGGTCACGTCGCTGGCGCAGGGCGAATCCCTCGGGCTGGACGTCGAGGGCCGGCAGGCGCTCTCCCACGTCCCAGGCGAGGAGGTGGCGCTCGTGCTGTCGGTGCGCACCCAGCGCGTCGTCGCCGCGCCGCTCGTCGGCGTTTCGCTGGCCGCATGGCCTGATCCCGCCTGCGCCACACCCGCCGAGGCGGCGCGTCTCCTCGCCGCCGCGCGCTCGACGGAGTACGGGCTCCAGGTCGCGGCGGCCCGCGGGGGCGCCGATCCCTCACCGGTAGCCGATGCGCTGAGAGCGGCCGAAGAGACGCGGCGCGCGCTGGAGGTTCTGCCCGGTGGCGCCGCAGCGTCGGCCGCGCTCGGCTACGACCTCCCCTTCCCCGTCCCCGATGCCGTGGCCGCGACACGGCTCGCGGTCACGTGCCTCCAGGGCTTCTCCGCCGCCGTGATCGCGGGAGGTCCGGCCGCCGTCGGCAACACCGAGGCGTTGGTCACCCTGCTCCGGTGGGCCGCCCTTGCGGAGAACCTCGCCCGAACCCTGGGCGTCCCGCTGCAGGCGTTTCCCGGCCTCCACCTGTCCGAGGCGACTCCGCCAACGTGATGACCGTCACGATCAGCGGTCGACGCAGCGCCTGAGCCTGCGCCGAACGGTTGACTGTTTAGAGTGGACGGACCGCGAGCCCGTCGAGCCGACCGCTCGCCGCAGTTGCCACGGTATCCACGTGCCGGGTGTCCCAGCTTGAGAATGGAAATCGACATGACGTCTCGAATCCCCGCCGCGTTGCTCGCCGCCACCGTATGCGTCCTGCTCGCCGGGTGTGGCAGCAACACCGACGAGGTCAAGGCGTCGGCTTCTCAGGCTGGCGACGCGGTGAGTTCCGCCGCGAGCAAGGCGGTAGACGCGGGCACGTCGGCGGCCAGTTCGCTCACGAGCGACGCGGGCCTCGAGGCGGGCAACGCCTGGGCGCGCGCCGTGCCTGACGTCGCGGCCATGAAGATGACGGGTGTGTTTGGCAATATCAAGAACACGACCGACAAAGACGTGCGGATCGTCAGCGCTACCACAGATGCCTCCACCATGACCGAATTGCACGAAACCGTCAGCGTCGATGGCCAGAAGGTGATGCGCAAGGTCGACAACGGCTTCACGATCGCCGCCGGCCAGACCCGGGATCTGGAGCCGGGCGGGGACCACATCATGGTGCTGCAGATGACGAAGCCGATCCCCGCGGGGACGACCGTCACGGTCACCCTGCGCACCAGTGACGGCAAGACGCTGGAGTTCGCCGCGCCCGCCAAGCCGTTCAGTGCCGAGCAGGAGAACTACGTCACCTCATCGCCCAGCACGCGATGACACCTGCCGAGGGAGCCACACCGCCGCTGGGGTCGGGACACTCACGTCGTTCCGTCCTCAGCAGCGGGGCTCTTCTCGCGGGGACGGCGCTCCTTGGCGGCACGGCCGGTCACGCCGCGGGCGCTCGCGCCGCCTCCCCCGTGGCGTCGAGCAGCCCCGAGGCGACCACCCCCCAGGGTGGAGACACCGAACCGTTCTTCGGGGCGCACCAGGCCGGGATCCTCACACGGCAGCAGGCCCACGGGTCGTTCGTCGGTCTGATGCTGCGCGCCGGGACCGGCCGTGCCCAGGTCCGGGCCATGATGCAACTCCTGTCCGACGACGCCGCCCGCATGACGCGGCGGGAGGCGCCGCTGGGCGCGCTGGGAGCCGACATCATCAGCCTGCCGCGCCGGCTCACGGTCACGTTCGGTTTCGGCGCCGGCCTGTTCACCGCCATCAGAACGCCGGATGCCATCCCGCCTGCCCTGGCCACGCTGCCCGCGTTCCCCGCCGACCGGCTCCGACCCCAGTGGGGGCAGACCGACCTCGTGGTGCAGATCTGCTCGGACGAGCCCGTCGCCCTGTCGTACGCGGTGCGCCGCGTCGCGCGCGACGCCGCGCCGTTCGCGACCGTCGCCTGGGTGCAGTCCGGCTTCGTCAACGCCGTCGGGACCGAGACGCCCGGGACGACGCCCCGCAACCTCATGGGCATGCGTGACGGCACGGCCAACGAGTCCGATCCCACGCAGGCGGCCGCCGTGGTGTGGAGCACGGACCCCCGCTACCCCTGGCTGGTCGGTGGTTCCCATCTGGTGCTGCGACGGATGGCGATCAACCTCACGACATGGGACGACGTGAGCGTGGAGGGCAAAGAGTTGGCCTTCGGGCGGCGGCTGGACAGCGGCGCGCCCCTGAACGGGACGAAGGAACGCGACCTCGTCGACCGCAACGCCGTCGACACCCGCGGTTTCCCGGCCATCGCGCCGAACGCGCACGCGGCGCTCGCGCAGGCCAGGACCAGCGACGAGCGGATCCTGCGGCGGCCCTATAACTACGACGTCGGACTGGACGCGGACGGACACCCCGACGCCGGACTGATCTTCGTGGCCTACCAACGCGACGTCGCCACCGCGTTCATCCCCATCCAGAAGCGGCTGTCCGCCTCCGACGCGCTCAACACATGGGCCACCCATATCGGGTCTGCCAGCTACGCGATCCCTCCGGGCGCGCAAGAGGGTTCGTACGTGGGCGCCGGGCTGCTCGACGCCTGAGGGCGGGGCGGCGGCCCGGCCGCCACTGTGCCCCGGCCGGGGTGTCGTGCTAGACAAGCGTCATGGCTACCACCGCATTCAAGGGTTCCCCCGTCCAGACCATCGGCGATCTCCCCTCCGAGGGCAGCTCCGCCCCCGATTTCACGCTCGTCGGCAGCGACCTGGCCGACATCACGGGCAAGGGCTTCACCGGTCGGCGAGTCGTCCTCAACATCTTCCCGAGCATCGACACCGGCGTGTGCGCGACCAGCGTCCGCAAGTTCAACGAGATCGCCGCCTCCCTTCCCGACACCACCGTGGTGTGCGCCTCCGCGGACCTGCCGTTCGCGCTCGGGCGTTTCTGCGGCGCCGAGGGCATCGAGAACGTGACGGTCGGCTCGGCGTTCCGCTCCAGCTTCGGCCAGGACTACGGCGTCACCATGACCGATGGCCCGCTCGCCGGTCTGTGCGCCCGCTCGGTGGTCGTCGTCGACGAGAACGGCAACGTCCTGCACACCGAGCTCGTTCCAGACATCACGCAGGAGCCCGACTACGACGCGGCGGTCGCCGCTCTGAAGTGACCTCGCGACGATCCCAGTGATTCTTCCGGACCCCACCGCGTCAGCGGTGGGGTCCGATCGTCCGACGCGCTCTGCGTCCTGACCTCAACGAGGAGTCGTGAACGAACTCGTCGTGATCGTGATGTTCGCGCCTCACGGGGCGGCCGACGCCGTCCGCGAGGCGGCTGCGGCGGCCGGAGCAGGTGCGATCGGCGCCTACCGCGCCTGCAGCTTCTCGGCGCCGGGCCACGGACGATTCCTGCCCGTGCTGGGCGCCCGCCCAGCGATCGGCGCAGTCGGCGTCCCCGAGGTCGTCGAGGAGGAACGCATCGAGGTCGTCTGCGAGCGCGTCGTCGCGCGCGCCGCCCTCGAGGCGATGCTCGCGGCACACCCGTACGAGGAACCGGCGCATCACCTCTACGCCACCCTCGACCCGGGCACGCTCTGATCGGCGCCTGCCACCTTCTCCGCGGTGCCGTCCGGATCGGCGATGCCGACGTGTCGAAACTCCTGACCTGTCCAGACAACGTGTTAAGTTTATCCAGAACCCTTAACATGTTGTTCGGATGTGTCGAAGGAGCTGACACGTGTCCTGGAGCCCGGATGCCCCCTTCAACGAGCTGCCACCGCTGCCGCCGGCAGGCTGCGACCTCGAGCCCAAGCCCGTACTCAAGGCCACCGTCGAAGCTCGAGTCGCCCTGGCAACACTCGCTCAGGCCGGCCAGTTGTTGCCGAACCCCAATATCCTGATCCACGCTGTCCCGCTGCTCGAGGCACAGGCCAGCTCCGAGATCGAGAACATCGTGACCACGGCCGATGAGCTGTTCAAGCACGTCGACTCAGATGGGGGAGACCACGCCACCAAGGAGGCCCTGCGCTACCGGAGCGCGTTGTTCGCAGGGGTCAAATCGATCAGGAGCCGGCCACTCACCGCGGCGACCGCTGCCCGGATCTGCTCCGAACTACACGGTCGGGAAATGGCCGTTCGCGCGGTGCCTGGCACGCGCATCGCAAATCCGACCACGCGGGAGATCATGTACGCGCCACCCGAGGGTGCCGACCGCCTCCGCGAGAAGCTCTCGGCCTGGGAGCGTTTCGTCCACGCAGAGGACGATCTTGATCCGCTGGTGCGCATGGCAGTCGCCCACTACCAGTTCGAGGCGATCCACCCGTTCCACGATGGAAACGGGCGCACCGGTCGCGTCATCAACATCCTCATGCTGATGGAGGCCGGCCTCCTGCACGACCCGATCCTCTACCTCTCGCGCGCGATCATCGCCCGCAAGAACGACTACTACCGACTCCTGCGGGCCGTGACAGCCGATGGCGCCTGGATCGAATGGGTCCTCTACATGCTCGACATTGTCCGCGAGTCTGCAACGTCGACGACGCGGAAGATCGGAGCCATCCGCACGTGTCAGGATGACATTGCCGAGCGAGCTCGCGCCGCCACGCCGGGTGGACGAGACGCACAGTTCTTGGCCGTCCTGTTCGAACAGCCCTACTGCCGCATCAACGCTGTCGCCGACCGGTGCGACGTTTCGCGTCAGACCGCGTCGTCCTGGCTGCACGCACTGGTCGAGGCGGGGCTGCTCCGCGACGTGAAGGTCGGCCGAGAACTTCTCTTCGTGAACCACGAGTTCCTGGACGTGTTAACGCGCTCTGAATAGGAGATGAGCGGGCCCGATCACGCCGACCACCGTCGTCGCCTGGGTTGGTGGAGCAGGTCGGTGACAGTGGTCGGCCCCCGGTCGGGAGCGACGAGCGCTGCGAGGGCTGCGGCGGCCAAAGCGGCTCTTCACAATCCAGGGTGCGTTCCCTCACAGAGCTGCCGGTTTGTCGACCGAGTCACGTAGTGCATCCTCGCCCGCCTCGGAGCTTGCTCGGCGCAACACCCGCCTCCACGCCTCGCCGTCGCCCGCGGGCGCTCGGAACGTCACCTGATACTTCGCGCCGCCTGTCTCCGGGGCATAGGGCCGCACCCGCCACGCTCGGGCGCTGCCGCCGAGCAAGCGCGGCTTGCCTTGGGCGAGCGGCGCGGGCTTCCTGCGGGGCGGCATCGGCGTCCTCTCTAGGCTGGAGGAGTGGAGTCGCGTCGGACCCCAACAGAATCTGCTTCGTGCATCACCCTCGTGCATCACTGGGACCAAAATGATCCACGCGCCACTCGTCAGGAGTCATGGGAAATGGCCAATCGACTAGCCGATGCAACCAGTCCGTACTTGCTTCAACACGCTGGAAATCCTGTGGATTGGTGGGAGTGGGGACCTGAAGCGTTCGAGGAGGCCCGGCGCCGCGACGTTCCGGTCCTCTTGTCGGTCGGCTACGCGGCCTGCCACTGGTGCCACGTGATGGCCCGGGAGTCGTTCGAGGACGCGCAGGTGGCGCAGGCGCTCGCCGACGGCTTCGTCGCGATCAAGGTGGACCGCGAGGAACGTCCCGACATCGACGCCATCTACATGTCCGCGACCGTGGCGCTCACCGGCCGCGGTGGCTGGCCGATGACGGTTCTGGTCACGCCGGAGGCGCGGCCGATCTGGGCGGGCACCTATCTGCCGAAGGCCTCCCTGCTCCAGCTGCTGGCCAGCGCTCGCGACGTCTGGCTGCACCGCCGCGAGGACATCGAGACGAGCGGGCGACAGATCGCCGACGCCCTGGCCACCGCGACGCGACCGGCGTCCCCGCGCGCGCTCGGCGAGGGCGAGCTGGACGCGGCCCTGCAGGCGCTGCGCCGCGACTACGACGCGCGGCACGGCGGATTCGGCGGGGCGCCGAAATTCCCCCCGTCCATGGTCCTCGACTGGCTGCTCGCCCACCAGGCACGCACCGGCGACGCCGATGCCCTCTCGATGGTCACGGTGACGTGCGAGGCGATGGCGCGCGGCGGGGTCTACGACCAACTCGCGGGCGGCTTCGCGCGGTACGGCGTCGACGCAGACTGGGCCGTACCGCACTTCGAGAAGATGCTGTACGACAACGCGCAGCTGCTCGGCGTCTACGCGCGGCTGCACCAGGCCGCGTCTGACGCGCCGGGTGCGCAAGATGCGCCGGCTGGGTACGACGAGACGGCGGACGCGCGCGACGACATCGCGGACCTGGCCGCGCGTGTCGCGCGCGAGACGGCCGAGTTCCTGCTGCGCGACCTGCGCACCCCGCAGGGGGCGTTCGCGTCCTCCCTCGACGCGGACACCGACGGGCTGGAGGGTCTCACCTACGTGTGGACGCCCGGCGACCTCGCCGCCGTGCTTGGCCCACCCGAGGGGGCCCGCGCCGCCGAACTGCTCGCCGTCACCCGCGAGGGAACGTTCGAACGCGGCGCGTCGACCCTGCAGTTGCGCCGAGACCCATCGGACGCCGCGTGGTGGAACGGCGTTCGCGCGAGGCTCCTCGCGGCCCGGAACGGGCGCCCCCAGCCGGCGCGTGACGACAAGGTCGTGACCGCCTGGAACGGCCTCGCGATCGGAGCCCTGGCCGACGCGGGTGTGCTGCTGGGCGAGCCGGCCTACGTCCAGGCTGCCGCGGTGTGCGCCGACTTCCTCGTCGAGAAGCACTGGGTCGGCGGGCGTCTTCGCCGCACCTCCCTCGGCGGACGCGTGAGCGACGCGACCGGTGTCGCAACGGACTACGCAGACCTCGCCGCCGGACTTCTCAGACTGGCGCAGGCGTCCGGCCAGGCGAAGTGGGCGGCCGTGGCGGGTGACATCCTCGACGTCGCGATCGCCCACTTCTCTCTGCCCGACGGGGGTTTCGCTGACACACCGGACGACGGGCAGGCCCTGGTCATCCGGCCGCGCGACGTCGGGGACAACGCCGAGCCGTGCGCTCAGAGCGCGCTCGCGGGAGCGCTGAGCGCGTACGGGGCGCTGGCCGGTTCCGCCCGGCACCTGGAGCGGAGTCTGGCGGCCCTGCAGGCCATGGGCGAGCTCGCCGTCGCGTCGCCGCGCTTCGCCGGTCACGCGCTGACCGTCGCGGAGTGGGTGGCGGCCGGCCCCCTGCAGGTGGGGATCGTGGCGGCCGACGAGCGAGATCCCGCCGGACTGGCGTTGCTCCGCGTCGCCCGCCGGGCCGGCTCCCCGGGGATGGTCCTCGCGTTCGGACCTCCCGATGCGCCCGGGTGGGCGCTCCTGGCCGATCGGCCGTTGACGGCCGGGCGCTCGACGGCGTACGTCTGCCGCGGCGTCGTATGCGACGCGCCGGTCACGGATCCGCGAGCCCTGGAAGCGCTCCTCGCCCGACGCGGCCCCTGAAGAGCGCGACCCTCAGCGCTGCGCCGTCTCGTCGCCGTGGAGGCGGACGACCTGCCAGCCGGGTCGACCCGCGATCCGATCCGCCAGCTCGGGTGGAGCGACGAACAGAGCCGTCGCCCACACGTCCGCGCTCACGATGTCGGGCGCGATCACGCTCACCGACCCCGGGCGCAGGATGCGCCGGCCCGTCGCCGGGTCGACCAGGTGAGCACCGCGGGCGGCGCAGCCTGACGTGGCCAGGGCGCCCTCGTGCCGCTCCACGACGCGAGCGACACGGTCGCGTCGGGCGGGGTCCTCGATGCCGAGCCGCCACGGCCGCTCGCCCCCGGGGGAGGTGTCCGCGCCCCCGACGGCGATGTCGCCGCCGGCGTTCACGCAGTACGCGTGGCCGGCCGGCACGAGCCCTTCGCCGAGGATCTTCGCCGCGCGGGCGATCGCCCACCCTTTGACCAGGCCCGTCGGTTCGATGAGCCACTGGTCGCCGTCCTCCTCGGGCAGCACCCACGCGAAGGCGCCGTCCGTCTCCTCCGCCGCGTCCGCGCACCTTCGGAGCACCTCCCCCATCTGCGGGCAGCACTGCTCCACGCTGACCTCGCCCCGGCGCAACCTGGACAGCTCGCTGTCCCCCCTCCACCGCGAGAAGGTCGCGTCCACCCACGCCAGGTCCGCGAAGGCCTCCTGCATCACGCGTTCCGTCGTGGACGAGCGTGCCTGTGGTCCTCGTACGGTCAGCGAGACCGAGGTGCCCATCAGGTGCCGTACCCGTGAGAGCACGTACGGGGACGGCGCGGCGACCGCCTCCCGCGCGGCGGGACGAGACGGGGGTGCCTGTGGTGAGGGTGCCTGTGGTGA
>JBDTWM010000070.1:0-14726 GCA_040006675.1 Dermatophilaceae bacterium | reverse complement strand
CGTGGCCGGTTCCGATCCGTCGGTGCTCGTCGTGCCCTGCGGCGTCGGGTCCGGCGCCCCCGTACCGCGCACGAGGACGGAGCTCGCGCCGACGGCGGAGCCGCTGTCCCAGATCGCCGTCGCCGACGTGGCTCCGAGCATGGCGGCCGCCGCAACGGCGGCCGCCACGCTCAGTCGGCGAAGGCCGAGATCCACTACGCCCGAGACGTCGCGCGCCGCCGCAGGACGAGCAGAGCCGCGCTACCCGCCACCGCTGCCCCGCCGACCGCGATCAGGCTCCTGGTCGCGCCGTCCTGGCTAGCGGCCTGGCCACCGTTGCCGGCCGGCACTCCGGCGGGAGCGCCGCCCGCGGCCTGTACCGTCTGCACGGCCAGCGCGAGGTTGGAGTCCGCGGCGCTGCCCCACGCGTACACGATCGTGTTCACGCCTGCCTTGACCTGCACATCCGCCGGACCGATCGCCACCTTGTCCGTCCCGGCGAGGACGACGTCAGCCTTGATCGTCCCGGCCGGCAAGACAGCGTTGACGCTCTTGGGGTTGGTCAACCCGGCGAATGCCACCGCGCCGTTGGCGCGGACGTCGACGGCCGGCGCCGCGGCCACGTGTCGCACGGTGAGCCGGCCCTTGCCGGCGCCCGTCTCTGCGGTGTCGTTGACGAACGGGGTCAGGGTAGGTGTGCCCTTCTCCGTCAGGTGAGCCGCGACGGTCACGTTCGCCCCAGCGGGCACCGTGACGCCGGCGGCCTCCGTGATCGCCTGGGCATCGGCCGGATCGCCGGCCTTGACGACCTTGAGGTCGTAGGTGCCGGCGGGCAGGGTCAGCGGGTCCGTCAGCGTCCCCGGCTTGAAGTTCGTGAGCAGCGGTTTGCCGTTGGCCCATACGTCGACGGTCGCGCCCGGGACCGCGTGCAACACGGACACCTGAGCCTCGTCGGCGGCAAAGGCGCTCGGCGCCGCGAGGAGGCTGCCGGCCAAGGCCAGCCCTACTGCGGCGCCACCGGCTGCAAGCGGTGCACGGGAGAAAGAGAGCATAGACATGTTGACTCCTGTCGGTGGGGGGCGAAGACCCCGCCGGTCTCGTTCTTGCGTCGGCGCCGAGGTCGGGCCGATCGGGTCTTCTTACCCTTACTTCCAGCCGAGCGGCCGTCTTGGATGCACCTCCGGCGAACTAATTCAACGCGCTTTTTGTTCGGCGGTTTATGTCAGGCTGCGCCATGCTTTTCAAGTCGAGCGATGCATGAAACCCCGTCTCCGATGGCGTACTTCGGCGAGGATGGACGGACGCGACCGATATGCTCGGCTTCACCCTGACCTAGCGGCCAGCGAGAACCCGGTCCCGACGCCACCCGAGAGGCGAGCCTGATGGACCTCACCGACCACGAACGCGACGGCTACCGTAGGTGCCAGGCCATCACTCGCCGACATGGCACGACGTACTACTGGGGAGCCCGCCTCCTCGTACCGACCGACCGCCGCCACGTTTACGCCCTCTACGCTCTCGCGCGCCTCGCGGATGACATCGTCGACCTTCCCGGCCGACGCGGGCCCAGCGAAGTGGCGACAGGGCTGCAAGAGTTCGAGGACCAGTTCTGGACGTCACTCACCTCCGAGCAGGTGAGTGACCCCGTTTTGGTCGCGATCGCACGAACCGTGCGCGACTGTGGGCTTGACCACGATGTCTTCCATCGCTTCTTCGCCGCGATGCGGACCGACCTCGTCCGCAGCCACTACGACTCCTGGGCCGACCTGCTCGGATACATGGACGGAAGCGCCGCGGTCATCGGGGAAATGATGCTTCCGGTCCTGCATCCGATGCAGGGTGCGCGAGAGCCCGCCCAGTGTCTCGGCCTTGCCTTTCAGCTGACCAACTTCCTGCGGGACGTCGTCGAAGACCTCGAGCGCGGCCGGGTCTACCTGCCCGCGGATGAACTCGCCCACTACGGCGTCGACCTTTCCGAACGCCGCGTGACCCCGCAGTGGCGTGACTTCATGAGCTTCCAGATCGCCCGTAACCGACGCCTCTACCGTCAGGCCGACGAGGGACTGCTCTTGCTCCCTGCGCGGTCCCGACGATGTGTGACCACGGCCCGCATCCTCTATGCGCGCATCCTCGACCTCATCGAAGACGCCGACTACGACGTCTTCTCCGGCCGCCTGGCCGTCCCCACCCGAGTCAAGGCGGGAACCGCCGCGCGAATGATCCTTCGCCGTCGGCCCGAGTCTGCGGCCCGCGTCGACCGCGCCGCCCGCGCCGCCCGGTCCGCACGCGACGACCGAGCCGACGGCGATCCGGACGGCTGGCGTGACGACAGTGAGGTCGTCTTGCTCACGGACGACGGACACGCCTGCGGCACCGCCGCCAAGTCCGTCGCGCACCACGACGACACCCCGCTACACCTAGCGTTCTCCTGCTACGTCCTCGACAACGAGGGGCGCCTGCTCATCACCCAGCGCGCGGCCGCCAAGCGCAGCTTCCCGGGGGTCGTGACGAACAGCCTGTGCGGGCACCCGAAGCCCGGTGAGCCGCTGCCGGACGCGATCCGTCGACGGGCTCGCGACGAGCTCGGCATCGAGCTCACGGAGCTGCGCCTGGTCCTGCCGCGCTTCCGGTATCGGGCGCTCATGGACGGGATCGTCGAGAACGAACTCTGCCCGGTGTTCACCGCGCGGACCTCGACGCCGAAGCCGCGTCCCGACCCCGCAGAGGTGCAGGACTTCTCGTGGGTGTCGTGGGAACGCTTCCATCGCGAGGCGAGCGCGGGCGACATCGCGTCGCTGTCACCGTGGTGTCGAGCCCAGATCCCCGAGCTGTCCCGGCTCGGCGACGAACCTGGGCTCTGGCCCGCCGCCGACCCGGCCCACCTTCCGCCCGCGGCGATCATGTCGGCCACGGTGGGACTTGCGGCCATGACGGAGCCGGTCGCAGGCTCGCCGGTCTCGGCTTCGCGCCGCTCGGACAACCGCGAGCCGGCCGCGCGGGGCACTACCTGGCCCGACCGCACTGCCCCTTCCCCGACCACCCACGAATGACGCACAGCCCCGGACCGACAGGAGATTGATCATGTCCCACCCACTCATCGGTGCGCGTCGATGACGCACGTCGTCGTCGTCGGTGCCGGTCTCGCCGGACTTTCCGCCGCCTGCCATCTCGTGCCCGGAGGATACGACCAGATCACCGTCTTGGAGCGAGAGGCCGAGCCGGGGGGGCGCAACGGGCTGATCACCGCCGATGGTTTCCGGTTCGACACCGGACCGACCGTCCTGACGATGCCCCACCTCATCGACGCCGCGCTTCAGGCTGCGGGCTCAAGTCTCGACCGGGAACTGCGGTTGCACCGGCTGGACCCGGCCTATCGGGCTGTCTACGCCGACGGATCGACGTTGCACGTGCGCGCCGACCCCGAGGCGATGCGTCAGGAGATCGCCAGCGTCTGTGGGCCGCGCGACGCCGCGGCGTTCCCGCCCTTCGTGTCCTGGCTGGAGGACCTCTACGACGTAGAGATGCCCCACTTCATCGAGCGCAACTATGACTCCGTCCTGGACCTGCTCGCCCGACCGGGGGCCGCCGCCCGCCTCGTGCGGCTCGGTGGCTTCGGACGGCTCGGCCGGGCGGTCCGGGCCCGCTTCGAGGACCCCCGACTGCACCGGCTCTTCTCCTTCCAGGCGATGTACGCCGGCCTCGCCCCGGATCAGGCGCTCGCCATCTACGCCGTCATCACGTACATGGACAGCATCGCCGGGGTGTTCTTTCCCGAGGGCGGGATGCACGCGGTGCCCACCGCGATGGCGCGGGCTGCCTCCGCTGCGGGCGTCGACATACGTTATGGGCAGGAGGTCAGCGCAGTGCTCACCGGCCCCACGGGCGCCGTGCGGGCAGTGCGTACGAGCGACGGCGAGGAATTGCCTGCGGACGCTGTCGTCTGCACGCTCGACACCGCAACCGCCTACCAACGCCTGATGCCCGATCTCACACCCCCTGCGGCCGCGGCCCACGGGGCGTACTCACCCTCGGCTGTCGTGTGGCACCTCGGGGTGCGCGGCGTGCCGAAGGAACCAGCCTCCCATCACAACATCCACTTCGGGCACGCCTGGGCGCGAGCCTTCGATGACCTCCTGAAGGCCGGAACCCGGATGCGGGACCCCTCGCGTCTCGTCACCGTCCCGTCCCTGCACGACGCCGACGCCGCACCTGAGGGGCATAGCACGCTCTACGTCCTGGAGCCCGTCCCCAACCTCCAGGTCGGCCGGATCGACTGGGCGCAGGAGACGCCTCTCATCCGGGAGGAGCTGCTCGCCTTCCTCGACGCACAGGGCTACCCCACCGACGTTGTCACCGAGACCCTCGTGACCCCCGTCGACTGGGAGCGTCAAGGAATGGCCGCGGGCACGCCGTTCGCCTTGGCCCACACCTTCCGTCAGACGGGACCGTTCCGACCCCCCAACGTCGAGCGGCGCCGACCGGGACTCGTCCTCGCGGGGTCGGGGACGGTGCCCGGAGTCGGAGTGCCGATGGTGCTCATCTCGGGCCGGCTCGCCGCGCAACGGGTTGCCGCGCTGTCCGGCTGACACCACCAGGAGATACCGAGAGCGCCTGGGTGCGGCGCCGCCGGCCCACGCGTCAGAGGAAGCGCCGGTACGGGGTGACGATCGTCAGGAGGGCGACGCCCGGAGCGGGCAGTAAGAAGAGCAGCTGGGTCGGCGAACGCAGGAGCATCAGGGTCTGGGCGCGAGCCTGGGCCCCGATGGGTTCCCTCACTCGTCTCCCCGCCGAAAGCGGCGTGCTCAGCGCCGCGTCGGCGCGCGCACAGGTCACGGCCGGGGCCACCCGCCGACGACCGGCCGCATAGGCTGCTGGTCATACCCTCGATTTCTGCGTCCTGACCTGCCCCGATAGGAGGCCACCGCTCTCGTGCACCTGCTCCTCAGCACCACCCCGATCCCGGCGCACACCCTGAACGCCGCCGCCTTCGCCGCGGCCTGCGCGGCGGCTGGGGACACGGTCACGTGGCACGCACCCCGACGTTTTCACGACGCGATCGCCGCCCTGGGGGCCGAGCCAGTCGACGTCGAGGCCGCCTGGGATCCCGACCGGGATAGCGGCGGCGTCCCCGTCATGGGGTCGTTGGCGCAGGTGCGCCGCGGGTACGCCGACCACATCGTCGGCCGCGCTGAGGGCCGCGCCCGCGACGTGCTGCGCATCATCGAGCGCACCTCTCCCGATATCGTGCTCGCCGATACCCTCGCCTACGGAGCGGGCCTGGCCGCACAGGTCGCTGGTCTGCCCTGGGCGACGTACGGCGATGGCCCGCTGCACGACCGGGATCCGGACACCCCGCCGTTCGGGTCAGGACTGCCGTACCGCACTGGGGCCACGTATCGTCGGCGCAACGCCGTCGTCCACTACGTCAGCGACCTCGTCTTCGCAGAATCCGCGCGATCGCTGCAGATGTCCAGGACGCGGCTGGGCCTGCCGCCGGAACGCGGCGCCGTGCTCGCAGCGGGGGTCTGCCCCGACCTGCACCTACAGGGCGGGGTTCCGGCCCTTGAGTACCCGCGCCGCCTGCCCACCCCCCCGGGGATCCACTTCCTCGGCAGTCTGTATCGGCGGCCGCCGGGCACGGCCGTACCGGCGTGGTGCGCTGACCTCGGACGGGATGGACGCCCCGTCGTCGCGATCACGCAGGGCAGTCTGCGACGTGACGTCGCCGAACTCATCGCTCCGACGGTCCGGGCCATGGCGGATGAGGAGTGTACTCTCGTCGTCGCGGCCGGGTCCGAACGCGGCGCGCGGCAGGTCCGAGCCATCCCGACGGGTCGGGCCTCCGTCTATGCGGCCGCGTACGTCCCGTACGACGCTCTCGTCGCGGAGGCGTCGGTGTTCGTGACGAACGGCGGGTGGACCGGGGTGACGACCGCGCTCGCGCACGGGGTGCCGGTCTTGCAGGTCGGGCAGACGGAAGAGAAGGCCGACATCGGACGTCGAATCGAGTGGAGCGGCTGTGGACTCTCCTTGCGGCGGGGCCGTCGGACTCCGGCCCGGATCCGACGCGCGATCCGCGACATCCGGGACGATCCGGCGATCGCCGCGGGGGTGGCCCGCGTCGCGGCCGAATTCGCGGTCCGCGATGCCGGGACGCAGGGAGCCGCGCTGCTGTGCGCGCACGCGGCTCGGACCACGCCGACGAAGGGACGTCAGTGAACGACCAGTACCAATACCTTCTCCTGATGGGTGCCTGCCTTGCGGTGACTGCACCCTTGGAGTTCGCGTTGGGCGCCCGTGTCTATCGCCGGCCCCTGAGGTTGCTCGCCGCTCTGCTTCCCGTCGTCGTCATCTTCACGGTCTGGGACGCTGTCGGCATCGAACGCGGTCACTGGTGGTACAGCTCGCTCTATACGACCGGGATCATCCTGCCCGCCCGGGTACCCCTGGAGGAACTCGTCTTCTTCATCGTCATCCCGATCTGCGGCCTGCTCACCTACGAGGCCGTCGGGTCGGTCCTGACTCGCCTGCGCCGGCGGGGCGATCATGCCTGAGTACACCGTCCTGGCCATTGCGTCGGTGCTGGTCATCATTGCCACCGAGCTGCTCGTGCTGCGCACCGGCATCTTCCGCAGCCCGCAGTACTGGTGTTCGATGGCGATCGTCGGCTTCTTCCAGGTGCTCGTCGACGGCTGGCTGACCAAACTCTCGGCCCCCATCGTTCTCTACGCGCCGCAGCAGATCACGGGATGGCGCGTCCCGTGGGATATTCCCGTCGAGGATTTCCTCTTCGGCTTCTCGATGGTCACCGGCGCGATCCTGCTGTGGATCCGCGCCGGCCGACCGGCGCCCACGCCGGCGCAGCACCCCACCGACCGAACCGACCCAGGACGACGCCGATGACCTATCCCGTGGCACAAGCCTTCGACGACATCTCCCACCGCTACGACACCCTCGTCGGCCTGAGCCCGGGCTATCACGCTCAGTTGCGCTCGTCGGCGAGGGCCTTCGCCGACCGTCTGATGTCGCACGCTGAGGTGGGTGGCGCGGTCGTACGCATTCTCGACCTCGGCTGCGGATCCGGGGCCTCCACCCGCGCCTTGACTCGGGCTTTGGATCGTCATGGTCCGTTCGTCGTGCTCGGTGTCGACGCTTCCGCAGGGATGGTCGACCAGGCGGGCGCCAAGGACTGGCCCTCCACCGTGAGCTTCGTCCAGGCCCGGGCCGAGGATCTTTCGGACCTGCCTGAAACACGTGAAGTCGACGGCATCTTCGCCGCCTACTTGCTGCGCAACGTCGTCGAGCGGGAGCAACTGTTGCACGACGTCCGAGCGGCGCTGCGCCCCGGCGGCACGTTCGTCGTCCACGACTACTTCCGACCGATGAGCTCGATATCGCGAGCCGCCTGGTCAGTCTTGGCGTGGACGATCATCATCCCGCTGTCGGCGGTGCTGACACGGCAGCCTGGGCTCTTCATCTACCTGTGGCGCAGCGTCGCACAGTTCGAGACGGTCGAGCAGATCGCGCGCGCCCTGGTCAGCGCCGGTTTCGAGGACGTCGACATCGCCGCCGTCCGCGGCTGGGAACGCTTTGTCGTCCACACCATCTCCGCGCGGCGGCCGCGATGAGGTGGCTGCGCGGGCGCGACAACCCTGACGTCGAGTTGCCTGGCCGCGACCGTCGAGCCGTCCGGCACGATCCCCCGCTGCCGCACGACCCTGCGACGGGGAGCGGCTCCCATGTCGTCGTCGTCGGCGGCGGCATCGCCGGATTGTCCGCCGCCGTCGTCCTGGCCGAGCGCGGCCTGGACGTCACCGTGCTGGAAGGCCGGGAGAGTCTGGGCGGACGGTTGCGTTCGTGGCCCGTGACGGTCGCCGGAACGGACGACGCGACGATGAGCCGCGGCTTCCATGCCTTCTTCCGGCAGTACTACAACCTGCGCTCGATTCTGCGCCGCACCGACCCGCTTCTGCGCCGGCTGCGGCCCCTGGCGGACTACCCTCTCGTCCACGCGGACGGCTACCGCGACTCCTTCGCGGGCATCCCCCGGACGCCGCCCTGGAGCATCGTCACGTTCGCTGCACGCAGCCGGAGCTTCCCCTTTTCCCAGCTGGTGCGGGTCGACCTGCGCCGCGCCCTGGACCTGCTGCGCGTGCGCTACCCGGCGTCCTTCGCGGACTACGACGGACGCAGCGCCGCCGACGTTCTGGACGACCTGCGCTTCCCGTCCGCCGCGAGGCACCTGGCCTTGGAGGTGTTCGCTCGCAGCTTCTTCGCCCACCCGAGCGACTTCTCCGGCGCTGAACTGGTCGCGATGTTCCACACCTACTTCCTCGGCTCGTCCGAGGGCCTGCTCTTCGACGTCCCTGACGCGGCGTACGACCGGGTGCTCTGGGAGCCGCTCGGGCGGTATCTGCACGAGCAGGGTGGGCAGATCCGCACTGGCGCGCGGGTCTGCGCCCTACGCGAATCAGCCGTCGGCGACGGCCCGAACGTCACCTCATCGAAGCACGACAGGGCCCATGGCAGGCTGGAGGTCGTCGTTGCGGACCCGGGCGGCGACGACATCATCACGTGCGACGCCGTCGTCCTGGCCACCGACGTGGCCTCTGTGCAACACCTCGTGGCCGGCGCGTCGTGGCTCGGCGACGACGCGTGGCGCGCGGCCGTTGCTGGCCTGCGGGTCGCCCCACCCTTCGCGGTGTGGCGGATGTGGCTCGACTCTCCCGTGCGAGCAGGCTCCCCGCCCTTCCTGGGGACGGCCGGCTACGGCGAACTGGACAACGTCAGCTGCGTCCACCTCTTTGAGGACGAGGCCGCCCGGTGGGCCGCCGCCACCGGCGGTAGCGTCGTCGAGCTGCACGCCTACGCCATCGACCACGACGTGGACGTGCCGACGTTACGACGGTCGCTGCGCCAGCACCTGGAGCGACTCCATCCCGAGCTGACCGGCGCCCGGGTCGTCCACGAAGAGTGGCTCGTCGAGGCGGATTGCCCGCTCGTGACCCCCGACCCGTGGCAGGACCGTCCGGGCGTCGAGACACCCGACCCCAGGGTCGTGCTCGCCGGGGACGGGATCCGGTGCGACCTGCCGGTCGCCCTCATGGAACGAGCCGCCACGACCGGCATCATGGCAGCAGACCTCCTGCTCGCGCGGCGGGGACTGACGGGTGAGGGGGTCTGGAGCGTGCCCCTGGCGGGTGTCCTTCGCCCAGTCGCTCGGCGCGGACCGCATCCTCACTCCAGGCAGCGCATCTCTTGAGCCGCAGCCTGACCGATCCGGTGCAGAATCGCGGCCTCGATGATCCGCCCGAGGATCGGCAAGGGCACGACGACCACGACGTGCTGGCGCACGACGCAGCCACGACCCTCGGACTCGCAGCGCATCGAACCCTCCACCTGCGCGTCGATGCCGACGACGTCCACCTGCATCACGCCGGTGACGGCGCTGTCGTCACGGGACCACTCCTCGCAACGCACGACGCGGGGCAGTCGACCCATCCGGCGACGTGCCGCGCCGGGTAGCCAGTTCTCAGGAAGGGTCGACTCGTATGCGACGTGGACCCTGTCCCCGATCACCTCGTGTCGTCGCGTGGACGTCCCGCCGGACGAGTCGCTCGCGGCCCGCTCACGAGCGACCTCAGGGTCACGTAGCCGTTCCCACAGCCGGTCGAGAGTGCAGTCCAGCCGGATGACGAACTCCTGCTGTGCCATGGGTGTCCTCTCGATACGCAGGGTCCCGATGCGCGACGTGTCAGCGACCGCGACGCCGCAAAGCGTAGGTCCGGGTCGCGTACTCCAGGTCGTCGCGCCACAGTCGACGGGCGGTGGCGCGCATCCCGGTCCGCACGAGCGCGCTCAGGGTGCGGGCCGCGCCGAAGCCAGGGCGATCCGACGTCGCGATGACTGCCTCGGTCATCACGGTCCGCGCGGGGTGGACGCCCGGCGGGGTGAGCAGCGTCGCGTGCGTTTCGACGACGCTGCCAGCGCCCTCACCCGCGAGGATCGTCATGACGATGGTCTGGGCGTCCGGGCACGTGAAATCGGCACGTACCGGGACGGCGAAGGTGGCCCCGAGCCGGAAGGCCACGTCGAGGACGAGACGGTCCGGCGAACTGGCCTCCTCATCGACGACGAGATCGGAGAACGCGTAGGGGTGCAGCCAAGCCCCGTGCCAGGGATCGAGCCGGTTGGCGAGGATGTCCTGCGGTTCGCACCTGCCCGCGACCGAGACGACCGCGGCGAGCGAGGTTTGCGGATCGGGCCGCACGGGCAGCTTCGGGGCGTCGGTGAGAGCGTGATGGTCCCCGCTGGGTCGTCGCAACCACAGCAGGACCCCGTCGTCGTGGGCGATCAGGGTGTCCCACCGCGGACGCGTCGACGGACCCAGGGCCATCCCGTGCCAGCGGCACCGCACCGCGTCTCCGACGACCGGGCACCTGTCCAGCAGCGCGCCCATGTGCGGACAGGACCCGGATCCCGCGAGGACGGTCCCGTTACCGTCGCGCCACAGCACGTACTCCTCGCCCCCGACCACGCGAGCCAGCGACAGCTTGGGGCGCAGCTCATGCGACGCCCCGACGACGGCCCAGCCCCCCGTGGGCCGGGCCTGCGCGGCCGCCAGGGACGCGTCGATCCGGCGCACCCGAGCCTGCCGCCACGTTTCCTTGAGCCGCTGGGGCGGTTCCCGGGGGATCCGCACGACGGGGACGCGCTCGCGGCCAACGGCGTCGGTCTTCTGCTGGTCGCCGATCACCCGGCCACCTTAGTCTCCTCGGCGTGGGCCATGTGAACGTGCGGACCGCCCGCCCATCGTGGCTCGCCAGACCACGTTGCGCCGCCGCTCGGCGGCGTCCGGCGCATCCGGGTCGCCGACCGAAGGCAGCGTCACCGCGCGCGGGCGGCGCGGCGGGCCTGCACCGCGGCGGCGCGCCGCGACAGCGGCTGGCAGCGCGGGCACCAGAACAGGTTGCGGCCCGCGAGCATCGCGGTGCGCACCCGTGTGCCGCATCGGTAGCAGGGCATCTCGGCGCGCCGGTAGACGTATATCTCTCCCCCGTGCCGGTCGACACGCGGGGCGCGCCCCATGACCTCCGGAGAGTCCTGCTCACAGACCGTGTCGATGCGGCCGTGCTCGACGGCCTGGGTCATGAGGTCCACCAGATCAGCCCAGAGGGCGTCGAACTCCCGGCGTTTGACCGCCGTGCCGGGCAGCATGGGGTCCATCCCGGCTCGATAGAGGACCTCGGCTCGGAAGATGTTGCCCACACCGGCAAATATCCTCTGATCCATGAGAAGCACGGCGATGGGCAGCTCGCTACGGTGGACCCGGCCCCATGCCAACGACGGGTCCGCGTCGGCGCGCAGTGGATCCGGACCGAGACGCGCCGCGATGGCCGCCACCTGCTGTTCGTCGAGAATCTCGCAGGCCGCCGGGCCCACGAGGTCGCACCACGCGCGGTCGTTTTCAAGGCGCCAGCGCACGGCCCCGCTCACGGGGCGAACCCGACCGGCCGGCTCGCGGTGCACCTCGAACTCCTCCGCGACGGATTCGACGAGCGCGTCGTGGTGCACGAACGACTTGCCGGCCATACCTAGGTGGATGTGCACGGTATCGGCCCCGAAAGTCACGAACACGTGCTTCCCGATGGACTCAGCACCATCGAGAACCCGGCCGTCGAGGAGCGCGGCGGACTCGGCGAACCGCCCCTGCGGGCTGCTGCTGCGCGTCAGCGTGCCGCCGAACTGCTCGACGTACGCTCGCGCCATGCGATGGGTGACATGTCCTTCAGGCATCAGAGATCACCAGTCCTGCCTCAGACCAGCCGGACCATCCACCCGTGGGTGTCCTCGGCGCGGCCGTATTGGATGTCCAGTAGTTTCGCCCGCAGCGTCCGCGCGACGTCGCCGGCTCCCTCGATGGCGCTGCCCCGGCGGTGGTCGCACGAGCCGCCTTCCCAGCGCAACTCCCCGACGGGCGTGATCACCGCCGCCGTGCCGCACGCGAAGATCTCCCTGATCGCTCCCGAGGCGGCGCCCTCCTGCCACTCCGCGATCGGCACGCGCCGCTCTTGCAGCGTGAGCCCCATCTCGCGCGCGAGCTGCAGGATCGAGCTGCGGGTCACGCCCTCAAGGATCGAGCCGGTGAGCTCGGGTGTCACGAGCCGCCCATCGTCGTAGACGAGGAAAAGGTTCATCCCGCCGAGTTCCTCGATGTGCGTCTGCGTGGAGGAGTCCAGGAAAACGGCCTGTTCGCAGCCGTGCTCGATGCCCTGGAGCTGCCCGGCCAAGGAGCTGGCGTAGTTCCCGCCGCACTTGGCCGCGCCGGTGCCACCGGCTCCGGCGCGCGCGTACTCCTGTGACAGCCACAGGTTCACCGGATTGAGGCCGCCGGGGAAATAGGCGCCCGCGGGCGAGGCGATCACCGCGTAGGTGACCTCCTTGGCGGGCCGCACGCCGAGGAACGCCTCGGAGGCGAACATGAACGGGCGCAGGTACAGGCTGGTCTCCCCCGTGCCGACCGCGGGGACCCACTCCGAGTCCGCAAGCACGAGGGCCTTGAGCGAGTGGAGGAAGTCCTCGGTCGGCAGCTCCGGCAGCGCCAACCGGCGACAGCTGCGCTGCAGTCGCTCCGCGTTGGCCTGCGGGCGGAAGGACCAGATCGATCCGTCGGCGTGCCGGTAGGCCTTCAGCCCCTCGAAGACCTCCTGCGCGTAATGCAGCACCGCCGCGGCCGGGGAGAGTTCGAACGGCCCGTACGGACGGATGACGTCCGCGTGCCATCCTCGCTCGGCTTCCCAGCGAGCGTAGGCCATGTGGTCGGTGAAGTGGCGCCCGAAACCCGGGTCGGCGAGCACCTTGGCGCGCTCGGTGGCGGGCAACGGATTCCGGTGCGGTCGCACCAGGAAGCTCAAGGTCATGGGTCGTGCTCCTGCGTTGGAACGGTCAGTTCACGAACATACGCCTACCGTCGCGCGCGACGCCTACAACCGCGCGCAGATGGCCTCGCCGATGGCGCGCGTGCCGCGACTCTCAGGCTTGCCGGCGCGGGCCGCGAGGTCACCCGCCACCGCCGCCTCGACGCGGGCGGCGCCGTCGGCGAAGCCGAGGTGGTCCAGGAGCATGCCCGCCGAGAGGATCGCAGCGGTCGGGTCGGCCTTGTCCTGCCCGGCGATGTCCGGCGCCGAGCCGTGGACGGGCTCGAACATGCTCGGAGTCGTGCGCGTCGGGTTGATGTTGCCGCTCGCCGCCAGACCGACACCGCCGACGACCGCGCCCGCGAGGTCGGTGATGATGTCGCCGAACAGGTTGTCGGTCACGATCACGTCGAAGCGGCCCGGGTCGTTGACGAGGAAGATCGTCGCCGCGTCAACGTGCTGGTAGGCGGTCGTGACCTGCGGAAACTCCTGCCCGACCTCCTCGACGGCCCGGCGCCACAGGTGCCCGGCAAAAGAGAGGACGTTGTGCTTGTGCACCAGGGTCAGGTGCGTGCGATCGCGGGTGCAGGCCAGCTCGAACGCGTACCGCACCACCCGCTCCACGCCGTACCGCGTGTTGACGGACACCTCGGTCGCGATCTCTGCGGGGGTGCCGACGCGCAGTACGCCGCCGTTGCCCGTGTACGGGCCTTCGGTGCCCTCCCGGACGACGACGAAATCGATACCGTCGGGGGCGACGTGGCCGACATCCAACGGGCTCTTCACGCCCGGGTAGAGCTTGGCGGGGCGCAGGTTGACGTAATGATCGAGCGTGAAGCGCAGGGCGAGTAGGAGTTCCCGCTCCAGGATCCCGGAGGGCACGGACGGGTCGCCCACGGCGCCGAGCAAAATCGCGTCGTGCCCGCGCAGCTCCGTCAGGACGGCCGGCGGCAAGCACTCACCCGTACGGTGCCAGCGACGCGCCCCCAGGTCGTACTCGGTCACGTTCATCCGCGGACCAGCACCGGCCGCCGCGAGCGCGTCCAACGCCGCCCTCGCCGCGTGGATGACCTCTGGGCCGATACCGTCCCCGGGGATGCTCGCCAGATTGATGCTGGCCGGTGCGCTCATGGACGCAAGCGTACTGACGCGTCTTGCCCGCTGGGACGTCCTTCTCGCCATGCGGGCCACCCGTCACCACCAGCTCTGGGCGATCCGGAGCCCACGCGGAACGAGGTCAGCGCTGGTTGCTGCGCTGTCGCACGATCGGCGGCTGCGCAGACCAAGGGAACGCGATCCACCGGTCGGTGGCGCGCCACACGTACTCTGCCTTCACCAGTGAGCGTGGCTTCTCGTACAGCACGGCCACCTTCACGTCGGCGACGTGCGGGGCGCAGAAGTCACGCACCCGCGCCAGGGTCGTCCCCGTATCCGCGACATCGTCGACGATCAGCATCTTCTGCCCGGAGAAGTCCTGCGTCGCGGGCAGCGGCGGCAAGAACACCGGCTCCAACAGCCGCTCATCGATGCCCGTGTAGAACTCGACGTTGATGATGTGCAGGGCCTTCAGGTCGAGCGCGTAGCTGATCGCTCCCGCCGGGAGCATCCCCCCGCGGGTGATCGACAGCAGGATGTCGGGGTCGAATCCGGAGTCGACGACCATCTGGGCCAGCTCGCGAGACGCGGCGCCGAAGATCTCCCACGTCAGAACCTCGCGCTCTTCGCTCACACCGTCATCCTGCCATCGGCGATGCGGCGGCGGGCACGGATCAGGTGCGACCGTCCGGCGGTCGCGCCGAACCAGGCTTTGATCCGCTGGACATCTCACCG
>JBDTWM010000069.1:0-14765 GCA_040006675.1 Dermatophilaceae bacterium | reverse complement strand
CGCCTGACGCCTGACGCCTGACGCGGGTCGGCGCTGCCAGACGGGCGCACCTGCCGAACGTCGTGCGATCCAGGCGGATCGGGCGGGAGCCGTCAGGCGCGAGCGCCTGCCGCCAAAGCCGTGCCGATCACGCGCAGGCCGTGAAGATCGTGGATGTCTTGGGCGGCGGCGGGCACCTGGACCAGTGGCACCCCGGCGTGCACGTCGGCGAGTCGGCGTGTCGCGGATCGCTGCCGGTCGGCCAGCACGTCCAGGTCGGCATGCGCGCGCAGCAGCGCCCACGTCACGGGGTCGTCCTGCTCGAGGGACGTCGCCGCGCGTTCGGCCGTCCGGGCGTCGATGTCTACCGCCGGCCGGGCCACGCGGTTCACGATGAGCCCCGCCAGCGGCATGCGGTCGGCCGCCAGCCGATCGGTAAAATAGCTCGCCTCGCGCAGCGCGTCGCGCTCCGGCGCTGCGACGACCAAGAACGCGGTCCCCGGGTCCTTGAGCAGCGCGTACGTCTGGGTGGCTCGTTCGCGAAACCCGCCGAACACCGTGTCGAGGGCGGCCACGAGCGTCTGCACGTCCTGCAGCATCTGGGTGCCGAGCACCTTCGACAGCGCCGACGCGGCGAGCGAGATCCCCGCGTGCACCACCTTCAGGTAGGCTCGCCCGCCCGCCTTCGCCGGCGCCATGAGGATGCGGATGAACCGCCCGTCGAGGAAGCTGCCGAGCCGTTCGGGCGCGTCGAGGAAGTCCAGGGCCGACCGGCTCGGCGGGGTGTCGACGACGACGAGATCCCAGCGGGGGCCGCCACCGGGTCCTCGCTCGTCGTGCAGCTGGCCCAGCTTCTCCATCGCCATGTATTCCTGGGTGCCTGCGAACGAACTCGACAGCGCCTCATAGAACGGGTTGGCGAGGATCTGGGCGGCCTTCTCCGGGCTGGCGTGGGCCTCCACCACCTCGTCGAACGTGCGCTTCATATCGAGCATCATCGCGTCGAGGCTGCCGCCCGCGGACCGGTCCACCCCGGCCACCTCGCGCGGGGTGTTGTCCAGTTCGATCAGGCCCAGCGACTGGGCGAGGCGCCGGGCGGGGTCGATCGTGAGCACGGCGACGTGGCGGCCCGCTTCGGCAGCGCGCAACGCCAGCGCTGCTGCGGTGGTCGTCTTGCCGACGCCGCCGGAGCCGCAGCAGACGATGATCTGGACCGTACGGTCGGCGAGCAGCGCGTCGACGTCGAGGGTAGGCGTCGAGGGCAGCGGCCGGGGTGTTCGCGGCGTCCAGGACGTGCGGGTCGGGGTCATCCGGCGTTCCTCCTCACCACGTCGCCCGGTCGGCGAGTTCGGCGGCGAGCACCCGTACTCCGGAGGCGTCCACGCCGTCGCGCAGGGACGGTAGCGCGTACACGGGCCGTCCCAGTTGTTCCACCACCGTGTACTGCTCGTCCTCCAGCTGCATCCGCAGGGCGTGGTCGGCGCCTTCGGCGAGCAGGCCGGTGACCGTCGCGTCGTCGTCGGGTAGTCCGGTGCGGCGCAGCGATGCCGCCACCGCCGCCCGGTCGGCCTCGCCCTGGGCCAACACGTCCAGCTGCTCGGGGTCCAGCAGCGGGTCGCGCGACTGGTTAACGATGATCGCACCGACGGGCAGATCGTCGGCGGACAGCTCGGCGACCGCGTCCACCGCTTCCTGCACGGGCATCTCCTCCGGGAGCGTGACGATGTGCACCGCGCAGGCGGGGGAGCGCAGCAAGTCCGTGATCGAATCGGCCTGGTGGCGGATGGGCCCCATCTTGGCCAGGTCCGCGATCTCCCGGTTCACGGCGAGGAAGCGACCGATGCGGCCGGTCGGCGGGGCGTCCAGCACCACGGAGTCGTAGAACCAGTCCGGGCTCCCGTCAGCCCTCGGCTTCGGTCCCCGGCGGCGACACGCCTCGTACACCTTCCCGATCAGGAGGATGTCGCGCACCCCCGGCGCGATCGTCGTCGCGAAGTCGATCGCGCCGACCTTCTCCAGGGCTCTGCCCGCTCGACCCAGGTGATAGAAGATGTCGAGGTATTCGATCAGGGCGGTCTTGGCGTCCACCGCGAGGCCGTATACCTCGCCTCCGCCGCTCACCTTGAAGATCGGCGTCTCGGTGGCCGGCAACGGCGGGACGTCCAGCGTCTGGCTGATCCCCTGCCGCCCCTCCACCTCGGCGAGCAGCACACGGCGCCCCTGGGCCGCGAGGGCCAACGCGAGCGCGCAGGCGATGGTCGTCTTGCCGGTGCCGCCTTTGCCGGTGACGACGTGAAGACGCACGCGCTCCCACGGCCGATCCATCTCCCGCGCGCGCGAATCCGTGGCGTGCGCCGGGGTGGGAACGATGACCTCGGGACCGTCCAGGGGAGGCGTCTGCACGGGCATACGGCCGAGTGTAGGAGGGCGCGAACCGTCCGTCACATCGACAGGGCGGCGGCTATGCTGGCCGCCATGACGACCTGGGAGTACGCCACCGCGCCCGTCCTCATCCACAGCACGAAGGCCATCCTCAACAACTGGGGCGAGGACGGCTGGGAGCTGGTGCAGGTCCTCACCATGCCCGATGGCAACCTCGTGGCCTACTTCAAACGCCCAAAGGAGAACTGAAGCATGAGCGCAGTCGAAGAGCGCCTGGCATCTCTCGGTCTGACGCTGCCCGAGGTCGCGACGCCGGTCGCGGCGTACGTGCCCGCAGTGCTCGACGGGCGGCACGTCTACACGTCAGGTCAGCTGCCCGTCGTCGCGGGCCAGCTCGCGGGCCAGGGCCTCGTCGGAGACACGGTCAGCACCGAGCAGGCGTACGAGCTGTCGCGCATCTGCGTCCTCAACGGCCTGGCCGCGATCAAGGCGCTCATCGGCGATCTCGACAAGGTGAGCCAGGTCGTCAAGGTCGTCGGTTTCGTGGCGAGCGCGGACGGCTTCACCGGCCAGCCCGCCGTGATCAACGGCGCCTCCGAACTGCTCAAAGAGGCCTTCGGCGACAAGGGCGCGCACGCCCGTAGCGCTGTCGGTGTCGCCCAGCTCCCGCTCGGCGCCCCCGTCGAAGTGGAGATCATGGTCGCGCTCCAGCAGTGAACGAGGCGCGGTGAACGCGACGAGCGACGGGCGGTCCTTCGCCGTCACGTCTGGGGTCAGCAGGTCGCTCCAGGCGTGGGTCGACGGGGACCGCCCGTCCGTTGTCCCCCGCGACGCCTCCACGGTCCTGATCGTGCGGGACGCGCCCAGGGGCGTGGGCGGAGTCGAGGTGTTCATGCAGATGCGGGCCGCCACGATGGCGTTCGCGCCGTCCGTCTATGTCTTCCCGGGTGGAGGCGTCGATCGACGCGACGACGACCCCGCGCTGCCGTGGGCGGGCCCCTCGCCGGCGCAGTGGGCGACACGGCTGGCGACACGCGACGAAGACCAGGCGCGGCGCCTCGTTGTGGCCGCCGTGCGCGAAGTCTTCGAGGAGTGCGGGGTGCTGCTCGCCGGCCCGGAGGCGGGCAGCGTCGTGTCCGACGTGACCGGCCCGGAGTGGTCGGCCGCGCGCACGCAGCTCGCGGGGCGGGAGCGAGCGTTCGCACAGATCCTCGCCGAACGGGGGCTGGCCGTGCGGACCGATCTGTTGCGCCTGTGCGACCACTGGGTCGCGCCGGAGTTCGAGGCGCACCGTTACGACACCCGCTTCTTCACGGCGCTGCTTCCGCACGGGCAGGTGCCCGACGACGACTGCCGCGAGGCGGAGCACGTGCGGTGGGTGCGGCCGCAAGATCTCCTGGACGAGTTGGGCGCGGGGCGGGTGCGATTGTTTCCGCCGACGATCGTGCGGCTGGAGGCGCTGGCCGCCGCGCGTGACGCGGCGAGCTTCGTCCGACAGGATCATCGCGTGCGCACCTGGCGACCCGAACTCGCGCTGACTCCGGACGGGGTCGGCGTCGTCGTGCCCGGCCTGCCGCCGTCGCCGGCCGGGGTGGGCGAACGGGTCGTCGACGAACGGGTCGTCGACGAACACGGGGAAGCGCACGAAGAGTCACGCCTCCACCCACCGGGAGAACCGCAATGAGCGGCCCTCGCGGGTCCGCGCCCGTACCGTTCGTGCCCCGCCCCCCGACGTGGGCTCCACGCTCCTGGACCGGCGGCACGTGGAGCGGGCTCGTGCGGTGCGTTCTCGCCGCCAATCCGGGGCCGATGACGCTGGAGGGAACGAACACGTGGGTGCTCGCCCAGCCCGGGGCCTCGTCCTGCGTGGTGGTCGACCCCGGTCCGCTCGACGATGTGCACCGGCGCGCCGTCCTGGACGTGGTCGGTGAGCGGCGGGTGGCCGCGGCTCTGCTGACGCACGATCATCCCGACCACGCTGCGGGGGCGGCGGACTTCGCGGCGGAGGCGTCCTGCCCGGTTCGGGCGATCGGATCCGGCGACGATGACCTGTCCGACGGCGACGTGGTCGCCGAGGCCGGACTCGAGCTGCTGGTCGTGACGACGCCGGGGCATTCGGCCGACTCGATCTCGTTCTGCCTGACGCAGGAGAACGCGCTGCTCACCGGCGACACGATCCTTGGGTGGGGGACGACGGTGGTGCTCTGGCCGGACGGGGTGTTGGAGGACTACATGAAGAGCCTGGACCGCATCGCCGCGATGACAGGCTCGGGCGCGGTCACCGATCTGCTGCCCGGGCACGGCGGACCGGTGGCGGACGCGCCGGGGGTGGTGCGCTACTACCAGGAGCATCGCCGGGAGCGGCTGGCACAGGTGCGCGAGGTGCTCGCCGCAGGCGGCCGGGGGGTGGACCAGGTGGTCGCCACCGTGTACGCCGACGTGGACCAGGTGTTGTGGCCGGCGGCTGCCCGGTCGGTGCGCGCGCAACTGGACTATTTGGGTGAGCCCCACGAGTAGGAGCGCTGCGGCGAGAAGGAGCGGAGCTGCGGCGAGGAGTCGGTCAGCGGGAGCGGCGGAGCAGACGGTCCAGGTCGATCAGGACGACCGCGCGGGCCTCGAGCTTGAGCCAGCCGCGCGAGGCGAAATCCGCCAGCGCCTTGTTGACTGTTTCGCGAGAGGCGCCCACCAGCTGGGCCAGTTCCTCCTGGGTGAGGTCATGAGCGACCAGGACACCATCGTCGGAGGGTCGGCCGAAGCGGTTGGCGAGGTCGAGTAGCGCCTTCGCGACGCGACCCGGCACGTCGGTGAAGACGAGGTCCGCGACGGAATCGTTCGTCCGGCGCAGCCGGCGCGCCAACGAGGCCAGCAGCGCCAGCGCCCCCCCCGGTCGTTCGCGCAGGAACTCCTGGAGCGACTCGTTACCCATCCCGATCAGCTCGGTGTCGGCGACGGCTGTCGCGGTGAGGGTCCGCGGGCCCGGGTCGAACAAGCTCAGCTCGCCGAACATCTCACCGGGACCGAGCACGGCCATCAGGTTCTCACGGCCGTCTGTGCTGGTCCGCCCGAGTTTGACCTTGCCGTAGGTGATCACGTAGAGCCGGTCGCCGCGCTGCCCCTCTCGGAACAGGATCTCCCCACGTTCCAGGTGCGTCGTTGACATAGTGGAGCGCAGCGCCTCGACGTCGGAATCATCGAGCGTCGCGAAGAGGGGGGCTTGGCGAACCACGTCATTGTCCACACGCACACTGTGCCACAGATCACCTGGCGATCCTGGGCCTCGGGTTGTACCCGCGGAGGCAATCGCCGCCGCCTCCGAGCGGTCTGTCTGCCGCTCCCGAGTTGTCAGGATGGACGCCTACTGTGAACCTCGTGGCCGCGCTCACCGCACCCCCCGTCGAGACGCCGCTGGCCCGCACCCGGCGGGCTCGGCGAGCGTTCCGCCTGCTGTGCGACCGCTACCCGGACGCCCGCTGCGAGCTGGACTTTGCGACGCCGTTCCAGCTGCTCGTGGCGACGGTGCTGTCCGCCCAGACGACCGACGTCAGCGTCAACAAGGTGACGCCTGCGCTGTTTGCGCGGTTCCCCGACCCGGTGGCGCTCGCCGGCGCGGATCGCGCCGAGGTAGAGGCGCTGGTGCAGCCGACGGGGTTCTATCGCACCAAGGCGGCCAACATCGTGGGTCTGGCGGCGGCACTCGTGGACCGGTATGACGGGGATGTGCCCAGCCGTCTGCGCGACCTCGTCACGCTGCCAGGGGTGGGCCGCAAGACCGCCAACGTCGTGCTCGGAGACGCATTCGGGGTGCCGGGGATCACGGTCGACACCCATGTGGGGCGGCTGGCCCGCCGCTTGGGCTGGAGCGAGCACCACGATCCCGTGAGAGTGGAGGCGGACGTCGCGGCCCTCATCGCCCGCAAGGACTGGACCCGACTGTCGCACGTGCTGATCTTCCACGGCCGCCGCATCTGCCACGCGCGACGACCCGCGTGTGGAGCCTGCCCGATCGCGAGCCTGTGCCCGTCCTATGGGGTGGGCGAGACCGATGCGGACCGCGCCGCGGACCTGGTGCTGCCGAGATCGGTGACGCCGGGATCGGCACGTCTGGCGGCCGTGCCCGCCCCGACCGTCGCGGAGGACCCGTGAGCGACGACGACGGCGCGGGGCTCCCGGCCTGGATGGGGCGGCTGCTACACGCGGTCGCCACGCGGGGTGACCCGGTGTTCTTCGGACGCCGGCCGCCGACCGCCGGGCAGCGGAAACGGCAGGCGGCGGTCCTCATGTTGTACGGGCCGAGGGACGGCGGCGGCGAGGACGTCGTGCTGACTCAGCGGACCGCCCATCTGCGCTCCCACGCGGGCCAGGTGTCGTTCCCCGGCGGCCGCATCGACGCGACGGACGCCGGGCCGGTGGCAGCGGCCCTGCGGGAGGCGGCCGAGGAGATCGACCTGTCCCCGCACGGGGTGGACGTCCTGGGCCGGATGCCCGAGCTGTTCCTGGAGGCGTCCACGTCGGCGGTCACGCCGGTGCTCGCCTGGTGGGATAGACCGACGCCCGTACGAGTCAAGTCGACCGACGAGGTCGCTGCGGTGGCGCGGATCGCCGTCGCCGACCTGCTCGATCCGGCGCACCGCTTCACGGCGGTCCATCCGAGCGGCTACAAGGGCCCGGCGTTCGAGGTGGACGGGCTGTTCATCTGGGGGTTCACGGCGGCGCTGCTCAGCGCCACGTTCGACCTCGCGGGACTCGACGGCGGATCATGGGACGTCGGCCACGAGCGGGACGTGCCGTTCCTGGGGCCCCGTCCCTTCGAGTGGCATTCGCCCGGTAGGAGGGATCTCAGATGACCGAAGGGACGGTCCTCGACCTTGTCCTGCTGCTGATCCTCGCCATGTACGCGGCCGCGGGCTACCGTCGCGGCCTGCTCCTCACCGTCGTCGGCGCGGTCGGCTTCCTCGTCGGCGCCGGGCTCGGGCTGTGGATCTTGCCGGGGCTCGTCGCGGACTGGCTCGGCCCGAGCGCCGCCCAGCTGCGCCCCTTCGTCCTCCTGGGCCTCCTGCTCCTCGCGGCCTCGCTCACGCAGGGCATCCTGACCCGACTGGTGAGTGGCACCGCGCGCTCCCTCGGTCGCACGCCCCTGGGGGCCCTGGACGCCGTGCTCGGCGCGGTCGTCACGGTCGCGGTCGCCGCTGTGACGATCTGGTTCTCGGCCGGAGTGCTACGCGTTCTTGTGCCGAACGACCTCACCCGGGCCATCGGCCAATCGCGCGTGGTGACGGCCGTCGGGCAGCTCATGCCGGCCACGAGCGACCAAGTGCTGGGCGGGGTCAAGGCGGCGCTCGACCAGTACGGGTTCCCGCGCGTGTTCTCCGCGATCGGCGCCGAACCGATCCGCCCCGTGGGACCCGCCGACCCCGGGGCCGCGGATCGCCCGGACGTCGCCGTCGCCACCGAATCGGTGCTGCGGATCGACGCGAACGCCTCCGCCTGCCAACGCTCGCAAGAAGGCACGGGGTGGGTGGCCCAGCCTGGGCTGGTGGTGACGAACGCGCACGTGGTCGCCGGCTCTCAGGACGTGGCGGTCACCTCGGGAGGGAGAAAGTACCCCGGACGCGTCGTCGCCTTCGACGACGGCCGCGACCTCGCCGTCCTGTCTGTCGACGGTCTGAACGCGCCGCCGCTCCAGCTGGGGCGGGAACTCAGTCACGGCGATTCCGCGGTGGTCGCCGGGTACCCCCTCGGCGGCCCGCTACGCCTCGAGTCTGCTCGCGTCCGTGAGGTGCTTAACGCGCGCGGCGACGACATCTACGGTCGCAGCCAGGTCGACCGTGAGGTGTACTCCCTGCTCGCCACCGTCCAACCCGGCAACTCCGGCGGCCCGTTGTTCGGCGTGGACGGCACCGTGTCCGGCGTCGTGTTCGCGCGCTCCCTGGACGATCCGAAAACGGGGTACGCGCTGACGCTCACCGAGCTGCGCCCGGTCCTCGGGTCGGCCTCTCGCGCGGGGTCCACCGTGGCCACCGGCGGGTGCGCCCGCTCTTAGGTCGGCGCGCTGGCGGGTTGTCGGTCCCGCGCCGCGGTCAGGGCAGGGACGCCAGCCAGGCCATGAGCTGTCCATTTACCTCGTCTGGGCGTTCCTCGTGGGGGCAGTGGCCGGCTCCGGTGACGGACGCCGCCGTCCAGGGGCCGCGCACCCAGGTGCGGCTGCGCTCGGTGAACAGCGGCGCGATGACAGGATCCGCGAGTCCGTAGATCCACACCACCGGCACGTCGACATCGCGTCGAAGCGAGCGCAGATAGGCCCGTCCCGCGGGATGCAGCGGCGCGCGGAGCAGCCAACGGTAGGCCTCAGCCGCGGAGTGCGCCGCGAACGGGATCGCCATCGCCGCCGCGTATCGCGCGGCGTCCTCGGCCGGCGGCCAGGGCGCGCCGGGTGGCGCCCACGACCGCAGGATGCGGTGGACATACGCGGGGCCTCGCGCCATCTCCCGCTCGGGATGGAACGGCCGGGCGAGGCCCAACACAGCGAGCGCGCCACGGGAGACGGGCGGACGCAGCGCGCCGATGCCGATCGTGACGGGATGCGGCGTGGCGACGACGCCGATGGCCCGGGCGAGGCCGGGGTGGGTGACGGGCAGCGACCAGGCGAGCCAGCCGCCGATGCCGTGCCCGATCACGACCGCGTCGGTCTCGCCGAGCGAGCGGACCACGCCCGCGACGTCGGCGGCGAGGTTCGGCGCTTCGTACCCTTGCGGTGGCTTGTCAGAGGCACCGTAGCCGCGCAGGTCCATCGCGACGCCTCGGTACCCGGCCGAGGCGACCGCGGCGAGCTGGTGGCGCCACGACCACCAGAACTGCGGAAACGCGTGCAGGAAGAGGACCAGCGGCCCCTCGCCGAGGGTGGCGACGTGGAATCGGGCGCCGTTCGCGGCGACGTACCGGTGCTCCCAGGGGCCCTCGACAAGCACCGTCGACGCGTCGGACGCCATCGCATCCCCCCCTGCCGGCCTGCGCTTCACCGGCGCGCTCGCGAGTACTGGGTGTCGGTCGGGCGGCTTTCGGCGCGGCGACGCCTCGGCCATCAGCCCTGCGCCGCCGCCTTGACGACGTCGATCGTCTCCTTGGAGGACGCGATCGTCCGCTCCGGCTTGCCGCGCACCGCGGACAGCGCCTTCTTGCCGATCAGGGCGAGGACGCCGGCCACCAGCAGCAGCACGACGGTGACGATCAGGTAGCCGGCCCACAAAGGCAGGACCACCCCAATCGCGATCGCGACGGTGTGTAGCAGGAAGGTGAGCGCGAACAGCGCGACGACCCCGGCGGCCGCGAGCATCCCCCCGCCCTTGCCGACCTTCTTGACGTCCGTGCTGATCTCGGCCTTCGCGAGCTCGATCTCGCTGCGTACCAGCGTCGAGGTGTCGGTGAAGGCGTCATGCACCAGCCGCCCGATCGTCGGCTCCTCGGCGGGGGTGTCGCCGCCACGGGTGCCTGTGGATGTCAGCTGTTGGGCGTCTGCCTCCGGTGTCGCGCTCGACATACGGTGTTCCCTCCTCGTGGCGTCCGGTCCTTGTGGGGCCGCGTGACCCGACGCTCGGCGGCACCCCGCGCGGCCGGCGCGGCGGTCTGTGTGAAGACGACCTTAGCGACTACCGGCTCAGGCAGCTCGCCGGGAGCTGTCGAGCCGCCCTCGCGCCGTCGGGCGCCGCCGAGGTGGGCGGTCGAAGGAGAGCGCTCCGCCCAGAGCGCGGCAGTTCGGACAGGTCGGGACGGTCCGGCATCATGGACGCAGATCGCGCAACGAGCGCGGCGCCCGGCGCCGCAGGCAGGAGTCTCCCGATGGGCACTGCAGGCGTCCGCATCGGCGTACTGACCAGCGGCGGAGACGCGCAGGGCATGAACGCGGCGGTGCGCGCCGTGGTGCGCACCGGATTGCACGTGGGGGCGGAGGTGTATGCGATCAGCGAGGGCTGGCAGGGAGCCGTCGACGGCGGTCCCGGCATTTCGCGCCTCGCGTGGGACGACGTGGGCAACATTTTGCACCGAGGCGGCACCGTCATCGGCACGGCCCGAAGCGCCGACTTCCGGGAGCGGGCCGGCCAGCTGCGCTCCGCCGCGAACCTGTTGGAGCACAGCATCGACCGGCTGATTGTGATCGGCGGGGATGGGTCGCTCACCGGGACGAACGAGTTCCGCAAGAGCTGGGCGGGCCTGCTCGCCGAACTCGTCGAGACGGGTCGGTTGGACCAGGCCACCGCGGATGCCCACCCCGCGCTCATGATCGCGGGTCTCGTCGGCTCGATCGACAACGACATGGTCGGCACCGACATGACGATCGGCGCGGATTCGGCGCTGCACCGCATCGTCGACGCCATCGACTCGATCTCGTCGACGGCAGCGAGCCACCAGCGCAGCTTCGTGATCGAGGTGATGGGACGGCACTGCGGCTACCTGCCGCTGATGGCCGCGATCGCGGGCGGGTGCGACTACGTCTTCTTCCCCGAGTGCCCGCCGGAGGACGGCTGGGAGGACGACCTGTGCGCGAAGCTGCGCGCGGGGCGCAGGGCCGGTCGCCGGGACTCGATCGTGCTGGTCGCCGAGGGCGCGCAGGACCGCCACGGAACCCCCATCCACGTCGAGCAGGTCAAAACCTTGCTCGCGCAGCGTCTCGGGGAGGACACGCGGGTCACGATCCTCGGGCACGTGCAACGGGGCGGCAGCCCGAGCGCGTACGACCGGTGGATGTCGACGCTGCTCGGGTACGCCGCCGTCCAAGAGGTTCTCGCCGCGACGCCCGATTCGGAGCCGCACATCCTGGGAGTGCGCCGCAACCGGATCGCGCAGGTCCCGCTGGTGGAGTCCGTCGCGGCCACCCGGGCGGTGGCGACGATGATCGCCGACGGGGACTACGAGGCTGCGATGGACGCGCGCGGCGGGAGCTTCCGCGAGATGGTGGACATCTTTGCCACGATGTCCCGGCCACCGTCGGAGAAGGACACCCCGGCGCCCGACGCGCCACGCGTGGGGATCCTGCATGTCGGGGGTCTCGCCCCGGGGATGAACACGGCGGCGCGCACCGCTGTGCGCCTCGGACTGGACGCGGGCCTGCGGATGATGGGGATCCGAGGCTCGTTCAAGGGCCTCATCTCCGACGACCTACGCGAGCTGACGTGGGGCGACGTCGAGGGGTGGGACGCCGACGGGGGCGCCGAGCTCGGTACCCGTCGCTCCGTCCCCGCGATGGAGCATCTCTATGCCATCGGCCGCGCCCTGGAGAAGCACGAGATCGACGCGCTGCTCATCGTCGGGGGGTATGACGCGTACGAGTCGGCGCAGGTGCTCGTCGCCGAGAGGGAGCGCTACCCGGCGTTCGTGCTGCCGATCGTCTGCCTGCCGGCGACCATCGACAACAACTGCCCCGGTTCCGAGCTGTCGATCGGATCCGACACCTCCCTGAACAACGCGGTCTGGGCGCTGGATCGCATCAAGCAGTCGGCGTCGGCATCTCAGCGTTGCTTCGTCGCCGAGACGATGGGCCGACGCTGCGGCTACCTCGCGCTCATGGCCGGGATGGCGGCCGGCGCGGAGAAGGTGTATTTGCACGAGGAGGGCATCACGCTTGCCGATCTGCAACTCGACGTGGCCCGCACCGTGGAGTCGTTCCGCGGCGGCCGTCGCTTGTTCCTCGTCGTGCGCAACGAGGAGGCCTCCACGATGTACACCACGGACTTCCTCGCCCGCGTCTTCGAGGAGGAAGGGCGTGATCTGTTCGACGTGCGACAGTCGATCCTGGGACACCTGCAGCAGGGTGGCACCCCCTCGCCGTTCGATCGGCTGCTCGCCACCCGCCTGGTCAAGTCCGCGATCGGCGAGGTGGCCACTCAGCTTCGCGAAGGACGAGCGGACGGGGTGTATCTGGGCCTGGTCGCCGGGCAGCTGACCTCGCGTCCGATTGGGCACATGGCCGATGATCTGGACGTGCCGAACCGACGACCCCGCGAGCAGTGGTGGCTCGACCTGCGCCCGGCGATCGCGGCGGTGTCGCAACCGCGCGCCGCCTGCGAGGAGGCCATCATCCCGGTGCTCCGGGCGGAGTGAGAGGGAGGACACGGCGCGGCCCGACCGCCCACCGCGAGCATGCGGCGAGGCGGGGCGCACCAGAATGCGTGCGCCCCGCCTCGCCGATCGCGATCACGTCGTGACGATCCTCGGTTCACCTCAAGGGCGCGAGATCGTCACGGCATCACGTCACTTGTTCTTGAGGTTCTTCCTGATGAAGTCCATGACCGAGGAGTCCGCCAGCGTGGTGACGTCGCCGACCTCACGGTTTTCAGCGACATCACGCAGCAGACGGCGCATGATCTTGCCGGAACGAGTCTTGGGCAGCTCCGAGACGATCATCACCGACTTCGGCTTGGCGATCGCGCCGATCTCCTTGCCGACGTGGTTGCGCAGCTCCTGCGCCAGGGCGACCTCATCTTCATCCGCGGTGCCGCCGCCCCGCAGGATCACGAACGCTACCGGGGCCTGACCGGTCATCTCGTCGGTGGCGCCGACGACCGCGGCCTCCGCCACGCGGGGGTGACTGACCAGCGCGGACTCGATCTCCGAGGTCGACAGGCGGTGGCCCGAGACGTTCATCACGTCATCGACGCGGCCGAGCACCCAGATGTTGCCATCGTCGTCCTTCTTGGCGCCGTCTCCCGCGAAGTACAGGTGCTCCCATCGCGCCCAATACGTATCCTTGTAGCGCTGTGGGTCGCCCCAGATGCCGCGCAGCATCGCGGGCCACGGCTTGGTGATCACCAGGTAGCCGCCCTGACCGTCGGCGACCGGCTGGGCGTTGTCGTCCACGACCTCGGCGTAGATGCCAGGGATCGCGGTCTGAGCCGAGCCCGGGCACAGCGAGGTGACTCCGGGCAACGGGGAGATCATGATCGCGCCGGTCTCCGTCTGCCACCACGTGTCCACGATCGGGGCGGTGCCGCCGCCGATGGTGTTGCGGTACCACATCCAGGCTTCCGGGTTGATCGGCTCGCCCACCGAGCCCAGGATGCGGATCGACGACAGGTCGTAGGCCGCCGGGATCTCCGCGCCCCACTTCATGAACGTACGGATCGCGGTCGGCGCCGTGTAGAGGATCGTCACGCCGTAGTCCTGGCAGATCTTCCACCAGCGGCCCTTGTCGGGGGTGTCCGGCGTGCCCTCGTACATCACCTGGGTCGCGCCGAGCGCGAGCGGTCCGAAGGTGACGTAGGAGTGGCCGGTGACCCAGCCGATGTCTGCCGTGCACCAGTAGACGTCGGTCTCCGGGTGCACGTCGTGAACGACCGAGTTCGTGTACGCGCACTGCGTGAGGAACCCGCCGGTGGTGTGCAGGATGCCCTTGGGCTTGCCCGTGGTTCCGGACGTGTAGAGGATGAACAGCGGGTGCTCGGAGTCGACGCTCTCGGGTGCGCAACGTGTCGAGGCGTTGTCCACCACGTCGTGCCACCACGCGTCGCGGCTGTCGTCCCAGGCTACGTCCACGTCGCCCCGGTTCACGACGAGAACGTGGCGCACAGGCGAACCTTCGACCGAGACCGCTTCGTCAACAGCCGGCTTGAGCGGCGCGGCCGTTCCGCGTCGGTAGCCGGCGTCAGACGTGATGACGACCTTCGCGTTCGCGTCGGCGATGCGCGAGCGCAGCGCCTCGGCGGAGAAGCCGCCGAACACCACCGAGTGGGGGGCCCCAAGGCGGGCGCACGCCAGCATCGAGATGACCGCTTCGGGGATCATCGGCAGGTAGATCATGACGACATCGCCCTTGCCGACACCCATGTCGGCGAGGGCGTTGGCGCACTGAGCGACCTTTTTCTGCAGTTCCGCGTACGTGACGTCCCGGGTGTCGCCCGGTTCGCCGACGAAGTGGATCGCCACCCGCTCGCCGTTGCCTGCCTCGACGTGGCGGTCCACGCAGTTGTACGAGACGTTGAGCTTGCCACCCACGAACCACTTCGCGAACGGCGCGTCCGACCAGTCCAGCACTTGGTCGAAGTCTTTGTCCCAGGTGACGTACTCGCGGGCGCGGGCGGCCCAGAATCCCTCGAAGTCGGCAGCGGCCTGCTCGAAAAGCTCAGCCTTGCCATTGGCATAGGACGTGAGCGCTTCCGGGGGTGGGAACCGACGGTCTTCTTGCAGCAGGTTCGCGAGGGTTGGATCAACCACGGCATTGCCTCCCAGGGTGCGTGATGGGACGAATCACTCTCAGCGCACCCTAGGGCTCAGCGCCAGCGCTGTGTGATCTGGACGACAGGCAATGTGATCTGGACGACAGGTGGTGGGGGGAAGCGCCGAGCGGACGCGCGGGCGTCCGAGCCCGCAGCCGGGCCGGCACCCGCGCCCGCGCCCGGGGCCTCGCCTCAGCCGAG
>JBDTWM010000068.1:0-14938 GCA_040006675.1 Dermatophilaceae bacterium | reverse complement strand
GTGGGTGTCACGGGTCCTCAGGGGTTCGCGTGGCCTGGGCGGTCAGGGGTCGGGGACTGCGACGGCGGGAGGTACACGCAGGTCGGGTCCGAACCCAGGATGTCGCCGGTCACCGCGTACGCATGGCTGCGCGACCCGCCGCACACCTCACGGAACTCGCATACACCGCACTTGCCGTGGAAGTCCGCCGGGTGTCGCAGCGACACCAGCAGCGGGTTGGTGCGGTAGATCTCCCGGAACGGCGTGAGCGTCACATCCCCGCAGTGCTGCGGGAAGAACCCGCTGGGGTAGACCAGCCCGGTGTGCGACACGAACGCGAACCCGCGCCCGGAGTTGACGTCGATCGGGGGCCGCGGCGTGCGGCGCCGCCGGTCGGGGTCGTCGAGCAGGTCGGCGACGCCTTCGCGCAGCCGGTGGTAGAGCGGGCCGCGCTGCGGCTCGGGCTCACCAGCGGCCCGGCGCCGGGCGCGTTGGATCGCCACGCGGCGGTAGTGCGGCGCCTCGGTCGTCTTGACGGCGAGCAAGTCGGACACGTCGTGCAGCCAATGCAGCACGTCCTCGACCTCGTCGGCGGGCAGCGGTTGGAGGGCCGAGCCCCGCCCGGTCGGGACCAAGAAGAACACGCTCCACATGGAGGCCTCGAGGTCCAGGACGGTGCGGAGCAGGTCGGGCAACTCCGCCACCGTGCGGCGGGTCACCGTCGAGTTGATCTGCAGCCGGTAGCCTAGCTCGTGGGCCCACCCGGCGGCTCGGATCGTGTCGTCGTAGACGCCGGTCACCCCGCGGAACCCGTCGTGCACGTCCGGGTGCGCGCCGTCCAGGGACAGCGACAGCGCGTGCACGCCGCATTCCCGGAACACGCTCAACGACTCGGGCGTCATCTTCGGCGTCACCGACGGAGAGAGCGCCATGTGCAGGCCGAGCGAGACGCCGTACTGGATCAACTCCGGCAAGTCCGCACGCTCGAACGGATCGCCACCCGTGAGGACGATGATCGGGTACGGCGCCCCGAACCCCGCGATCTCGTCCAGCAAAGCCCGGCCCGCCTCGGTCGACAGCTGGTCGGGGTGGGCGACCTTCTGGGCATCGGCCCGACAATGGGCGCACACGAGTTGGCAGGCCCGGGTGGTCTCCCAGATCACGATCAGAGGCCGGTCCCCCGCATCGTGGTGCAGGTGCCGGACGGCGCGGTGTTCGGTGAGAGTCATCAGTGCTCCTGCGACGGGGTGGTCGATGCAGATCCGGTACGGGGTGTGGGCCGGCCGGTGGGTTGGGGGGTGGCGAGTCCGGGCGAGGGAAGGCCCAGCGCGTCCAGCACGAGGGCGGCCGCGCCGCGGGCCGACCCGAGGCAGGCGGCGAGGCCGATGCCGTCGTACGACGCCCCGGCGAGCGCCAGGCCCGGGAGCGCACCGGCCAGTTCTGCGCGCACGATGTTCACCCGGTCGACGTGGCCCACTGTGAGCTGTGGCAGGCCACGCCGCCAGCGCTGCACATGCACCACCACCGGGGCCGCGTCGAGCCCGGTCAGCGCCCGCAGATCCCGGCGCAGGTGGTCCACGAGGTGCTCGTCGGTCAACGGCGTGACCCGGTCGGCGCCGTCCCGGCCGGCGGACAGCCGAACCCAGAACAGCTCGTCATCGGCGTACTGGGGCCACTTCGCGCTCAGGTTCGTGACCGCCTTGAGCAGCGTGCCTGTCCCCGACCCGATGAGCAGCCCGTTGCCGGCGAAGGCGGCCACGCCCGCCACGTCCTCGCGGGGGAAACCGAGAACGACGGTGGCCGTCGAGGCGACCCGCGTGGCGGCGAGGGTGTCAGAGACCCGGGGGAGCAGGGGGGCGAGCAGCCGCTGGGCCGCCCACGCGGGCACCGCGAGCACGACGGCATCGGCGTCCACCAGCTCCGAGTGGACGCCGGCCTGGAGCTGAAGACGGTACGACGGACGCCAGGTGCCCGACGAGCCCGGCGCGTCGCCTCCTCGAGGCCCGTCGGCTGTGCTGCCGGTCAAAGACGTCACCAGCGTTCCGATCCGGACGTCCACGTCCACGTCCGCCAGCAGCGCGTCCAGCACGGTGCGCAATCCGCCGGGCCAGCTCAGGAACCGCATCCCGACCGGAGAGGCCGGGCGCGCGTGACGTGCCGGACGGGCGCCGTCCGCCGGACGGGCGCTCCCGGGCGGCGCCGCGTGACGGCCGGCACCGCGTCGCCGGGGAAGGCTCCCGCGCAGCGCGCGAGACGGAAGGTCGCGCAGGCGCAGCGGCATCAGCGAGCGCCCCGAGGAGGCGGCGCCGACCAAAGAGGGAGTGGTGGCGCGCAGGCTGAGCTGCCGTACGTCGCCGGAGTGCAGCCCACCGAGCAGGGGATCCACGAACCGGTCGACCACCTGACGCCCGAAGCGACCCGCGACGAAATCCCCGACCGAGATGTCCTGCCCTGGGCCCACCGGGCGGCGGCCGCGCAGCCGTGCCGCGATCGGCTCCAAGCCCGCGCGGGCCAGACCCGGCACGGTCATCACGCCGCTGCGCAGCACGGGGCGCAACCGGGTCGGCCCTGCGGGTCCGACACCCGGCGGGAGGCGCCGACGCCCCGCGGGGGTCCACAGCCAGCTCTCCCCGGCCCGGGCGAGCACCATGTCCTCCCGCAGCCCCAGCTCGTCCAGCAGCGCCTCGGTCTCGGGGGCGCCCGTGTACATCGCCTCGGCACCGACGTCGATCGGTGCGCCCGCCCGGGGGACGTCGAGAGTCAACACGTGGCCGCCCAGTCGGTCGGCGGCCTCGACCAGCGTGACCCGCGCGCCTCCCTGGGCCAGCCGCCGCGCTGCAGTCATGCCCGTCAGCCCGCCCCCGACGACGACGACGTGTGGCGTGGCCCGGGAACCGTCAGCGTCCGGTGGCGCGCCGTGTGTCGGCATCGACGGCCCTGCCTTCCTGATCTGAGAAATCGTCGTGAGCAGCGGGTTCGGGCGGATTTCCGGGCGGGTGACGGGGGCGGACGCGGCGCCGTGTCGGCTCGACCGGAACGCCTCTCAGCCTAGCTCGCGCCTCGGGACGCACAGCGTCGGCTCAGCCGGGTTTGCGACCATGGACCCATGAGCAGGACCCTGCCCTTGCCCGCCGCCTCCGGACCCGACATGCCGGGGTCCCGCGCGTCGAGCTCCGGCTCGCGCGGCGGGGGCTACGAACGCTTCGAGCACAGCGAGTTCACCGAGCAGATGAAGGACGAGCACCATGAGCAGATGACGCCCAAGCAGGTGAAGCACGAGCGGATGACGCACGAACGAGACCGACCCGAGGCCTACGCATCCGTGCCCTTCGCGGGCGGACGCCGCCCACGCCCCGGCGTCGCGATCACGTTCGGGCTGCTCCTCGTCGCGATGGCGACGGGGGGCGTCTGGCTCCTCGTGCGCGCGCTGGTGCAGACCGAGCGGGGCCAGCGCGCCGAGGACCTGGTGACGGAGGCCATCGTCACCGACTGGCGCACCGACGCGGTGCTGCTCAAGAGCCTGCAGGTCGTGAGCATCACCGCGGTGGCGCTCGCGGTGGTGTTGCTGGCGGCGATCGGGATGGCGCGTCGACGACCGGACCTGGCGGTCGCGTCGGCCGCCCTGGTCGTGGTCGCGAACGTGACCACGCAGGTCGTGAAGTACGGCCTGGTCCAGCGCCCCGACTTCGGATACTTCGACGTCAACACCCTGCCCAGTGGGCACGTCACGGTGATCACCTCGATCATCGTGGGCCTGCTGCTGGTGTTGCCCGCCACCTGGCGGCCCGTGCTCGTGCCGCTAGGGACGCTGGTCGGGACGACCGCCGGGGTCGCGACGGTGGTCTTGGGGTGGCATAACCCGAGCGACGTCGCGGCGGCGTACCTGGTCGTGATGGGCAGCACGGGCCTGGTGGTGGCCGGGATGGCTGCCGGGGGGCGGATGGGCGCGCGGGCGCCGCGGCGCGCGGCGGGGCGCGCGATCGGGTACGGGTTGGGCGCGTCGGTCGCGTCCGCGTTGTTGGGTCTGGCGCTGCTGGTGGGAGGGCTGACGCACGCCGGTGGCCGACAGCACCTGGTGGCCGGCGCCATCGGTCTCGGCGCCATGGCGTTGGCCTGCGCGTTCGGTATATGCGCGGCGACGGTGGCGATCGACCTGCTGGGCGACCGCCGACAGTGCGTGGCAGGCGGCCGAGGCTGAGCCGGCCGGGCCGGCAGCAGACGTCTCGGTAGGGTGTCCCCCGTGATCCGGACCGCGCTCGCCGTCATCGCCGGCAAGGCCACCCGCGCCGCGACGCGGCGTCGCGGCGGAGGTTCCGCACTGCCGGGACTGGTCGTCGAGCGACTCGACCCGACGTTCCTGCGCCGCGCGCTCGGCAGCCTACCTCGGGGGATCGTGGTCGTCTCGGGCACGAATGGCAAGACCACCACGACCAAGCTCCTCACGGCTGTCCTGCGCGCCCACGGCCTGACGGTGTTCACCAACCCGACCGGCTCCAACTTCACCCGCGGCGTCATCTCCGCGATGCTCGGCGAGGTCGGCGCGGACGGGCGGCTCGTCGCGGACATCGCCGTGCTGGAGCTCGACGAGGCGCACTCGCTGTACTTCGCGCGCGCGGTCACCCCCACGTACGCGCTGCTGCTCAACGTCGCCCGCGACCAGCTCGACCGGTTCGCCGAGATCGACCACACCGCCGACCTGCTCGGCCGCCTCGCCGAGATGACGAGTACCGGGTTTGTGCTCAACCGTGACGACTCGTACATCTCCCGCATCGCGCGCCGCGCCGGCGCCCGCGCGCACCCACCCGGTAGGGGGGTGAACGGGGCCGCCGAGGGACAGGCAGGCTCACCTGCGGGTCCGACGATCCGCTACTTCGGCGTCCACCCCGACGTCGCGGATCGGCTGCGCGAACTGAAGGAAGCCGACCTGCGCGACGACGACGACGCACCGACGCCGCCGCTCGGAGAGGCCGACGGGCTGTTGCGGACGATGGACGAGCGACGGTTCGAGATCGTGTGCGCGGACGGCCTCGGCGTCGGCCCGCTCGAGCTGCGGCAGCGGGGGCTCGCCGCCATGATCAACGCGACCGCCGCCGTCACGACGGCCCGCCTGCTGCTCGGCGGCGACTTCGATCCGGCCGCCACCGCGCGCGCGCTGGAGGCGTCGGCGCCCCCGTTCGGGCGCGGGGAGGTGGTCGACGCCGGGGGTCAGCCGCTGGAGCTGGTGTTGGTCAAGAACCCGGCGGGGTTCACGGTGGCGCTCGGCACGTACGGCGCCACGCCGGTCGCGACGATGATCGCGATCAACGACGACTACGCGGATGGCACGGACGTGAGCTGGCTCTACGACGTCGCTTTCGATGCGCTCGCGGCCCGGGGCGTGGCGATCACCAGCGGGGTCCGGGCCTATGACATGGCCCTGCGCCTGGCGTACGACGACCTCTCCACCGGCGCCGTGGAGCCCGACCTGGCCGCCGCCTTGGAGGCGTTCCTCGCCGCGCACCCGGACGAGCCGAAGCGCATCTTCTGCACGTACACCGCGATGCTGACGCTGCGCAAGATCCTGGCCGCACGCTACGGCCTGGCCGCGATGGGGGAGGACCCGTCGGCTCACCAGGGCCCCGCCGCCCGGACGAGCCTTGGCCCCGGAGGCGGGTCGTGACCGCCACCGTGTCGACGGGATCCGGGGCGCCCGGCTTCGGGATCGCCGCCTGGCCGGCGACGTACGAGCCCGTCGGACCCAGCAAGGGCCGTGTCGTGCTGGTCCACCTGTACCCGCGCGAGATGAGCATTTACGGCGACTTCGGCAACACTCGGGTGCTGCAACAGCGGCTCGTCAGACACGGCTATACCTGCGAGGTGCGCGCCCACGCGCCGGGTGAGGTGCCCCCCGCCGACGCCCACCTCGTCTTCGGCGGCGGCGGGCAGGACTCGGGGCAGGCGCGGGTCGAGGACGACCTGGCGCGGATCGCGCCGACGCTTCGCCACCTCGCGGACGACGGCGTCCCCATGCTGATGATCTGCGGCATGTACCAGCTGTTCGGCAACGCCTTCATCACCGTGGGCGGCCAGGAGCTGCCCGGCCTCGGCATCCTCGACGTCACCACGACGGGGGGTGCCACCCGCATGATCGGGCCGATCGTGCTGCGGACGCGGTACGGCGACGTGGTCGGGTACGAGAACCATTCAGGTCGTTCGGTCCTCGGGGCGGGCCAGGCGGCGTTGGGCGAGGTGCTGCACGGGTACGGCAACAACCCGACCGACCGCAGCGAGGGCGCCGTGACGCGGCACGTGCACGGCACCTACCTGCACGGGCCGGTGCTGCCCGCCAACACCGCGCTCGCGGACGCGCTGATCGGGGCCGCGGTAGAGCGCGCCCTGGGCCGCCCGTTCGAGCCGGAGCCGCTCGACGACACGCTCGCCGACGAGGCCAGGACCCGCCAGATCCGGCGGGTCCTGGCCCAGGGACGCGACGCGCACCCGGCCCGCAAGGCGGCGATCGCAGCGGTGCGACGGGTCCGCTCGGCCCGGGCGAAAGGTGAGCCGAGCAACCGCACGCAGGTCACGATCTGAGCGACTCGCGCCCCTCGCGCCGGACGCGTCGGGCGTCCCGCGCCGCGTCGTTGTTCCCGGGCTAGGACCGGGCGGACCCTGCGTCATCGGCAGCGTCCCCGACCGCGTGGGTGCCCTCGGCCTCGTGGGTGGTCCCGGCCGGGTGGGTGTCTCGTTCGACCTGCCCGACGTAGTAATGCCTGCGGGTCGCGGTCCACGCGCCGGCCGCGATCAGTCCCAGCGGGATCTCCAGGAGGTGACTGTAGATCGCGAACAGCACGACGGCGGCCACGGCGGCGGGCCGGTTGGCCCCGAACGCGATCATCAGCACCGACGCCAGCTCGGTCACCCCGATCCCGCCCGGCGTGAGCGGCACCATCGTCAGCATCCGCGACAGGGCGTAACAGGCGAACACCTGCGCCCACGGCAGGTCGATCCCGAAGGCGAGCATGCACTCGCGGAACAGGAAGAAGTAGATCCCGAGGAATCCGACGATCCCGCCGGTCAGCCGGATCCACCCCGGCCGGACCACGTCGATGATGCGACCGCGGATGTCGACGGCGACCGCCTCCAGGTCCTGCCGGTACTCCTGCTGGAACAGTCGCATCACGGGCGCGACCAGCCGGTTGAGGAACCCCCCGACGTGGTGCGCGCTGCGATCCGACACCAGGATGGCCAGCGTGATCCCGATCATGGCCGCCGCGACGACGACGGCGAAGATCACCCCGTACATGAACTGCTTCGGCAGCCGCGTCGTGCCGCTCGCGAGCAGCCACACCACGGCGATCAGGGGCAGCAACGCGCGGATCAGCATGTTCCAGATCGAGGTGATGACCAAGGACGTGCCGATGTTGCGGTGGGCGAACCCCCAGGAGCGGAAGATCGCATACTGTGCCGCCACCCCGACCGCGCCGCCACCGGGCATCGCGTTGGACACGCCGGAGCCGCACAGGTTCACGATGAGGGCAGGGGCATGCTTCATCCCTGGCAGCGAGGCAGCGAGCGTGAAGGTGTAGCACCACAGCCCGGTCATCATCAGGCCGAACAGCAGCGCGGCTCTCCCCCAGCCGAGGTGATCCAGCTCGTGGATGACCTGCCGCCACGTCGTATGGGTGAGCCAAGGCAGCACCCAGCCGAGGATGACGACGGCGAAAGTGATGCCGACGACGACCTGGACCGCTCGCTTCACCCGATCGGCCGCCGTCTTCGGGCGTGCCGGCGGCGGCTCGCCCGACAGGTCTAGACCCTCCACAGCGTCCCCCTCGCGCTCAGCGCCGGGCCGAGGGCGGCAGTCCGGCGAAGATGTCGGTGGCGAGCCTACCTGCGCGACCCGACGCCGCCCCCTCGCCGAGCGGCGGCGCAGCGGGGTCGACGTACCACTCCGTGCCGAACACCAGCGCGAACAGCGGGCGCGGCAGCCGCAGGAATGCGGCCAGGGTGCGGTCCGCGCCGTCGTCGGCGGCCGCCTGCGTCGCGTGCGCCGCCATCGACGCCCGCTTGGCCGCCGACTGGCGCCGCACGTCGATGCGGTGCGTGATGCGTGCCCGAGGAGTGAACGACCGGCGGAAGCTGGTCGGGTCGAAGTCAGGCGGATATCGGTAGACCTTGCCGACCAGTTCGACCGTGCGCGCGATGAGCTCGCGGGGGATCGTCGCCTCCAGCAGGCGAGGCGCGGCGCCCTCCTGCGCGAGGAGTCGCGTCGCGAGGCGGCCCACCTCGTGAACGCGCACGTGGTCCCGGTGCCCGTACCCACCCGCGGCGTCGTACGACAGGAGCACGTCCGCCGACTCATCCCGGAGCAGGTCCGCCACCCGCCGGGCCGCCTGCGACCGGTCGACCCGGCAGAACCGCGGCCGGCCGGGGGCGTCGGGCGGGATGTCGCCCACCACGCCGGAGTCGCCGTACCCGAGGTGCACCACCCGGGCGGCCCCCAACGCCCGCCCGCTTGCCTCCAGCTCGGCGAGGCGACGAGCACCCAGCGCTCCGTCGTCGCGGTTGCCGGCTGAGGTCAGCCCTTGGTCGCCGTCCGTCGCGACGGCAATCACGACCCGGTGCCCCGCGGCGGCGGCCTTCGCGAGCGTGCCCGCGGTGAGCAGGGCCTCGTCGTCCGGGTGCGCGTGAAGCGCGACGGCGGTGCGGGGCATGCTCCGATCCTCACCTATCGTCGGGCGCGCGCGTACCACCCCGTACGACGTGAGCCACCCACGTGTCGTTCGGTCGGCCGTCGGTAACCGCCGGCGGGATGAGGCCGCAGGGATGTGCGATCCTTGCACGTTGTGAAGGTCGCCCTCCTGTCCGATTGCTATCTGCCCCGCCTCGGCGGGATCGAGGTGCAGGTGCGGGACCTGGCCTACCGGCTGCTGGCCGCGGGCCACGAGGTGGAGGTGTTCACCGCGACACCTGGGGTGGACGACGAGCGCGGCGGCTACGTCGAGATCGTCGACGGCCTCCCGATCCACCGCATGGGGGTGCAGTTGCCGGGGCGGTTTCCGTTCAGCCCGTTCGCAGCGCGGGAGGTCAAGCGCCGCCTGGTGGCGCGGAGTTTCGACGTCGCGCACGTTCACATGGGCATCACCAGCCCCTTCACGGTCGACTCGACGCGGGTCGCCCTGCAGATCGGGCTGCCCGTGGCGATGACCTGGCACTGCATGCTCGGTCCCGCCGAACCCCTGTTCCACCTGAGCCAGATCGCGCGCATGTGGGCGCGCTCCGGGGTCGGGATGAGCGCGGTCTCGCGGGTGGCGGCACAGCCGGTGCAGCGCGCGCTCGGCCGCTCGGGAACCGTCGAGGTGCTGCCCAACGGGATCGACGCGGCGACGTGGTGGCTGGGCGGTGCACACCGCAGTGAAGGGCCGCCGATGCCTCCGTCCCGCGACGGGGAGCTGCTGGTCGTCTCCGCGATGCGGTTGGCAGCCCGCAAGCGGCCGCTGCCGTTCCTGGCCCTGCTGCGCAAGGTGCGAGGGATGTTGCCGGACACTGCGTTCCGCGTGGTGGTGCTGGGGGAGGGGCGCCTGGAGTCGCTGGCGCGGTCGTACGTCGACCGGCACGACATGGGCGGCTGGGTCGACCTGCCGGGTCGGGTGAGCCGCCCGGAGCTGCTGCGGATCTATCGGCGTTCTCACGTGTACGTCTCCCCGGCGAAGCTGGAGTCCTTCGGGATCGCCGCCTTGGAGGCCCGGTGCATGGGGCTGCCGGTGGTGGGGCTGAGCTCCAGCGGCTGCGTCGAGTTCATCGAGGACGGCGTGAACGGGATGTTGGTCCGCGATGACCAGGGAATGGCTGAGGCGATCGCCCAACTGTTGGTCGACCACGACAAGCGGGAGCGCATGTGGCGGTACAACGTCACGACCCCGCCGCAGCAGGACTGGGGGTCCGTCGTGGCGATGACGTTGGACGAGTACGAGCGGGCGGCGAGCTTGCGAGGTCTCACGCTGGCGGGTCGCTGACCCTCCCGCCAGGCTGCCATCCCCGCGATGAGGTCCTCCGCGGCGAGGTCCCACGCGCCTGCCATGGCGCGCTCTGAAGGAGCTGAGCGCACCGCGGTCAACGGGCCCGGCGAATGATGCCCACCGTGCCCGCGAGCACCATCAGCACTCCGACGCCGCCGAGGACGAACGGGCCGTACCTCTCCCAGTCCACCAGCTGACCGGTCATGGTCTGCCAGATCGCCGTCCCGCCCAGGACCACGCACGCCAGACCGACGACGATGGCCGCCCAGTTCGGTCCACGGACTGCTCCTTGGTTCTCCTGGACCCCCTGGACCCCCTGGACCCCCTGGACCGACGCGGTGGCGTGGGGCTCCGAGGCGGCCACGTCATCGGACCGTGCCGACGGCGTCGACGGCGGCTCGTGCTCCGGGACGCTCATCGTGGCCCACGTCGTGATCGGGCCGCTCGGCTCCGGGGGCCGATCGCTGGTCGGCGACAAGGCGTCGGAGGCAGGCTGGTCGGGCTGAGGCATCGTCGGGGTGGGGTTCATCGGGCTTTCCTCTCGATCCGGGCGTCGCCCATGCCGACGTCGGCGACGACGCGCAGCGTGGGTCCGGCCCCGGACTGGACGGTGCTCTTCTGGTTCATCCCGCTGACCACGCTCTTGGTCCCGTCGGTGTCGAGGAGCGTGACGTCACCCATCCGTACCGTTGCGTCGACGGCGACGGCGACGTCCTGCGGCACGCTGACCCTCATGTCACCCAGTCCGACGCGCAGCGTGATCGTGCGACCGGCGAGGTCGGTGGCCGGGATCTTGGTGAGATCGAGGGTTCCCTCGCCCATTCCGACCGAGTACTCCTGCTGCAGGTCGGCCGCGGACGACGGCGTCCAACTGACCTCGCCCATGGTCGCGCCGGTGGGGACGAACCCGCTCATCGCGGACGAGGTGAGCGCCAGCACGCCGATGACGGCGACGGCGGGAGCCAGCCCGTTGGTGCGGTAGCCGACCACGCCGACCACGATCAGCAGCAGTCCCAGCGCGGCGGCCGTCGCCGCGACGGGAACGATCTCCCACATGGGCTGGCTCGCACCGGACGCCTGCAGAGCGACCCTGGTGATCGTGTAGGTCACGATGGCCAGACCCCCGGCAACCAGCCAGAGCCGCCAGCCCAGGCTGCGTCGACGGGGCGCGCACGGAACAGCGGCGGAGGGAACGACGGCCGTTGCGGGGTAGGGCGCGGTCTGGGGCGTGTACGGGGTGCGCCCGGCGCTCTGCGTGCGCGCGCTGGTCCCGGCGGTGGCCTCCCATGGGGTGATGACCGGCATGGAGTCTCCCGGGACGCGGTACCCTCCGGGCGTCGCCGGCGGCGCGGCCGAGGTGGGACCGGTATGCGGTGTCGACGCGGGGGCGCCCGCCGTGACCGTGCCTGCCCTGGCGCCGTGGAGCGGACCGGGGGAGCGACGCCAGATCAGCCAGCAGACCACCCCGATCGCCGCGAGGGCGAGGAATCGACCGCCGTCCATGCCCGCCGCGAAGCTCACGGCGACCGCGATCGTGATGGCGGCCGCCAGCGCGACCATCGCGATCGACGTGCCGTCGCGGCGGCGGACGGCCTCGACGATCGGGACGCGTCCCGAGTCGTCGGGCAGCAGGACCGCGAGGACGCTGTAGATCGCCCAGCCCAGTCCGCCGCCGAAGAGCACCGCCGCCGCGAACGCGACGCGCACGAGCACGGGATCGATGTCGAACCTGGCGCCGATGCCTCGGCAGACACCGAAGGCCACGCGACCCTCGGCGGACCGCACGATGCCGGTGCGGCCCGCGGCGTGGACGACGCGGTCGATGAGCTTCACGGACGTTGCGTGTTCGGCGCTCGATGCGCCGGTCCTGTCGGGCTCGTCAGGTCTGCCCGTCGGATTCGTGGGTGTCTCGGCCATGACTCCATGCTCGCGGGGCGGCCGGTGCGATCCTATGCGGGCCGTCCCTGAGGCGACCCTGACCGGACCCCTAATCGTGCCCGGCCCGCTTCTCTTCCCACCACGAGGTGGGCCACGATGGTGACGTGAGCGAGCTGACGACGGCGCAGGCGAGGCCCGCGGCGACCCCCGGGCAGCCCGGAGGGGTTGCGTCGGTGCGCCGCATGTACCGCCCCCAGACGGAGCGGCAGGTCGCGGGCGTCGCCGCGGGGCTGGCGGTCCACCTCGGCCTGCCGGTGCGTTGGGTGCGGGTCGCGTTCGTCGTGTCTTTGCTCGTCACGGGCATGGGCCTGCCCGTCTACCTCTCCTTGTGGGCGCTGACCCCGGCCGGCTACGAGATCGACCCCGCCACAGGAACGGCGCGGGAGATCCTCACCGAAGGGGCCGGTGCGACGCGTCGCGGCCGCCTGACCTGGCAGGTCGCCCTGATCGTGGTGGGGCTGATGCTCCTGCTCAGCGGCCCGATCCTCTCGGGAGCCACCGTGTGGGGGCTGTCCCCGGTCACGGCGTTGGCCGTCGTGGCGCTCGTCGCGGGCGCCGTCATCGCCTGGTCCCACCTCGACGACACCGACCGGCGCGCCTGGCTCGGTCTGGGCGGCGGCTCCCGCGGCGCGGTGCTGCGCGTGGTGGTCGGGGCGGTCCTCGGGGCCGTCGGGGCGGTCGTGCTCGTCACCCGTGGCGCGGGCGCGACGGTCATGGGCGACGTCTTGGTCGCCACGCTCGCGGTGCTGGCTGGGCTCGCGCTGATCCTGGCCCCGTGGGGGCTTCGGTTCTGGCGCAGGTTCCAGGCCGAGCAGGCGCGAGGCATCCGCGAGGCCGAACGCGCCGACATCGCTGCCCACTTGCACGACTCCGTGCTGCAGACACTGGCCCTGATCCAGCGGACCGAGGACCCGGGCCGCGTCGCGCAGCTGGCCCGGTCACAGGAACGCGAGCTGCGCACGTGGCTGTACGGGCGAGGAGGCGCCGCCACCGACAGCCTCGCCACCGCTGCGGCCGACGCCGCCGCCGAGGTCGAGGAGCTGCACGGCGTCCCGGTCGACCTCGTCGTCACCGGCGACCGGCCGCTGTGCGAGCACACCGACGCGTTGGTGCGGGCGTTGCGGGAGTCGTTGCTCAATGCGGTCCGGCACGGCGCGCCCCCGGTCACCGCGTACGTCGAGGTGCAACCCCGCCGCGTCGAGGCCTTCGTGCGAGACCACGGCCCGGGGTTCGATGTGGAGGAGATCGCCGACGACCGCATGGGCGTGCGTGAATCCATCCTCGGACGCATGGAACGCGCGGGCGGGCACGCCCGGATCCGCCGACTCGACTCCGGCACCGAAGTGGTCCTGGAGCTGCCGGTCGAGCCGCCGGAATCGGCGGCCGGACCCGATCGGCTCGCCGGAGGACCGGGCCGCGAAACACGCGCCGCACCACCCGTACCGGACGGCACCGACCACCCCAACAGCACCGACCGCGCCCAGGAGGCCCCCGTTGAGCGATGACCCGATCCGGCTCGTGCTGGTCGACGACCACCGGATGTTCCGCAGCGGGGTCAAGAGCGAGCTGGCCGACCTCGGCAAGAACCTCGCGGTGCTCGGCGAGGCCGGTGATGTCGAGGAGGCGGTGCGCGTGATCGGCGCGCATCGCCCCGATGTCGTGTTGCTCGACGTGCACCTGCCCGGCGGCGACGGTCGGGGCGGCTCGGACGTGATCACCGCGTGCCGCGACGTCACGACGGAGGCGGGCGGGCCGGTGCGGTTCCTCGCGCTGTCGGTGTCGGACGCCGCGGAAGACGTGATCGCGGTGATCCGGGCGGGGGCGCGCGGCTACGTGACGAAGACGATCAGCCCCAACGATCTGGTCACGGCCATCCGGCGGGTGGCAGACGGGGACGCGGTGTTCTCACCGCGGCTGGCGGGGTTCGTGCTGGACGCGTTCGGCGCGGCCGCCGGCGAGGTCGCCGAGGTCGACGAGGAGCTCGACCGTCTGTCGGCGCGGGAGCGCGAGGTGATGCGGCTGATCGCGCGCGGCTACCAGTACAAGGAGGTCGCCAAGGAGCTGTTCATCTCCGTGAAGACCGTCGAGACCCACGTGAGTTCCGTGCTGCGCAAGTTGCAGCTCAGCAGCCGCTACGAGCTCACCGCGTGGGCGATGCATCGCCACATTCTCTGACGACTGACGGGAGTCTCTAGGGTGAAGGCATGACAGCGCTTTTCGAGGGTCTCGGCATCGTCCACATCGCGGTCGCCGCGCTGATCATCGCGGGCTTCGCGTTGTCGTTGATGGGCAAGACCGTCAGCCCGCTGATGGTGTGGGCGGCTCGGGTGCAGTTGCTGCTGGGGCTGGCGCTTGTCGGCATCGCGGAGGGCGGCAATGTGATGTCGCTCAACCACACCTGGATCGCGGTGAAGCTGCTGGTCGCGATCGGCGTCGTGGCGTGCACGGAGATGGCGGCCAGGCGCGCCGCTCGTGACCCGGAGAGATTCCGGCCGGTCCTGCTGCACGTCGCCGCCGGTCTGACGCTGATCAACATTTTGTACGCATACACGGGCTGACCCGGGCAGGTGACGGCCCGTGGGCTCCGCCCCGGTCGGGGCAGCTGCGCGCTGGACGTGGCGCGCCCCCACGGGCCGCGGCGACCGCGGTGGATTCGGTAGCAGTCACCCGTCCGACGCCGACCTCACGAGAGGCAGGCCGACTTGACGGCTGCGCTACCGCGCAGTCACCTCACGCGTCCGATGGTCACTCACTGATCGGATCACCTCCTTACTCGTGTCCCACGACGGTACGGCCGCGCCCCGCGCCGGGCAATCCCCCGTTCGTGTCGTGGCCCGGCGTGCACCCCGCCCGGCGTGCAGGACCAGGTGGACCGCCGGCCGGGCTGCCTAGGATGTGTGCGACATGAGCCGAGACGAACCCCCCCTCCTCGAACCCGCCTGGGCGAGCGACGTGCCGCTGCCCGGGTTCACGTCGGCGCAGGCCAGCGGCACGATCGACACGCACGTCGACACGCACGTCGA
>JBDTWM010000067.1:0-15296 GCA_040006675.1 Dermatophilaceae bacterium | reverse complement strand
ACGTGACGGACCACCACGACTCCGCAACCATGTCCACGTCCACGTCCACGTCCACCACCGCGGCCGGCCAGGGCGACGCCCTGCGCGGCCGCACCGTGGTCGTGACCGGCGCCAACACGGGCATCGGCGCCGCGATCGCCCGCGCGTGCGGGGCCGCCGGCGCGAACGTGGTCATCGACTACGTCGTGCACCCCGAGCTGAACGCCGACATCGTGGGCGACATCGAGGCCTCTGGCGGCCACGCGGACGCTGTCCAGGACGACATCTTGGTCGTCGACGGGGTGAACGACCTCGTCGCGCAGGCCGTTGCCCGCTTCGGTCGGATCGACGTCTTCGTCAATAACGCCGGCGTCGAGACCCGACAGAGCCTCCTGGACACGACGGAGGCGGACTTCGACCGGGTGATCGGGATCGATTTGAAGGGCGCGTACTTCGGCGCGCAGGCGGCCGCGAAGCAGTTCGTGGCGCAGGGCGGCGGGGGGGTGATCGTCAACATCAGCTCGGTGCACGAGGACTGGCCGATGCCCGGCAATGCCGCGTACTGCGTCGCCAAGGGGGGCATGCGGATGTTGACCCGCACGGCAGGGGTCGAGCTGGGCGCGCACGGCATCCGCATGGTCGGCGTTGCGCCGGGTGCCGTGAACACTCCGATCAACGCGAAGACGATGGCGGACCCGGCCAAGACGAAGGCCTTGAACGACGCGATCCCCCTGGGCCGGGTGGCCGATCCCGAGGAGGTTGCGGCGGCGGTGGTGTTCGTCGCGAGCGACGCGGGCTCGTACCTGACCGCGAGCACCCTGTTCGTCGATGGGGGGATCATGCAGGGCAGCGTTGGGCTCTGAACCGCACCCGACGACGACGCCGCCGACGCAGCCGCGTAAGGATTACCTCGCGGCGCCCTGCCACAGGGCGTCGAACGGCGCGCGGCTCGAGCGGCGCGCGTGAATGCCTGCGGTCACGAAGTCCTTGGCCTCGCGCGCCGCGTCGAACGGCGAGCGGCCCAGGGCGAGGAACGCGGTGACGGCTGCCGCGAGCGTGCAGCCGGCGCCGCTCACCGCGACCTCTCCGACCTTCGGCGCAGACAGGAGCGCGAGCGCGGTCCCGTCGTAGAACACGTCGATCGCGTCCGGTCCGGCGAGTCTCACCCCGCCCTTGGCCAGGACCGTCGCGCCGCACGACTCGTGAATCCGCCGCGCCGCCTCGGCGAGCTCGTCGACCGTCTCGATGGCGGGCATGCCGGCGAGCAGCGTTGCCTCGAACAGGTTCGGGGTCACAAACGTGGCCAGGGGCAACACCTGCTCGCGCAGCGCGTTGTCGGTGTCGAGCGCGGCGCCTGGCTTCTGCCCCTTGCAGATCAGCACCGGGTCCACGACGAGGCGCGCGAAGCGTTGCTGCCGCAGGACGTCGGCGACCGTGGTGATGGTGGCGGGGGTGCCGAGCATGCCGGTCTTGACGGCGTCGATGTCGTAGCACGCCAGCTGCGCCTCCAGCTGGTCCGCGATCACCTGCGCATCGATGGGCACGAAGCGGTGGCCCCAATCACTACGGGGGTCGAAGGACACGATGCAAGTCAGGGCCACCATGCCGAAGGTGCCCAGCTGTTGGAAGGTCTTGAGATCGGCCTGCGCGCCGGCGCCACCGGTAGCCTCGGAGCCCGCGATCGTCAACGTGACGGGGGGCTCGGTCCGTCCTAGTCCTACTCCTGACTCTGTCGCTGTGGCCTGCGTGTCGGGACGGTCCGCGTCGCTCATGTCGCCATTGTCACTCGTCACCCGGATCGCGACGAGTGCGGCCACCCACGCTCGGTGGAGCTCGACGATCTCCTCGTGGCAGCCTGCGAGCAGTCGCCAGAACAGGATGAACTCCTCCTCCCACGGTGTCCCGCCGAGTAGGAGCAGTTGGCCGTCCGTCACCGTAGCGACCTGCGCCGATGGCACGTCCGGGGGTAGGTAGCCGAGGCTGCCCGGCGACAGCGGTGTCCCGTTGACGGCGACCTGCCCCTCGAGCACGAGCACGCCGTGCTCGAACTCCTCGTCGAGGTCGAACCGTTGGGTGCTCGCGGTGAGCGTGATATCGGCCGCGAGGAGGGGAGTGTGCGTGACCGCCGCGGACCGGATGCCCGCGTGCTCCCCGGCGAGGCCTCCGACCAGGGCACCATGCGCCGGTCGCCGAGAGCTGACGGTCTGGCAGGGTGCGTCGCACCGGGAGAGATGCGGGACCGTCGAGCGGCAGGGCCCGCGGCGGTACGACCATCCGGATGGGGTGCATTCGATGCCCTTCCAGGTCGGCGGGGTAAGCCCACCCTACCCCGGTGACGGAGGCGACAATGATTGCTGCTCAAGGGATCTCACACGTCTGATGGGTCCTGAGGGGGTGGCGCAGCGCGTCGCGCTCGGGGCCCGCCCCGTCGTACCGTTTGCGCGGTCGTAACGGTCCGACGATTCGACTTATGAGACGATTCGTCTCATTTTATGAACCCCCTAGGTGGGGGGATACCGCGCGAGCAGCGTCCATGTGTCGCGACAGAACTCGCAACACATCGCCTATCCCCGCAGCTCAACCCGTGGGGGCACCGCCTAAGTCCTTCACATTCGAACGTTTGCCTTAGCCGGCGGATGGCACTTGCCAAGAAACGCAAAGTTTTGGTAAAGTCGTCCAAGTCAAACCGAACACGCTTCGCGGGCCAAATTCCGCGCAAGGGCGCAGCCGGAGGGGGAAGAAATCGTGGTGAGTACCCAGGTGAAGGCGGCGGAGTCGCGCGTCGCACAGGATACGCGGGGGTCGCGTCGGCAGATGCGCCACGTCGAACTGCAAGGGGTCGATGCGACCCGAATCATCAGCAGCCTCAGCGCCCGTGGCGCGCGCGGCTGGCCGATGAGCGGTCGCACGCACTGAGCGCTCGCACGCACTGAGCGTTGCCGCGCTGCGGTCCGCACGTTGCGACGTGCGGAGCGCAGCGCGATGCTTTTTCGGTCGACGCTTTTTCGGTGCGGGCATGTCGGGCAGCACGCCGGGCATCGCACGATCAGCGCCGGCAGGCTCACACCTGGACGACTTCGACCTCGATGCTGTCCGTCAGATGGGCCGGGAGCCACGCCAGCACGGCGTCGCGCACCGACTCGCTGGCGACGAGCAGCACCCCGCGCGCGTGCGGCCGCGCGGAACGCGCGAGCGACAGCGTCATCAGCGCTTGCCAGGAGCGGGCCCGTAGGCCCTCGTGGTGCGGATCCTCATGTTCTTCGATCTCCACGATCACCGATTCGTCCGAGGTGGCGCCGTCCACCTGGACGCTGTCACCACCGGGCAGCCGGATGGCGCAGGGCGCTAAGGGTGGGCAGGACGCCTCCTGCGCATAGGCGGCGAGCATCGCCAGGCGAGCGGCTCGTGTCATCGCGAGCACCGTCGGGCGAGCCGGCGTCATCGTTCCCATCTCAGTCCTCAACCATCTCAGTCTGCGCGGTGCCGGCCAGGGCCTGGCGTGCGAAGCGTACGGTCTCGGCGCGGTGCCGGCCAACGGGCCGTGACGCCTCGCCAAGGCACTCGGTCCACTCCCGGCCCAGGTGCGTCCCGGCGTCCGCCGGTAGTGAACCCTGGTGGCGCGGCAGGCGCACGATCGCGGTGACGTCCATGGGGCTCCTCGATGGCCCGCGGGCTGCGGGCAGGTCGACGTAGGGCTGACACCAGTCCATCGGCCGCCGGATGGAGCCGCTGAAGGCTTCTTCTGGAACAGATGTCGGCGTGCGCGTAAGCCGGTGTGACGGCGTATCGGTGGTCGGGAGTGGTGACCCTGTCGGTCCCTTGTCGATGCTGTGTCGATCCTGGTGAGCGGGCGAATCAACGACCTTGGGCCAAGGCCCTTCGCAGCAGCACGGCGAGGTGCCGCGCCGCGGCCCCGGTCCCCTGGGCCACCTGCGTCCGGCACGAGAATCCGTCGGCGCACACGAGGGCGTCGGCGCCTCCGTGGGCCTCGATCGTCGGGTACAGCGCGCGGCGGGCGCACGCTTGCGACACCTCGTGGTGGCCCGGCTCGTAGCCCCAGTTGCCGGCCATCCCGCAACAGCCCTCCGCCACCTCCAGGACATCGATCCCGAGGCGTGTGAGGACCTGCCGGTCGGCGGCGTGCCACGGCAGGCCCTGCTCGTGGCAGTGGGTCTGCACGATCACCGGTCGCGAGGATACGGGCGGTGCGCTGGGGAAGGGCCATGGATCCTGGTGTGCGGCGACAAAGGCGGAGAACCCTTGGGTGAGCTGTTCGAGCCGTGAGGCTCTCGCCTCGCCGGGGACGAGGTCGGTGGCCCGGGCCAGGTGTCCCGTGCAGGACGGCTCCAGCCCGAGGATGGGGGTGCCGTCGGCGAGGTGCGGCTCCAGCACGTCGAGCGTGCGGCGCAGCGCCCGGCGCGCCATACCGAGTTGCCCCGTGGAGTGCCACGTCAGTCCACAGCAGACCGCCCGCGTCGGCATCACCACCTCGAAGCCGAGCGACTCCAGCACCTCCACCGCCGCGATCCCGGTGAGCGGGTCGTGACGGTTCGAGAAGGTGTCGGGCCATAGGACGACCCGGGGGCCACGGCCCGGCCCGGGCGCCTCCCCGCGAGCGGCGCGCTCGCGCCACCAGTCGACGAGGCTCATCGTCGCGAAGTCGATGAGGGCCCTGCGCTCCTCCAGCCCGGCGCAGCGCAAGATCGCCCGCTCCACGCTCCGGCGGCGCGCCAGCCGCCCGATCCCTGGGCCGAGTCCCGGCACCGCCGAGATCGCGGCGCCCGTCACGGGCAACCAGCCCAGCGCGTAATGCGGCCGAGGCCGCAACCGGTGGCGGAAGTGCTGGTGGAGGAACTCCGATTTCAACGTCGCCATGTCGACGCCGACGGGGCACTCCGTGGCGCACGCCCGGCACGACAGGCAGAGATCGAGCGCCTCGAGGGCCTCCGGGGAGCGCCAGCCGTCCACGTGCTCCCCGCGCAGCATCTCCGCCAGCACCCGGGCGCGTCCCCGGGTGGAGGCCACCTCGTCGTGGGTCACCTGGAACGACGGGCACATCGCCCCCGCGTCGTTGCGACACAGTCCCACACCGACGCACCGGTGCACGGCTCGCGTGTAGGAGCCCCCGTCCGCGGCGAACGCGTGCGCCGTCGCCCGGTCGCGTGCGTCCCGCCCCGGACCCGGGCGAAGTCCCGCTACGAAGGGTGCCGGGTCGACCAGCACTCCTGGGTTGAACCTCCCGTCCGGATCGAAGACCGCCTTGAACTGCGCGAAGGCGTCCATGAGTCGAGGGGAGTACATGGTGGAGAGCAGCTCGCTGCGGGCGCGGCCGTCACCGTGCTCCCCGGACAGGGAGCCTCCGTGGCGCACGACGAGCCGCGCGGCCGCACGGATGAACCGGTCGTAAACCGCCACCCCGGTCGGAGTGGCAAGCGGGAAGTCGATCCTGATGTGCACGCAGCCCTCGCCGAAATGCCCGTACGGGATGCCCTGCAGGCCGTGCCGCTCGAGCAGGGCGTACAGATCGCGCAGGTAGTCCTCGAGCCGTTCCGGCGGGACCGCGGAGTCCTCCCACCCTGGCCATGCCTCCGCGCCGTCCGCGCGCCGCGTGGCGATCCCCGCGGCCTCCTCGCGCATGCGCCAGGCCGCTCGGTGCGCGGTGGGTTCGGTGACGATACGGCTGTGGCGCAAGGGCGCGGTGGTCAGCCGCGCGGCCCGGTCGACGAGGTGCCGCGCGGCGGCGGCGGCCCCCTGCCTGGAATCGCCGGCGACGTCGCACAACAGCCACGCGCCTCCTGGGGGGAGCACGTCTTGCGCGTCCTGACGACCGGGGGTGCTCCGGTACGCCGCGATCAGGTCGTGGCCCATCGCTTCGAGGGTGAGGACGCCGGCCCCGCGCAGCGCCGGAGCCGCCCGCGCCGCTGCGAAGATGTCCTCGTAGCTGAGGATCGCCAGCGCGACGGCAGACGGCGCCCGCACCAGAGCGACCGTCAGCTCCGTGAACACGCCCAGCGTGCCCTCGCTGCCGGCGATGGCCTTGGCCACGTCAAAACCGCGCTCCGGGAGGAGGTGGTGCAGGCCGTACCCGGACACCTGCCGCGGGAAGCGGCCGAGCTCGGCGCGGATCTCGGTCTCATGGCGGGCGACCAGGGAGCGCAGGGCGGACTCGATGCGGGGGTCGTCGCATCCGTGGGACGTCGCCGTGACCTCGCGGCCGTCGGCGAGGAGCAGCCTCACCTCCAGCAGGTTCCCGGCCGTCGTGCCCCACGCCACCGAGTGGGAGCCGCACGCGTTGTTGCCCACCATGCCGCCGATCGTGCAGCGACTGTGCGTCGACGGATCCGGGCCGTACGTGAGGCCGAAGGGGGCGGCGGCCGCTCGCAGGTCGTCGCACACCACTCCCGGCTGGACGCGGGCTGTCCTGGCCTGAGGGTCGATGAGCAGGACGCGACGCTGATGGCGGCTGAGGTCGATGATGAGCCCGTCCGAGATCGCGTTGCCCGCGATCGACGTACCGCCACCGCGGCTAGCGACGGACCACCCTCGCGTTCGGGCGTGCGCAAGGGCGGCTCGGATGTCGTCGGCGCTTCTCGGTTCGCTCACCGCCGTGGGCAGGCTCCGATACAGGGACGCGTCACTGCTGTACGCGGCCCGCGTGGTGAGATCCTGGCGCAGCGTCGGGTCCGGCGGGACGACGTCCCGTCCCCGGCCAGAGCGGTTTGCGTGGTCGCGACGTGTCACGGTGGACTCCTCGCCTATACGCCGCGCCGTCGCGCGGCGACCCACCGACCCTACGTCGGGTCGCGGTCCTGACGGATGGCGCCGCCCAGGTGCTTCGGCGGGGGACGTTTCCTCGACGTGGCCCTCCTGTGGGGCGTGCCAACGCAGCAGTCTGCCGTCCGTCGAGACCTTGAGGCCGGCGCGACCGAGGCACCGGCACGCGGTGACTTCGGCTTGCGGGGCTACGAGGAAGACGACGTCCTGGTGACCGATCGCGCCTGGCGCCGGGCACGATGGGCCCTCAGTCGGAGGGCGCGGGCAACATCTCGCCCGCGCGGCGCCCGGAGTGCGCGCGGCCACCCCTCGCGCCCCCGGGGCGGTCCGGTGGGAGCATCAGCGTCGCGCTCAGGCCCACCAGGAGCACGCCCGCGGCCACGCCCGTCGTCTGCCTGGCGGCCTGCACCATGGCGTCCGAGGCGACCTCGGCGGCCGCCGCCGTGGCAGGGTTCCTCGCGAGGCCCGGGATCGCCGCGCCGACGGACTCGTGCACCGCGTCCACGACCGCTGAGTGCACCTGCTCGGACCCCCCGGCCGCCGCCAGACGGTCCCTCGTCGTCGACGTCAGTGAGCCGATCAGCAGGCCGCCGAGCAGCGCGATCCCGAGCGCGGACCCCAACTGCCGGAACGTGGTGTTGAGCCCGGACGCCTCGCCGGAGCGCGACACCGGCACCTCGGACAGCACGATGCTCGTCAGTTGAGCGGTCGCCAAGCCGACGCCGAGACCGTACGTGAAGAGCATCCCCGCCAGGACCCACCCGCCCGCGGGCAGCGCCAGCGCCAGCGCGCCCACCGCGAGCGCCTCCAGCGCCAGCCCGATCCGCACGATCCCCCGCACCCCGAGCCAGGCCGCCAGTTGCGGCGTTGCCCCCGACGTCAGGAAGGTGCCGATCGCCAGCGCCATCATGAGCCACCCCGTGCCGAGGGCGGTGAAGCCCATCGCACCTTGCAGGAGCAGCGGCATCGTGAACAGCATCCCGAACTCGCCCAGGCACACGACGGCGGCCGCGATCACCCCGTACCGGAAGCTCGGGATCCGGAAGAGGTCCAGGTGGGTGAGCACGACCTTCCCGGTGCGCTCGCGGGAGGTCTCGACCGCCACGAACAGGACCGTGAACGCCAGGCCGGCGAGGAGCGCCACGATCACGGGGGAGAGGCGGCCGTCCTGCTGACGCAGCCATCCGTACGTGGAGGATTCGATCAGGCCGAAGACGATCGCTGCCATGCCGAGGCTCGCCAGAGCGGTGCCCGGCGCGTCGATGCCGCGTTGCATGGTGGTGTCGCGCGTCTCGGGGAGGAAGCGCAGCGTGAGCGCCAGCGCGATGAGCACGAATGGGATGTTCAGCCAGAACGCCCACCGCCACGAGTAGTCGGTCGCCAACCAGCCGCCGACCAGCGGGCCGACCGCAGCCATGCCGCCGATCGCGGAACCGTAGACGGCGAAGGCGATCCTGCGGTCGCGGCCCGTGAACAGAGCGTTGATGGTCGACAACGTGGCCGGCATGATCATCGCCGCGCCGACCCCCTGGAGCGTGCGGGCCCCGATCAGCGCGAGCGCGGTGGGCGCGCCACCGGCGGCGAGGGATGACGTGCCGAAGATCAGCAAGCCGACGATGAAAAGCAGGCGCCGCCCGCGGAGGTCGGCGAGCCGGCCCGAGGTGAGCAGGAGCGCGGCGAACACGAGCGAATAGACCGCGTTGATCCACTGCGCCTCGGTCGCGGTCAGCCCGAGGTCCTCGATCACGACGGGCGTGGCGACATTGACGATCGTCGCGTCCATGATGACGAGCGAGACGCCCAGCGCGATCGCGGCCATGGCGAGCCAACGGGTAGGGGTCGCCGGACCGGTGGGAGGAGCGTCCGACGATTCGGCGGGACACGTGCTCATGGTTTCTCCCTGAGGAGGGCGGACTCGCGGGGACGCCGACGGGTCGCGGTGGCGCAGGTGCGGTGCTCCGGACGTACGGACGGCATGACGGTACCATGCCGACAATGTGACGGGAAGTGGCGGGGCGCGTACCGGCCGGTCCCATAGACTGACACCTGTGCCCAAGATCGAGGCGCCCACGGTCGCCGAGCACCGCGCGATGCGGCGGCGTGCCGTGATCCACCACGCCATGGAGCTGCTCGTGAGCGAAGGGCCGGCCGGTCTCACCCCTGCCGCCGTCGCTGCCCGGACGGGACTCGCCCGCACGAGCGTGTACCAGTACTTCCCCACCAGGAAGGATCTCCTCGGCGCCGCGGTCGAGGAGCTCTTCGTCGCCTCACAGGCCAGCGTCACCGAGGCGCTGCGCCAGGCTGGTGCGGATGCGCCGACGCGCCTGTCCGCCTACGTGCGCGCCACCCTGGAAACCGCCCGCCGCGGCCACAACCCCACCCGTCTGGTCGCGGTGGAGCTGTCCGACGCTTCGCGAGTCCGTCTGCGCGAGCTGCACGAACAGGCCGCCGCGCCCCTGCGGGAACTGGTGGCGCAGGCCGGTGCGGCCGACGTCGAGACGACCGCCGCCCTCGCGCAAGGGGTCATCAACGGGGCGGTGGCGCTGGTCGAGCACGGTGCCGACCTGGACCACGTCACGGCTGAGACGCTGAGATTCCTCCACCGAGCTCTGGACTGAGACTGCGCGGCTCACGGGATGTCGCCGAGGAGTCGCCGTACCACGTCGGCGGCCGGTTCCTCCCGCGCTGCGCGCCACCCTGACCCCGCCCAGAGGGCGACCCCGCCAATGTCCCCGGCTCGAGCAGCAGCGGCGCGCAGCGGTTTCGTCAGCTGGTCGACCATGGGGTAGGCCGCCGGTGCCTGCCCGTCGAAGGCCTGCACGAACCGGTTCGCCAGCCCTCGCGCGGGACGCCCGGAGAACGCCCGCGTCACGGTCGCCCGCAGCCCCGGATCGGTGAGCCCCATCCGGTGCGCCGCCGACGTGCCTGCCTCGTGGGTCAGGAGGAACGCCGTCCCCACCTGTACCGCCACCGCCCCGGCGGCCCGTGCTCGGGTGACGTCGCCGGACGTCGTCACGCCGCCCGCCGCGATCATCGGCAGCCCGATATCGCGCAGCAGGGGCAGCAGTGCGAGGTGGTCGTAGTCGTTCGGCGTGTCCTGCACCCGGTGCGTCGAGCGGTGCCCGCCGGCTTCGAAGCCTTGCACCACGAGCGCGTCGGCCCCGACCTCGCGGGCTGAGCGGCCCTCCTGCAGCGTCGTCACGCTCACCCAGACCGACGACCCCACGTCGTGCAACGCCTCCACGATGTCCCACCCGGGCACCCCGAACGTGAAGGACACCACCGGCACGGGGTCGACCAGCGTGAGCAGCCCGAGCTTGGCGTCCCAATCGTCGTCGTCGCTCCAGTCCGGTTCGGGGAGCGCCACGCCGAGCCGCTGCGCCTCGGGGGCGAGGGCGCACCGGTACGCGGACAGGTGGGCCTTCAGCGCCGGGTGGGGGTCGGTGGCTCCGGAGGGCACGAAGACGTTGACCCCGAACGGCGCCGGAGTCAGCTCGCGGGTGGCGGTGATCACCTCGGACAGCTCGCGCGCGGTGCGGTACCCCCCAGCGAGCACGCCCAGCCCGCCGACCTGCCCGACGGCAGCGACCAGCTCCGGAGTGGTCGGGCCACCGGCCATCGGGGCCGCCACCACGGGCGAGGCCAGCGCGTCCACCACGAATCGCGTCATGGCCACCACCCTCCCACGCAGGGGTAACGGCGGGGCGAGATCAGGGGCGGGTGGGGGTCGGATCGGGGTGGCACCGGATGGTCCCGCGAGCCGCCAGGACCGACAGTGGAAGTGCGACCGAAACCCGCGGGCCGAGGCCGCACCGAAGGACCACGAACCCCACTCCGTACGGGCCACTGTCGCCCGCACGCATCACAAGGAGCAGGAAACGACCATGGAGAGCATCCACCGCAGTCTCGCCAAGAGCGGCTACTACCGCATGGACTCCGGCCGGTGGTTGGGGGGCGTCTGCGCGGGCGTCTCGCGCCAGCTCGGCGTCGACGTCGCAGCGCTCCGCTGGCTGACCGTCCTGCTGTTCTTCCTCGGCGCGCCCGTGCTCGCGTACGTGGCGCTGTGGGTCGTCATGCCCGACGAGGCGACCGCGCGGCGGCTCACGGCCTCCCCGTACGTGGCGCCGGACGGCCCGCAGGACGACGTCCCACGCCGTTGATCCGCACGCGATACATACTGGCCGGGTGAGTGCAACGCCCGGCCGACCGCAGGTGCGGGTCCGGCTGTGGAGGACGAGCGGTCGGGTCGACGACGTCGACCCCCGGGAGCTGCCCGACCACCTCGATGAGGACACGCTCGCCTGGGTGGACCTGATCGACCCTGATCCGGAGACGCTCAGGCGCGTCGTGGCCCGATTCGGCCTCGACGCCCACTCGGTCGAGGACGCGCTGGGCCGCCATGAACGTCCGAAGGTGACCAGACACCCTGGCTACCTCTTCCTCACCGCCTACGCCGCGCTGCTCGACGAGGCCGTCCCGGCCGCCCACAATTCGCGCCTCGCCACGTCCCAGATCAGCGCGTTCGTACTGCCCCGGGCGGTCGTGACGATCCGCGCGGGGGATCGATTTCCCATCCAGGACGTCGTCTCCCGCTGGGAGGACGCGGCAGAGGCCGTCGCGCACGCCGCGCCGTCCGTGCAGACCGGAATCCTCATACACGGGCTCCTCGACGTGGTCGTGGACGGCCACTTCGAGACCATCCAACTCCTCGACGACGCCGTCGAGGAGCTCGAGGATCTGCTTTTCGACGATGTCCCGCGGACCCGCGACGTGCAGCAGGCCATCTATCGCCTGCGCAAGGAGCTCGTCCAGCTGCGCCGCGTCGTCCTGCCGATGCGCGAGGTGGTCGGCGCCTTGCTGCGTCACCAGTCGGCCACCGTAGGTCCGAGCCTCGACGGCCTGCCCGACGCGACCCTCGCGGCGACCCCGGCGCCGGCCGCCGGGGAGAGCGCCCCGGCGGGACATGCCGCGCTGATCGGCGACTACGAGGACCTGTACGATCACGCGCTCCGGGCGGCGGAATGGACGGAGTCGATCCGGGACATGATCACGTCGGCCTTCGAGACCAACCTGTCCCTGCAGGACGCGCGTCTCAACACGGTGATGAAGAAGCTGGCGTCCTGGGCCGCGATCATCGCGGTGCCGACGGCTGTCACCGGGTGGTTCGGGCAGAACGTCCCCTACCCCGGGTTCAGCGCACCCCTGGGATTGTGGCTGAGCGTGATGCTCGTATGCGTCGGCTCGGTCGGTCTTTACGCCATGTTCAAGCGCAGAGACTGGCTGTGATCCGCACCCGCCTTCTCGCCTGGTTCGTGTGTCTCGCCTGCGCTGCAGCAGGCACCGGCCTCGTCGCGTTGGCCGGGTTGCCGTCGCCCGCGCTCTTCGGCTCGCTGCTCGGGGGGATGGCGTTCGCGCTGTTCGCGCCGTCGGCCGCCGTCCGGCCGCGGATGCCGCACGCAGCCGCCACGCTCGCCCAGGGGATCGTGGGCGTGGCCATCGGCGCATACGTCGATGCGGCGACCCTCGCCCAGCTAGCCGCTCACGGGCCGCCGATCCTGCTGGTGTGCCTGGCCACCGTCGCGACGAGCCTGGCGCTCGGGTCGCTCCTCACGCGCTGGGGCGCCAGCCTGGCCACCGGCGTGTTCGCCATGATCAGCGGCGGGGCGACCGGGATCACCGCTATCGCTCGCGAACTCGGCGCGGACGACCGGGCCGTTTCGATCATCCAGTACCTGCGCGTGGTGATCGTGCTGGTCGGGATGCCGGTGGTCACCGCGGTGGCCTTTGACCCCTCCGACGGCGGCACCCGACCGGCCGCCGCCGGAGGCGCGACTCCGGCGACGGGATCGATCACGGCCGCGTACATCCTCGTGGCGCTCGTCGTCGGTCTCCTCCTGGCGCGGCTGCTGCGTCTGCCGGCGGGTGCCATTCTCGGGCCGTTGGCCGTTGCGCTCGCCTTGTCGCTGAGCGGTTGGTTTCCGCCCGCGGTCGTCCCCAGCTGGCCGCAGACGATCGCGTACGTCGTGATCGGCCTGCAGGTCGGGCTCCGGTTCACCCGATCCAGCCTTCGGCACATCGCCGGCTTGCTGCCCGCCGCCGTCGGGCTCATCCTCACGCTGCTCGTGCTGAGCGCGCTCCTCGGCCTGCTGCTCGTCGCGTGGGTGGGGGTCACTCCGCGGGACGCGTACCTCGCCACGACCCCCGGCGGCCTGTACGCTGTGCTCGCCGTCGCGGTCGACTCCGGTGCCGACGTGAGCTTCATCCTGACCGTGCAGGTGGTTCGCCTTATCGTGGTGCTCACCACCGCCCCGTTGGTCGCCCACGCGATGCGGCGTCGGCCGACGCCCGCCGAGAGCGGACGCTGACGCGGGCGTCCCCCACGTCCTATCGTCCGGCGCGGCCGTGACGTGTCGCCCTGGCTTCACTCTTGCTCCGTGACCGACCATGCTTCTGGGAAGCGCAAGGATGTCGTGATCGGGGCGGCGCCGTCGCGTTTGCTCCAGGGTTTTGGGGCGCGGGTGGACGAGGCAAGGGGCACGACACGTCATGACCACACGGAGAAGGGTTCTCGTCGTCGACGACGAGAAGCAGATTAGGCGCGTGCTCTCCGCCTATCTGGAGGCGGACGGGTTTGCCGTGGACGAAGCGGGGACGGCCTGCGAGGCGCTGGAGGTCGCAGCCCGGACGGATCCGACCCTCATCCTGCTCGACGTGGGGCTGCCGGACCAGGACGGGATGGAGGTGCTCCGTCGGCTGCGCGCCACCAGCGAGGTGTACGTGATTCTGGTCACGGCTCGATCCGACGAGCTGGACAAGTTGGTCGGCCTGACCATCGGGGCCGACGACTACATCACGAAACCTTTCAGCCCCCGTGAAGTGGTGGCGCGCGTCAACACGGTGTTGCGCCGCGACCGACGATACGGCGCCAACCCCTTCGACCGAAGCCCCGAGGTACATCGCTTCCCTGGCCTGGTCGTGGACGCGCGCCGACGAGAGGTCCACGTCGAGGGACGCGAGGCCCCCCTGTCCACCCTCGAGTTCGACCTCCTTTGGGCGCTCGCGGACGACCATGGACGTGTCTTCTCCCGTTCACAGCTGCTCGAACGAGTCTGGGGGTACGACTTCTTCGGCGACGAGCGCGTGGTCGACGTCCACGTGCGCAACATCCGCCGAGTGCTCGGCGACGAAGCCTCCCGGCCGAGGATCATCGGGACGGTCCGCGGCGTCGGCTACAAGTTTCTGCTCGACGCCGAGGACCGACATCCGGTCCCGGCGCGTCCACGACCCCAGCGCCCGGAGTTCAGGGCGCGGGGATGAGCATCCTCGTCCGCACGGTCACGGCCCACCTCGTCGTCCTCCTCGTCGCGATCGTCGCCGCCTGTGCCGTCAGCATGAAGCTGACGCCTGTCCTGCTCGGGATCCCCGTGACGGACCCCTGGCTGGGAGGCGTCGGGGAGCCTCTGCGCGGCCATCTCGGCCTGCAGACCCGTGCGCTGCTCGCCGGTGTGCTGGCGGGCGCGATCGCCGCGTGCGCGGCCGGCGCGATCGCCGCCCATCGGTTCGCCCTTCCACTGCGACGCTTGCGGGCCGCCACACGAGCCATGACCGACGGCTCGTACGAGGGTGAGATCCCCGAACTCGAGCAACGGGAACTGCGACCTCTGGCGGCCGACCTCAACCAGCTCGGCCGAACCCTCGCCGAGATCGAGCGCCGTCGGCGGCGGCTGCTCGGCGAAGTCGCCCACGAGATGCGGACGCCGCTCACCGTGATCGACGGATATGTCGAGGGCATGATCGACGGCATCCTGCCCGCCACGCCGACCGAGCTTGCCCACGTCAGCGAGGAGGTCCGCAGGCTTCGGCGGCTGGCCGACGACCTGTCGACCCTGTCCAAGGCTGAGGAAGGGCGGCTCGACCTTCGCCCCCTCGTCCTGGATCTGCGCGGCGTCACGGTGTCGGCGATCGAACGGCTCCGTCCACAAATCGACGACGCCGGCCTGATGCTCAGCGTGCGCCCGGGCGATGAACTCCTGCCCGTACGCGTCGACGCCGACCGGTTCTCGCAGGTGGTGCGCAACCTGGTCGGCAACGCGGTACGAGCCACCGCGCCGGGCGGCAGCATCGATGTCAGCGTCGGACGCTCAGCACGCTGGGCGTGGCTCGTCGTCGCCGACACCGGGGAGGGGATCGACGCCGCTGACCTGGAAAGGATATTCGAACGGTTCTATCGGGTGCCCACCCGGCGAGCCGCCGGCTCTGAGGGCGGCTCCGGGATAGGGCTCACGATCTCACGGGGCATCGTTCGAGCCCATGGCGGCGAACTCGTGGCGCGCAGCGCCGGGAGGGGCCGCGGCGCCCAGCTCATTGCCTGGGTGCCCACGGTCCAGTAGCAGCGGCCTCAGCCGAGCCCGCCCAAAAGGGCCAGAACCTGCAGGTCCACGGGGCCGCCCGAAGTCAAGGATTGGGTGAAGTTGGATTGGGTGAAGTTGGATTGGGTGAAGTTGGATTGGGTGAAGTTGGATTGGGTGAAGTTGGATTGGGTG
>JBDTWM010000066.1:0-15309 GCA_040006675.1 Dermatophilaceae bacterium | reverse complement strand
CCCGGTCAGGGTGCACTCGACCTCCTCGAAGGCCTGCGCGTCATCGCCGGCGCCCGCGTCGATCGCAAGCAGCCCGTCCGTGAAGCGCAGCCGGACCGGCGTGTTGCGATCCGCGACGAGCGCGACGCGCTTGACCGCCTCGACCAGCGAGGACGTCTGCACGACGGCCTCCGTGTCGACGCTGCTCGGGAAAATCGAGGACACCCGTGGGTACTCCCCGTCGAGGAGGCGGCTCGTCGTGCGGCGCTGGCCCGCCTCGAAACCGACGAGCCCGTCTCCCCCAGCCGCGTCTCCGAGCGCGATGTCGACCGCCGCGCTCGCGCCGAGCGCCTTGGCCGTCTCGGCAAGCGTGCGCGCCGGCACGAGTAGGACCGCCTCCGTGGCGGAGTCTCGAGGGTTCCACTCCAGCTCCCGGATCGCGAGCCGGTAGCGGTCTGTGGCGAGGAGCGTCATCTGCGAGCCGTCGATCTCGACCCGGACGCCCGTGAGGATCGGCAACGTGTCGCTGCGGTCCGCCGCGACCGCGACCTGCGCGACCGCCTGGGTGAAGACATCGCCGGCGACCGAACCGGACGGCTCCGGCGAGACCGGCAAGCTGGGATACTCGTCGCTCGGCATCCGCAGCAGGCTGAACTGGATAGAACCACAACTCAGGCGAACCTTGTTGCCCTCGGTGGCCACGTCGATGGGGCGGGTCGGCAGGTTGCGGCAAATGTCGGCGAGCAGCCGCCCGAGGACCAGGACCGTGCCGGACTCTTCGACGTCGGCGGGCACGGTGATGCGCGCGGACGTCTCGTAGTCGAACGCGGACAGGGTCAGGGTCCCGGCCTCGTCCGCCTCGATGAGCACTCCCGCAAGGACCGGCACCGGAGGACGGTTGGGCAGCCCTCGCGCAGCCCAGGTGACCGCGTCCGCGAGGACGTCACGCTCCACACGGAACTTCACGACGCATCCGCCCCTTCTTCGCCTTCCGGGGCGAGGTTTCACTGTGGTGCTCCGGACGAACTGTAATCCCCATGGACACTGCCGCCAATCGCATCCCGCCGCCTGGCAGCAGCGAACCCGCCAAGAGCGTGCCGCGCGCACTCATGATCGCTCAACGGGTGGTCGATGGGGTCGGATGAGCAGTAGACCGATCGGGCGTCCACACCGTTCGTGCGCGGGATCGGACCTACCTGGATCCATCCCGTCATCGTCATCGCGCTTGTGGATCCTGTGGATCCAGGAGGAAAGAGCAGCTCATCGAGTGTTCTGCCCGTGGATGAGGGTGTGCACAACCGCCGTGACGTCGCGGTGGAGGTGTGGATCGACGTCGGTTGTCCCCAGTGGCTGTCGTCCTCATCCACGGCGCATCCACGGGCTGTGCCCTGGTTGTCCCCTGGTTGTCCCCTGGTCGTCCCGGATCATTCCGAGAGGGTTGCGCCCCGGGAGGGCGCCGGAGAGGAGGGAGAAGAATGACCGCTGGCCAACGAGAACCCAGCCGAGGCCATATGTGGGACTATCCACAGGGTTATCCACAGATGTGTATGACGTCCGCGCACGTGGCTGGAACCAAGGTTCACCTTGCTTCGCCACTCCCGTCCACAAATGTGGACGAGAGTGTGGACAGTTGTTCGAGACAGACGCCCCAGCTGTGGCGATGTGGGATAACGAAGCGCCGCTGCCCAGGGTGACGCGTCGGGCGACGCGTCAGTTGTGCTCTGAGAACAAGGTCTTTGCATGTTCACACCCGCAGGGAAGCCTGTGGAGAACTCTCATGTACGCCGACCGAACCACATGGGTGGGCGAGGGTCAGGCGGAGGCTGTCCGGATCCGCATCGTCAGCTCGGTGACCTGGTTGTAGACGCTGCGACGCTCGGCCATCAACGAGCCGATCTTGCGGTACGCGTGAATGACCGTCGTGTGGTCGCGACCCCCGAACTGCTGTCCAATTTTCGGAAGCGACAGCTCGGTGAGTTCGCGGCACAGGTACATCGCGATCTGTCGCGCGTTGACAAGCACCCGAGAGCGGGACTGACTGCACAAGTCGTCGATGGTGAAGCCGAAGTAGGCCGCTGTCTGCGCCATGATCGTCGTCGCCGTGATCTGGTTGCCCGACCCGTCCGGCATGAGATCCTTCAAGACGGCGTTCGTGAGGCCCAGGTGGACCTCCTGCCGGCTGAGGCTCGCGAACGCCGTCACCCGGATGAGTGCGCCTTCCAGCTCCCGGATGTTGGTCGAGATGCGGCTTGCGATGAAGTCGAGGACCTCGTCGGGAACGGTCAACCGCTCCTGGATCGCCTTCTTGCGCAGGATCGCGATGCGGGTCTCGAGGTCCGGCGGCTGGACGTCGGTGAGCAGCCCCATCTCGAAACGGCTGCGCATCCGGGCCTCGAATCCCTGCAGCATCTTCGGCGGTACGTCGCTCGTGATCACGACCTGCTTGTTGGCGTTGTGCAGGGTATTGAACGTGTGGAAGAACTCCTCTTGCGTCTGCAACTTGCCGCCGAGGAACTGGATGTCGTCGATGAGCAGCACGTCCACCTCGCGGTACCGACGCTGGAAACTCGCGGCCTTGTCGTCGCGGATGGAGTTGATGAAGTCGTTGGTGAACTCCTCGGAGTTCACGTAGGTGACCTGCACGTTCGTGTAGATCTGCCGGGCGTAGTGCCCGATCGCGTGCAACAGGTGCGTCTTGCCCAGCCCGGAGTCTCCGTACACGAACAGCGGGTTGTAGGCCTCCGCGGGCGCCTCAGCCACTGCGACCGCCGCAGCGTGCGCGAATCGGTTGCTGGATCCGATGACGAAACTGTCGAAGGTGTACTTCGGGTTGAGGCGGGCCTGGCCGCCCTCGACGGCCGCGCCCTCGCGCCGACGGACCGACCCACCGGGGCCTACGACGCCGATGAGCGCGCCGCCCCGAGGGTCCGCACCGGGAGTGTCATCGATGAAACCGTCACCGGGGTCGTCCTCCGCCACGTCGTCCGGGGCAGCCTCCCGCAGCGACGCGTCGACGGTGACGGCCAGCTTCGTCGGCTTGTGCATCGCGAGCTGCAGGGCTGCCGTGAGGTCCTCGCGGACTCGTGTCTCCAGCACGTCCCTGGTGAGGTCGTCAGGGACGGCGACGAGGGCCGTGCCGTTCAACCATCCGAGCAGGCGGCCCTGACGAAGGAAGGCCCGGTCCCGCGCGGCGAGACCGGTCAGCGACCCGAGCGTCTCCTGCCAGACGACGTCGTAGTCCTGCGAGTCGGTCACCGGCACATCCTGACATGGGAGACGTGGAGTTCTTGGGCCCGTCACGCGCCTGTCTGACCGGGCGACCGCCTGACGGGAGCGTCAGGCCTGGCCACGCGACCAGGTCGTCATCGTACGACGAGCGTCGGCCGCGGACGACAGCCACCCGCGTTGTCCACAGCCTTGTCCACACAGTGTGCACATCGTGAGGGGGACCAGGCACACGTCGTGAGCGGCACGACGGGGCGCACCCGGTGGCGCGCACTGTGGTGCTCAACGGGCGGTGGACATGCCGCCGACGATCCTGTCGGTTTGACCCCCCTTCCGGCGCTCCCGTACCGTAGACGTTGGCCGTTCTAGGCGGCCGTCTTCGCATGCCCGTCAGCGTCGGGCCTCTTCATCCCCCCGAGCGAGCGCCCAGGGTACGCACGGCAGACGCGGCGGACGTACGAACGCGGCCGAGGATCCCGGCTTTGCGACCCGAACCACGACCGCACCGCCATCGACGGAGAAGACCGTGACCAAGCGCACCTTCCAGCCCAACAACCGTCGTCGTGCCAAGACGCACGGCTTCCGTCATCGCATGGCCACCCGCGCGGGGCGCGCGATCATCTCCGAGCGCCGCCGCAAGGGACGCACCGAGCTGTCGGCCTGAGCTGATCGCCGTGCTCCCTGCGCGGCATCGGCTGCGAACGCGGGCGGAGTTCGCCGCCGCGGTCCGGTCCCGACGCTGCGGCGGCCCGCTGCTGATCGTTCACTGCTCCGTTCCTGACGATCCCGGGCGTCCGTCCCGCGAGGCATCCCCCCCCCGCGTCGGTTTCGTGGTGTCCAAAGCGGTCGGCAATGCGGTGGTTCGCAACCGTACGAAGCGGCGTCTGCGGGCGCTGATGGCACAGCGCATGGTCGCCGTGCCCGACGGAACGGACGTCGTGGTGCGCGCCCGACCGGTGGCCGCCGATGCGAGCCATGAGGTCCTGGCGCGCGAGCTGGACCGATGTCTGAACCGCTGCCTGAGGAGTCTGCGATGACGGTGTCAACGGGTAGGGCAGACGGACGCGTGCGGACGGGGCAGCCCAGCCGGCCGACACGGATCGCGGCGTGGCCCTTGCTCGCACTGATCCGCCTCTACCAGGTGGCGATCTCACCGGCTCTCCCCCAGAGCTGCCGGTACTACCCGTCGTGTTCGTCGTATGCGGTGCGGGCCATCGAGCGGTTCGGGCCCCTGGTAGGCCTCTGGCTGGCGGCGCGACGCCTCCTGCGCTGCCACCCGTGGAGCGACGGCGGCGTCGACCACGTCCCGCCCCGAGGTCGTCATGGCCTGCCCGACTGGGAGGCGCACCGATCCGCGGCGCTCCGTCGCGAGGCCGAACTCGTCGACGCGTGTGGGGCGCACACGTCGCGCGAAACCCTGGCCGGGGACCCCGGCGTGACCATCGGCGGGCAGCCGGCCCGCCCGAGAGGAATGCACTGAGATGTCGTGGTATGACCAGCTGCTCTTCCCGTTACGGTGGGCGGTCGAGTGGGTCCTGGTGGGCTTCCATGCCGTCTTCACTTCGCTCGGCGCTCCGTCGGCAGGCGGATGGACCTGGGCGGCCTCGATCGCCGGCCTGGTGGTCGTCGTGCGGGTGTTGCTGATCCCGCTGTTCGTCAAACAGATCCAGAGCTCCCGGCGGATGCAGCTGATCCAGCCGGAAATGCAGAAGATCCAAAAGAAGTACAAGGGGAAGACCGATCCCGAATCGCGGCAGGCGATGTCCGAGGAGACGATGGGCCTCTACAAGCGGACGGGCACAAACCCGTTCAGCTCCTGCCTGCCGATCCTGATGCAGATGCCCGTGTTCTTCGCCCTGTTCAGCGTGCTCAACAACCTGGGCCGGGTGGCAAACGGCACGGTGCAGCCGGCTGGCCCGCTGAACGCGTCGCTGGCCGCGGAGGCCGAGAGTTCGTCCCTCTTCGGGGCTTCCTTGAGCTCCAGCTTCCTGCATTCGGATTCAATCGAGGCCAAGATCCTCACCGTCGTGCTGGTTGTCTTGATGTCCGGGTCGACTTTCTGGACCCAGCACCAGCTGATGCGCAAGAACATGCCGGCGTCGGCATTGGACAACCCGTTCGCGCAGCAGCAAAAGCTCCTGTTGTACGTGATGCCGCTCATCTTCGCCGTCTCCGGCGTCAATTTCCCGATCGGCGTGCTGCTGTACTGGCTCGTGACGAACCTATGGACGGCCGGGCAGCAATATTACGTGATCCAACGCATGCCCGCTCCTGGCAGCCAAGCCGAGAAGGAGCTGCACGCCCGACGCCTCGCCAAGGGCAAGGAGGCCGTGAAGTTCACCCTGCCTGGGCTGCACCGCGACGAGGAATCCCCGGAGTCCGCCGCGACTGGCGCGGGGTCTTCTGGCGACCCTGTGCTGCCGCCGGTCAAGAAGCCGTCGCGTCAACGGAACCAACCCGTCCGCCGCAAGGGCCGACGCCGCTGAGGATGCTCGCGACGATCAGCCGCCGTTGCCTGTCGAGGTTTTGAACGTCCGCACTCCGTTCGACGCGCACCGGCACCGAAGTCCTATCCGCGGGCATACCGCCCGCCTGTCAGCAGGAGACAGCATGAGCGCAACAGACACGAGTGCCGAAGAACACGACGATGCGCTGGACGTGGGGACTCAGACCTCGCCAGACGCGCGCGCTCTGGACACCTCGCGTGCCGCGTCCTCAAGTATGGGGAGGCCGGAGGACACAGGTCTCGACGAGATGCACGCCAACGACGAGAACAGCGTGGCTGCGAAGGGGTCCGGTGGGCAGGCGACGGACGACGACGTGGTCGACGACGTGGCGGACGACGTGGCGGACGACGTGGCCGACGACGTGGACGACGCGGCGGACGACGTGCATGACGATGCGGCGGATGAGAACGGACTAGACGACGCGCCACCGGCGCCGCCTGCTCCCCGGGGGCGCCGCCCGCTCAGCCGCGAACGAACCGAGCAGCTCGAACGGGACGGCGAGGTGGCGGCGGACTTCCTCGAGCGTCTCCTGGACATCGCGGACATCGACGGGGACATCGACGTGGACATCGACGGCGACCGCGCGGTCGTCGCGATCGTCGACTCCGAGGATGGCCGGGTGCCGAGGCGTCTCGTGGGCACCGACGGCAAGGTGCTTGAGGCGCTGCAGGAGCTCACCCGTCTCGCCGTGCAGGCGGAGACCGGCGACCGCTCCCGCCTGATGCTCGACGTCGCAGGCCACCGCGCAACGCGTCGCAAGATCGTCATGGGCGAGGCGCGCGAAGCGATCGCCCAGGTGCATGCGGGCGCCGACCGCGTCGCGATGGATCCGATGACCGCTTTCGAGCGGAAGGTGGTCCATGACGAGGTGCTGGCCGCCGGGCTGGTTAGCGAATCAGACGGCGTGGAGCCCAGTCGATTCGTCGTCGTCTACCCCGTGTGACCACCCCGGACGCGACACCGGTGGTGCCGGACGCTCCGACAGCGCAGGCCGCGACGTGTTTCGGCGCGAACCTTCACGCGGCGCAACGGTACGTCGCTCTGCTCGCGGACACCGGTGTCAGCCACGGTTTGATCGGCCCCCGCGAGGTGCCCCGGCTCTGGACGCGACACGTCCTGAACTGTGCCGTCGTGGCCGAGCTCGTGCCGACCGGCGAGCGAGTCATCGACATCGGGTCGGGTGCCGGACTACCGGGAATCCCGCTCGCACTGGCCCGTCTTGATCTCGAGGTGGTCCTCGTCGAACCGCTGCAACGCCGTGTGGCATGGCTGAGCCACGCGGTCGACGAGCTGGGTTTGGCGAACGTGAAGGTCCACCGCGGCCGGGCCGAAGATCTCCCGGCCTCGATGCGCTCCTCCGTCGTGACCGCGCGCGCCGTGGCGCGCCTCGGCCGGCTAGCCACATGGTGCGCACCAGTGGTGAGTCCCGGAGGTCGATTGCTGGCACTCAAGGGTGACTCCGCGGCGATGGAACTCGCGCAGGACCGTGCGGCCGTGCGGCGGGCGGGATTCGTCGGCGGGACGGTGCGGAGGGTAGGCACGGGCGTGGTAGATCCGCCGACGACCGTGGTGGAGTGCCTGCGCGGCCAGGGGCAGGCATCGCCTTCAGGGGCACGCACGCGCTCTGGCGGGCGGGGCTGAGTATGCCGGTGAGGCATCGGTCCACATAGTCGCCCGCCACTTTTGTGCGGGTTGTTCACAGCATGCGGCGGGGCATTCGAGTCGGCGATGACGACGAGGCTACGGTAAGGGCGTGCCTCGGGGCGTGCTCGCCCTGACGCTTCCTTCCGAACGCGAGGAGCCTTCCGCGATGCTCTCTTCCGCGGCGACCGGCCTGGGTTGGCCGGTCACCCCGTGTCTCGACCGGGATGCCCCAGACGGACATCTCGGTTGGCCCGCTGGCGACGTACCAGATGCAATCGTGCGGGTCGCAGATGCGCTAGACGCCATCGTGCCGGTGGCAGACGTGCTGCTCGAAGACGTGCCAGCCGTAGACGTGCCAGCCGTAGACGTCCCGGACCCGGACGTGCCAGCCGCAGACGTGCCAGCCGTAGACGTCCCGGACCCGGACGTGCTGCTCAAAGACGTACCAGTGGCAGGGCTGTCGGATGCGGATGTGCTGTCCGACGACATGTCGGGGTCGAGCGCCGAAGCGTTGGATGCGCTAGCGATGACGGCATGCTCCGAGGAGGTCGAGTGGGTGGACGCGGACGAGGTGGAATGTCCCGATGTTTCACGTGAAACATCGGGTTCCCGCTCGCTCGTGGATCCATCCGGAGGCGGGACGCGGGCGCCCGCGGCGGTGTTGGACAACCTGCCCCGTCCCCAGCGGACTCGGGTGATCACGGTTGCCAATCAGAAGGGCGGTGTCGGCAAGACGACCAGCGCCGTCAACCTCGCGGCGGCGCTCGCTCAAGGAGGCCTCAGCGTCCTTGTCATTGATACGGATCCCCAGGGCAATGCCAGCACTGCGCTAGGGATCGATCACCGTCCCGGTGTCCCGAGCATTTATGACGTCCTCATCGAGGACATGCCTCTGGCCGACGTGGTACATCCGTGCGGAGATGTTCCGGGGCTGTGGTGCGTGCCGGCCACGATCGATCTGGCCGGGGCGGAGGTGGAGCTCATCTCGTTCGTGGCGCGAGAGACCCGGTTGCAGCGGGCGATCGACGCGTTCCTGGAGAGCGTTGGTGACGACGCGCCTGACTACATCCTGGTGGACTGCCCACCCAGTCTCGGACTGCTCACGCTCAACGCCTTTGTCGCGGGCCGCGAGGTGCTGATCCCGATTCAGTGTGAGTATTACGCCCTCGAGGGCCTGTCGATGCTGCTCAAGAACATCGAGATGATCCGTAAGCACCTCAATCCGCAGTTGCTTGTGTCGGCGATCCTTCTCACGATGTACGACGGCCGGACGCGTCTGTCCTCCCAGGTGGCCGACGAGGTGTGGGAGCACTTTCCGCGCGAGGTGTTGCGAACGCGCATCCCACGCTCGGTGCGCATTTCGGAGGCCCCGAGCCACGGGCTGACCGTGATGACGTACGACCCGACGTCGACGGGTGCGTTGTCTTACGCCGAGGCGGCGGCGGAGCTGGCGATGCGCTGGGAGGCAGTGGCCCTGTGAGCGGCGAGGAGACGAGCACGTGAGCGAGAAGCGTCGGGGTTTGGGTCGAGGGCTGGGGGCCCTTATCCCCACCGGTCCGCATGAGTATGGAGAGCGTCCCTCCGACGTGTTCTTCCGGGATCGGTCGCGTGATGCATCGCGCGAAGCGTCGCCCTCGGAGGCGGGGGGAACCTCCCGCGACTCGTATGGACCCTCGACGGGCCAGGTCCACGGACCCGACGATGAGGATTCGACGGGGATGACCGGGGAGCAGCCGAGCCCTGCGTCGAATCCCGATGACGACTCAGCCGAGGCATCGACAACTGTCCCGATGGCGGGTACGCCTGAAAACGCGGCTGCAGACTCGTCGGAGGACCACGTCGCCCGGTGGGTGCACGAGAAGACACAGCCCGACGCGCCCGGGACCACCGATGAGGGTCTGCGTCCGGTGCCGGGAGCACGCTACGTGGAGGTTCCCACCGATCAGATCCTGCCCAACCCGCGCCAGCCGAGAACCGTCTTCGACGAGGACGAGATGTCGGAGCTGGTGGACAGCATCCGCGAAGTCGGGCTTCTCCAGCCAGTGGTCGTCCGCCCGATCGGGGCAACGCCGTCCGGTGATGGTGCCCACGCTCCGCAGTACGAGCTGGTAATGGGCGAACGTCGCTGGCGTGCGTGCCAGCTGGCGGGCGCCGACACGGTCCCTGCCATCGTCAAGGAGACACCGGACGACGATCTGCTCCGTGATGCGCTGCTGGAGAACCTGCACCGCAGCCAGCTCAACCCGCTGGACGAAGCCGCGGCGTATCAGCAGCTCCTCGAGGACTTCGGGTGCACGCAGGAAAGCTTGGCGGTGAAGATCGGCAGATCCCGATCACAGATCAGCAACACAGTGCGGCTCTTACGTCTACCGCCCGGCGTGGCCCGCAGGGTCGCCGCCGGAGTGCTGAGTGCCGGGCACGCCCGCGCGCTTCTGGCACTCGACGACCTCGGGGCCATGGAGCGGCTGGCGCAGCGCATCGTGGCCGAGGGGCTCTCGGTGCGTAGCGTGGAGGAAATCGTCGCCGTCAGCGATGACGAGGGTACGTCGGTACCTCGCCGCAGGCGTGAAGCGGCGACCCCGGACGAACGCCTTGAGAGGATCGCGGCGCGCATGTCGGACCGGCTCGACACGCGCGTGATCGTCGCCATGGGCCGCCGCCGCGGGAAGCTGACGGTGGAGTTCGCCGACGCGGAGGACCTGGACCGGATCTTGGCGCTTCTCGATGAGGCGGGCGCACCGGTCGGAGGCTGATCTCCCCGACGAGCGCGAGGAGACCTCATGAGTCGTGACCCGCAGACCACCCAGCGCGTCCTGGCCGGCGTGGTGACCGGACTCGTCGGGTTCACGTCATCGTTCGCGGTGGTCCTGGCCGGATTGACCGCTATGGGGGCGGACGCGGAGCAGGCGGCCTCGGGCCTCGCCGTCTTGTGCGGGACGATGGGGTTGGGTTGCATAGTGTTCGCGGCGGGATACCGGACCCCGATCACCATGGCGTGGTCGACGCCGGGGGCCGCACTGCTGGCGACGTCGATCACTCCCGAGGGGGGTTTCTCGTCCGCCGTCGGCGCCTTCATCGTCACCGGTGTCTTGATTGCCCTGTCGGGACTGCTCCGCCCCCTCACCGAGATGGTGAAGCGCATCCCGCACGCGATCGCCAACGCGATGCTGGCCGGCGTGCTCCTCAGGCTCTGCATCGCGCCGTTCGCGGACATGGTGTCGCACCCATGGACGATCGGTCCGATCGTTGTCACGTGGCTGTTGCTGCTTCGTCTCGCCCCCCGCTGGGCGGTGCCTGGGGCTCTGGGGACGGCCATCGTGGTCATGACAACGACCGGGACCTTCGCACAGGTGGCCGCCGCTGACCTCGTTCCCCGACTCACCTGGACGAGTCCCACCCTGACGTGGCAGGCGGTGGTGGCTGTCGCCATTCCGCTGTACATCGTCACGATGACGAGCCAGAACATCCCAGGCATCGCGGTGCTGGCGTCGTTTGGCTACCGGCCGCCGATCCGCGGCGCTCTCACGTACACGGGCGTCGCCACCGTCGTGGGAGCCCCCCTGGGCGGGCATGCCATCAACCTCTCAGCGATCGCGGCCGCGCTCTCGGCGGGACCCGAGGCCGGTGCCGACACGTCTCGTCGCTGGATCGCGGCGGTGGTCGCGGGAGCGACGTACGCCGGGTTCGGCCCGATCTCCCGGGCAGTCACGTCGATCTCCAACGCGGCACCGGCGGGCCTCCTCGCAGGCATCGCGGGACTGGCGCTAGTGTCGAGCTTCGCGTCGGCGACGGCCAGCGCGATGGGAGACACCGACCACTGGCAGAAGGCGGCTATCGCGTTCCTTGTCGCCGCCAGCGGCATCAGCATCGCCGGGGTGGGATCGGCGTTCTGGGGCTTGATCGCCGGCCTGGTCGCCCACCTGGTCCTCGACCGTCGGATCCGCACCGCCCGCGTGTGACCGCGCAGGCCGAAGCTTCGTAAGGTGAGCCCTATGGGTCGTTTTGCTCTGATCCCTGCGGCGTACGTCGTGTTCCGGCGCCACCGCGAAGGGCGACGTGAGGTGCTGCTGCAATACCGACGAGGGACCGGGTTCATGGATGAGCATTGGGCCTGTGGAGCGGCAGGTCACGTGGAGGCCGGCGAGAGCGTTGTGCGGGCAGCGGTGCGCGAGGCGCGTGAGGAGCTCGGGGTCGTGATCGACGCGGACGACTTGGTGCCACTCACCGTCGTTCATCGGCGCCATGAGGACGACTCGCCCGTGAATCAGCGCGTCGACTTCTTCTTCGCGGTGGACAGCTGGAAGGGCGAGCCTCGAACGGTCGAGCCCGACAAGAGCGCCGACCTTGCCTGGTTTCCTCTCGACGCGTTGCCGGCTCCAGTGGTCCCCCACGAGCTGCGCGTGTTGCGTGGTCTCGCGGACGGGGACCTGGCGCTTCTGTGCACCGTCGGGTTTCCTCACGACGAAGGGCGGACATGTTTCACGTGAAACATGTCCGCCCTTCGGGGTCCGGGTGGCTCAGATGAAGTCTGCCAGCTCCTTGAGCATCATCGGCTTTGGTCGTGCACCGGTGATGGACTTGACCACCTGACCGCCCTGAAAGACGCTCATGGTCGGGATGCTCACGATGCCGAACTGAGCGGCTGTGGCCTGGTTCGCTTCGATGTCGAGCTTGACGATCTTGAGCTTGTCGCCGTGTTCAGCGGCGATCTCCGCCAGGATCGGGGCGACCTTGCGGCACGGACCGCACCACTCGGCCCAGAAGTCGACAAGGACGGGCCCGTCTGCCTGGAGCACGTCGGCGGTGAAGGTGTCGTCGGTCGTTTCGGTTACGGCTCCCACGATGGAGGTTCCTTTCGGTGCAGGGACGTTGCTGGATGGTCGTTGAGTGTTCGGGTCGTTGAGTGTTCGGGTCGGGCTCGAGCCATCACTGGTAGGGCTCTTCACGAGCCAGGGACGGCTCAGATCACGGTCGCGGCGGCCGCCTGGTCAGCGAGGAAGTGTTCGGCGTCCAAGGCGGCCGCGCATCCCGACCCGGCTGCGGTGACAGCCTGACGGTACGTGTGGTCCACGAGGTCGCCGCAGGCGAACACGCCGGGCAGGTTCGTCCGGGACGAACGGCCCTCGCATACGACGTACCCGCCCTCGTCGAGCTCAACCTGACCCTTCACGAGGTCGTGTCGCGGATCGTGTCCGATCGCCACGAAGACGCCGGTGACGGGCAGCTCGCTGTCCTCGCCCGTCAGGGTGTTGCGCAGAACGATGCCGGTCACCTTGTCGGCGCCGAGGATTCGGACCACCTGCGAGTTCCACGCGAACTGGATCTTGTCGTTCGCGTGCGCGCGCTCCCCCATGATCTTGCTGGCCCGCAGCTCGTCGCGCCGGTGGATGACGGTCACCGTCCGAGCGAACTTGGTGAGGAACGTCGCCTCCTCGACCGCGGAATCACCACCGCCGACGACCGCGATGTCCTGGTCACGGAAGAAGAAGCCGTCGCACGTCGCGCACCACGAGACGCCATGCCCCGAGAGTCGCTGCTCATCGGGCAGCCCCAGCTTGCGGTAGGCCGATCCCATCGCCAGGATCACCGCGCTGGCGCGGTGCTCGACGCCTGAGCTGTCCGTGACGATCTTGATGTCGCCGCGCAGGTCGACCGATGTCACATCATCGGCGAGGATTTCCGCGCCGAACCGGGCCGCCTGAGCTTGCATGTTGTCCATGAGGTCAGGGCCCATGATGCCCTCGGGGAAGCCCGGGAAGTTTTCGACATCGGTTGTGGTCATGAGCGCCCCACCAGCGTCGATCGAGCCGGTGATGACGAGCGGCTCGAGGTTCGCGCGGGCGGCATAGATGGCGGCTGTGAAACCGGCCGGACCGGATCCGATGATGATGAGCTGGCGGACGTCTGTGCTCACGATGGCGGGTGACTCCTTGTTCGAGGGGGAGCGTTCGAAGTGCAGGCGTTCAGGGGCCGCGCGCTGGAGGTGCAGGCGCGTCGTCGACGATGCGAACGTCCCGGGAAGCCCCATTCTTCCGCGAGGGACTGGCGTCGGAGCGCGTGTGACACGCCCTACAGGTCGTAAGGACCGGCGAGCAGCCCCGGATCGTCGAGATGGCAGGAGCGCGTGACGACGCGTACCCGATCGGTGTCGCCCTCGTGGGTGACAATCACCGCGACCGGATGGTCCTCGTAGCGAGCCAGATCCACCCAGGCGGCCGCGTCCGCTGGGAGGCCGAGCGACTGCAGGCACGACGAGAGGCCCACCGGGGTCGCGATCGGGCCTAGGTCCGTCTGCTGCGCCGCACCCTCCCGCAGCGGCGTTGTCGGCGCGGCCCTCAACGCGCGGGCCTGGTCGCGCAGGCGGTCCGCCGTGTACGCGGTTGTACCGGACCGGATGTGCGCGGAGCCGAGCGCGACGGGCTCGGCGAGCGAGGAGTGCGGTTGCACAAGGAGATGCTCCGGTGTGACTGTCCTGCTGGTGATCTGAGCCGTGACCCCGGGCAGGCTGGGCATCGTCGCGGCCAGCGCGGCGATGAGCGCGAAGCCCGCGACGCCGGCTCCCCCGACGATGACGTCGCGCCGGACGGGCCTGCGGGCCCGTCCGGCGAAGAGGGCATACGTGTCAGGGCGGCCTGCCGAGTCGTCGACGTGGCCGCTCTGCCGCACCTCATTCCTCAGGCTCTTCTGGATCCGCTCGACGAGCTCCGGCGGCATGACGTGCGGGGCGGGCAGCCCGGACAGCATCTCGTGCATCCCCGTGGGGTCGTCCTCGCCGAGGCGGGGCCGGTGCGGATGGTTGGTACCGGCCACGGCTCATCTCCTTGTCCTACGCGGGACGCTCTCGCCACGTGGAGGACGAGCGGGATGAGCGGTTGGTTCCCGCAGCCGGCAACGCCGCAGTTCAGCTCAGGAGGCGGATCTCGTAGAGGTACACGCGCCACGATCGACCGTCACGGGGAGCCTTGGTGAACCAGACGTACACGTACTCCGACGGCGGGGCGTCCGACACGGGCACCGTCACGGTCCCAGTGGCCTGGTCGACGCTCCCGATACGCGTCGCGGAGGCCAGGTCTTGCGGGGAGTTGCCGACATAGAGCGTCGCGGATTCGGGGAGGTTGCCGAGGTCCATGGAGACTGACGTGAGCGAGGTGTCTTTCGGCATGCGGAACACCGCACCGACGCCGCGGTTGGCCGAGCCGCCCCAGTCCGGCTCGGAGTAATACTGCTCCGATACCCAGCGCGTGGCCGGGTTGCCGTCGTAGGCCTGGCCGATGTAGTTGTTGTTTTCCGAGCCGTCGCCGAACGGGTCGTACGTCGTACCGCTCGCGATCGCGACCGGCTGCCCCGCGCCAGCACTCCGGGCTGTCGCGGGCGACGTGCCGGACGACGTGCCGGACGATGTGACGGACCCGACCGGACGTTCCGGGGTTGTGGTGGTCTCGGAACTCGTGAGCCCGCGCAACACCACGAGGGACGACAGAGCGACGGCGACCACGACGATGACGGCCACCAGCACCAGGACCAGGCCGGAGTGGCTGCCGGGTTTCTCGGTTTCGTCGAAGGTGAACAGTGGGCTCGGTTGCTCGTACGGGGCGGGCTGCGGTCGGAACACGGCCAGCTTGGCGGCTTCGGGCTCGCCCGACTCGCGCCTACGGGCCGCCTCCACGCGTGCCAGCGCCGCCTTGTCGGCTGCCGCCCGAGCGAACGTGCCGAGCGTGGCCTTCGCCCGACCAGCCAAGGCCTCCGCGGCGGCGACGGCGACCCCGGCCCGGCTGGGCTGTGGGCGCTCCGCCAGCGTCGCATCCGCCTCGGGCACTGCTTGGGTCGCGTCTTCCTTCGCTGTCTCGTCCCCAGGTGTCCTTGCCTGCGCTGCCTGCTCCACCTGCTCCACCTGCGCTGCCTGCTCCACCTGCGCTGCCTGCTCCACCTGCGCTCCCCGCGCCGTTGAGGCGTC
>JBDTWM010000065.1:0-15390 GCA_040006675.1 Dermatophilaceae bacterium | reverse complement strand
GGCATCTGGCAATACGGGGGCACCACGAGGGAGGCCAGGTCATCCAAGGTGGCGTCCGGCGTGGCGGGCTGCCCCGTTGGACCGGACGTCGGGGACGCGCTCGGCGAGCTGACCCCCGGCGTCGTCGTGGTGGAGGCCGGCCCGAGCGTGATCGACCCGCAGCCGACCGCCGCGGGTCCGACCGCGGCCAAGAGCAGCGCCGCCACCGCCCGTGTTCGCCTCATCCGTACGCTCCCCTGCCTCCGCGGCGCTTCGAAGCCCGCCCATGCTTACGCCGTGCCCGGCACGCCCGGACGACCCCCGGGTGGCCCCGCGCACGGCGCATTCGTTCACGGTAGGAGTCCTTCGCCGCAGCGTCCAGCCGCCGCGCGGCAACGCCTCGTCGGAGTGAGCGGCCCCACACCGACGCGCCCGTCCTGCCACAATGCGCACAGTGGCCGGCGGCGTGCCCGCTCTGCACCCGGGGGGGCACGCTCGGCGCCGGCCGTCGGAGGTCGTCGGATGGTTCTCTACGCTCGCGCGCCCGGTCGCGTCGCCGCCCAGGTGTCCTCGGACGTGCTCACAATCGCCTGGGTGGCGATGTGGGCGGCGTTGGGCCGCTGGGTGAGCGGGCTGATCGACGCGCTCGCCGAACCGGTGACCGCGTTGGCGGGGGCCGGCACGCGCTTCGAAGAAGCCACGCGGGCGGCCGCCGAACGAATGGGCGAGGCCCCACTGGTGGGCGATCGGCTGCGCGACGCGATGAACCGGGTCGCCGAATCCGGAACGAATGCCTCGACCGCGGGGGTGGACCTCGCAGGCACCATCCACCACGTGGGGATCGCGCTGGGGGTGACCGTCGCGACCGGGCCGATCCTGGCGTGGCTGATCCCGTGGCTGGGGGCACGGGCGCGCTTCGTGCGGCAGGCGCGGGAGGTCCGAGAGGTCGCGGCCATGGACGGGGACGGCTCGCTGTTGGCGTTGCGCGCCCTGGCACGCCGTCCGTTGCGGGAATTGACGGCGATCGGCGCGGATCCGGCCGGATCGTGGCGCCGCGGCGATGCGGAGGTGGTGCGCGCCCTGGCCGACCTGGAGCTGGCGGAGGCCGGGCTACCACCGCGGCGCATCTCCGGACCCGGGGGTGTGTGAGCTGAGTGGCTCTCCACTGACCCTGATCCGTCGGAGCAGCACCTGGGGAACGCGCTCCTGCTGCGAACCCTGTGGGTGCTCGACCGGCCACGCTCGCCTCGGTCGCGCTGGTCGGCGGCGACCGAGGCGAGCCTGGGTCAGTTGGTGAAGGCGTCCTTGACGTTCTCCCCGGCCTTCTTGGTCTCCGCCTTGGCCTGGTCAACCTCGCCTTCTGCCTGCAGGTCGTGCTTGTCGGTCGCGTCACCGGCCATCTCCTTGGCCTTCCCGGTGAGGTCCTCGACAGCGTTCTTGGCCTTGTCTACGATTCCCATGACTTCTCCTGTGTAGTGGGATGGAACTGGTGGTCTACACCGGGTCAGCTGACCCGGTCCGTGGGACGTCCGTGGCGCGCGACGGTGAGCTGAACGCTGCACCGCAGATCGTTGCGGCCGAGGACGTGGGCTAGTTGGGCGGAGACGAGATCCGCCTGCTCGGCGATCGTCGACAGGTCAGCCTCAGGTTCGATGGTGGCGTCGATCTGGGCGACGATCTGCCCGCGGTCGCGGTTGACGCGACCTTTGGCGCTGCGCACTCCGAGGGTGTCGGCGAACGCGTCGGCGGCGGCGCCGGCGACCCTGCCGGCGTCGACACCGAGCATGCCCGCGGCACCGGAACCGGTGAGATTGAGCCGTGTGACCTTCGTCCTTGCCACGTGGGCGGCCAGCCAGCGCAGCCCCATCAGGATGAGGAGCACACCGACGACGGCGCTGGCCCAGGGCCACCAGTCGGTCGCGACGAGATCCTGGACGGGTGCGGTGTTGCTGCGAGCCGCCAACGAGCTGTCGCCGGTCCACCACCACACCCCCAGGGCGCCTCCCGCGATGAGCACCGCGGCCATGATGAGTGTGGCGATCCGATCGACGGCGAGGGTGGTGCGGCTGATCATGTGAGGTCCCCGTTCCTGATGCTGACGCTCACCTTCGGAGCACGCTCGAAAGACTCCAGGCAGGGAGCCAGGCGCTCGTGCAGCGTGTCGCTCAGGGTGCTGTTGCGGGTCCTGGGTTCGAGCGTGGTGGCGGTGACCGTCAATCGGCTGCCGCTCGCGGAGGAGTTGACATCGGTGACCCCATCGATGCCCTCGAGGAGGTGGTCCGCCAACCGAGCAAGATCCCGGGTCCGCAAATACACCCCAGTGGTGGCGCGTACGGCGAGTGTCTTATGCGGGCGTCGCCGAAAGGCGACCAGTAGCAGGAGAAGTCCAAGCAGCACCGCGGCGACGAAAACGACGAGCATCCAGTCGGCGGGGCTCACGTCGTCGAGGCGGGTCAGGACCCACGTGGTCCACGACGTACCTGTAGTCGCACCGGAGCGGACCAGCGGCTCCTGGACGCCCACGACTCCGAGGGCGATCAGCCCCAGCGCGAGCAGGAGGCCGACCAACGGTGCATGACCGGTGCCGACCGGTGCTTTGGCAGCGGTCATCGCTTCCCTGGCGCCTGCCGTGGAATCCTGGGACGGCCTACCCGCAGATGTGGGAGTCGTCGTGACGCCAGGCTCGGCCTTCTGCGAGGTAGCGCTCATCGGACCCTCCGGGCATCGGTTTCGAGACGGATGACGTCAGCAACGGTGACGTCGACAGCGACGACGGTGACCCCGGTGAGGTTGGTGACCCGTTCGCTCACGCGGTCACGCACCTGAGCGGTGACCTCGGGCAAGGACGACGGCCAGGCGGCCGCGACCTCGACGTTGACGCGGGCGCGTCCGCCGGCGACCTTGGCCGTCGCCGTGGGGAGGTTTCGGTACATCTGGGTCCATCCGGCGCGGGAGTCGGTGACCTGCCCGATCTCGCGGGCGGCGATGGTCGCGACCCTCTCGACCACCTTGTTGGCGATGACCAGGCTCCCGCGCTCCTCGGGGGCCCTGGCGAGGATGGTGGGGCGGGCGTCAGCCACGGTTGCGCCTGCCCAGCAGGGCAGAGAGGTCGACCTCGCCGTCGAACTGACCGCCGACGAGGTAGCCGACGGTACCGAGCACCACCGCGATGAGGAAGCCCACGAAGCCGCCCGCCGCGGCCGCGATGGCCAGCAGCAGCCCGGCAAGAAGCCCGATGGTGGAAGTAGTCATGGTGCATCTCCTGGTGTCAGCGCCCGGGAAGGGCACGGTTGGGCGTACGGATTGTTCAAGCTCGACGTTGCGCCGCGCCCGTTGAGACGGGATCCGGACGTGCACGTTCCGGATCCCGTCTCGCGTTCCCCTACCTTGGCCGAGGCAGGAGATGGCTCACAGGTTGTCCTTGCGGTGCGCCACTGGTCGCCTACGCGGGGTCAGGGGGCCGGTGAAGAGCACCGCATCGCGTCAACTCTGGTCGACGTCCTCGATGAACACGTGGACCTCGGTGCCGACCAACGGTTGTACTGCGGCGCGGATGGCCGTCGCGGTCGCCAGGAGGGGCGGACCCATGTCCACCACGACGTGCACCTCGGTGACACCTTCGCTGATGCGGACACCGGTGACCTTGCGGCCCGGAAGGTAGGTGGCCACCTCGCCGAAAGCGCCGGCGTGCAAGTCGCTCACCCCCGGAACCGATCTGGTCGTAGACGCGACCAGGTCGGCCATGTCAGAAGGGTCCGCGGGTTCCGTCCGCCCTGCCGGCCGGCTCATCACTGAACGCGGGGATCACTGTCGGGGTCGTCCTGGCCGTGGTCGTCGGACTCGATATGGACGTCCTGGACCTCGATGTTGACCTCGGTCACCTCGAGCCCGGTCATCCGCTCGATCGAGGCGATCACATTGCGGCGGATCCCGGCGGCAAGGTCGACGATCGCGACGCCGTACTCGGCGACGAGCTGAATGTCGACGGCGGCCTGTCGCTCTCCCACCTCGACCGAGATCCCCTGCGAATGGTTGGTGCTCGACCCGGGAATACGCTCCCGCAGGGCACCCACGGCGCGGGCCGTCCCCCCACCGAGGGCATACACGCCCGAGATCTCGTTGGTGGCGATGCCGGCGATCTTCGCCACCACCGTGTCGGCAATGGTCGTGCGGCCGTCGGAGGTAGCGAGCTCACCAGTGGAAGGCTGCTTCTCGAGGCTCTTGTCAGTTGTGCTCACGGTCGAATCCTTCAGTGTGGAGGGCGTTGTCGTCACCACAGTTAGACGCGGCAGTCGTCACATCCTCACGCGAATGTGATCCACATCACATATTCGCCTCAGCCACGGCTCCGGCGGACCAGGCCCTAGGCTCGCCAGCACACCCGTGAGCGGCACCGTAGGAGCGATGGGAGGCGTGGTGACGACGACGTCCCCGCGAACCACATCCGACGCAGCGCTCGCCCGTCGAGCCGGCCTCGGCGACGCGGCGGCCTTCTCCGAGCTTTTCGCACGCCACTTCCACCCCACGTTTCGTTACGCGCTGCACATGCTCGACGGCGACGAGCAGGTGGCCGAGGACGCCGCACAGGATGCCTGGCTCAAGGCCTGGCGGCACCTCCCCGACTTCCGAGGCGAGTCCGAGTTCCAGACCTGGATCTTCCGAATCACGGCGCGCCAAGTGACCGACACCCGCCGAAGGAGGCGGCCCCTTGTGGTCGACCCCACGCTGCTCGAGCCCGTGAGTGCGCGGAGCCACGACATCGACCCGGAGCGGCGCCTCCTCAACCTCCAGCTGTGGGAAGCCTTGTCACTGGCCCTGAGCGAACTACCGTGGCGCCAAAGGGCCAGCTGGCTGCTTCGCGAGTTCGAGGACTTGTCCTACGAGCAGATCTCCAAGATTCTCGACACCAGCCCTACCGTCGTGCGGGGCCAGCTACATCGGGCCAGAAGAGCCCTCGCGATCAGGATGGAGCAGTGGCGATGACCCCACCACTGGTTCCGTCCCCCGACGAACGGGCACGCCTCATCTCGGCGTACCTGCACTCCGCCGCCGAGCAGCTGCGGGGGCGCTCACGCCGCCGCGCCGTCGAGATCGCCGATAATGTGCTGCGCAACGCGTTGCGATCCAGTAGACGCTCCTTGCCGATCCGGGTCGCGGCCCCCTACGACTACGTGTGGATCAGCGACCGGGTCCTCATCACCCTGCTCCGCCGCGACATCGACGCCGCCCTCGAAGCCGCCGCTGTCGGGCGCATCCACCTGGTCGTCGACCGCGACCAGCCCCTGCGGGAAATAACCGTCGAACTCTTCGTCCAGTACGGACAGGTCCTCATCGACGTGGCCGACGAAGCTCGCACCATCGCGCACCGCGTCCTCTCGCACGTCCTCACCGGGCCGGATGAGGTCACCATCCAGGTTGTCACCAGCCACGTCCACGTCAGCGACGTCACCATCGGCAACCCCCACCTCGTCGACCCGACCGACGAAGCGCGTCACTGAGCCCATCGCTTCTGCCGCCACTGGCGGGACGCTGTCACTGACGGCGTTTCCGCAGAACTATCTCCTTCGGGCCTCTCGTCCCGTCAGCATCCCGGGGCGAACCGATCACCGGCACCCACGAAGGCCCGAAGAGGTCGAGTCCTCGGCGCACGTGACGTATTCGACCTTAGATTAGGTTCTTGAGACCTTGCGCATAGGAAGTCGATCCGTCAGGATCATACCTATGACCGACGCTGACCTCACTTGTACTAGAGACGCAGCCGTTCAGGCCGCTCTAGAGGATCAGTTCGGTCTCGCCGACCGCGTCGTCGATGAGGAGAACCTCGCCAACAGCGTCGCCCGGTTCCGTGAGCGAGGCATCGTCCTGCCCACGTTCGAGGAGCTGGCCAACCCGCCCGAGCTCATCGACCCAGCACGCATCGGTGACGCCGATCCGCAGGGCCCCGACGTGCGCAACCTCTTCCGCGTGCACTGGTACAACGACAAGGACGGCAACCAGGTCACGGTGCCGGACCACGTGGTCCTCACGAAGGAACTGACCGGCATCGACTCCCCGATCCTGGTCATCTTCGGCAACCGATTCCCGATGATCACCGCGCACAAGGTGCTGGCGGCGTATGCCTGCCTCGCCCCGCGCGTCGTGACCGGGCAGTTCGACCCGACCAAGCACCGCGCGATCTGGCCGTCAACCGGCAACTACGCCCGCGGCGGCGTGGCGATCAGTCGGCTCATGTCCTCGCGCGGCGTCGCCATCCTGCCCGAGGGCATGAGCCAGGAGCGCTTCGACTGGCTCGACCGCTGGTGCGAGAACCCGGCCGAGGACGTCATCAAGACCGTGGGCACGGAGAGCAACGTCAAGGAGATTTACGACGAGTGCAACCGGTTGGCCGAAGACCCGATGAACTTCGTCTTCAACCAGTTCGCGGAGTTCGTGAACCACCTGGCGCACTACGCGATCACCGGCCCAGCGTTCCAGCACGTCTTCGAGGACTACAGAACGCGCAGCGGCCACACCGACGCCCGCCTCGCGCTCGTCAGCTGCGCGACCGGCTCGGCCGGCACGATCGCGGCGGCCGAATACCTGAAGGACACGTACGGCACCAAGATCGCCGCGGTCGAGGCCCTCGAGTGCCCCACCCTGCTCATGAACGGTTTCGGTGAGCACAACATCCAGGGCATCGGCGACAAGCACCTGCCGATCATCCACAACATCATGAAGCACGACCTCGTGGCAGCGATCAGCGACCGAGCCACCGACAAGCTCGAAGTCATGATCAACGAGGAGGTGGGCTTGGCCTACCTGGCGTCCAAGGGCGTGCCGCAGGAGCAACTCGACGCGCTGGTCGACTTCGGCCTGTCATCCATCTGCAACGTCCTCGCCGCGATCTCCTGCGCCAAGAAGCTCGGCCTGGGCAGGGACGACGTCCTCTTCACGGTGGCCACGGACGGTGGGCAGATGTACACCTCCGAGCGCGCCAAGATCAAGGAACGCGACTTCGGCGGGACGTTCACCGCGCAGCAGGCTGCCGAGACGTGGGGCGCCTACCTGGCCAACGTTCCGACCGACGCCACGCTCGAACTCACCGAGTTCGACCGCAACCGCATCTTCAACCTCGGGTACTACACGTGGGTCGAGCAGCAGGGCACGCCCTTCGCGCTGTTCGAGTCGCGCCGCGACCAGGACTTCTGGACGGGCCTGCACCGCTACGTGCCGATCTGGGACCAGATGATCCGCGAGTTCAACGCGAAGGTCGCCGCTGACTGATCACCGGCGCCGACAGGACGGCCGCCCGACGCGGCCGCTCAGCGCAGCTCTATCGCCCGTGCGCTCGGGCACCGCAAGACTCTGCCAGCCGCGCGTGGGTGCTGCCGCCGGCTGGCAGGCCAGGCACGTCAGGGGCGGGGTGTTCGGACCCCCGTCCCTGACGTCGTTTTCGGCGGGCGGGCGGGCAGCCGTCCGGTGCCCGAACCACCCCACGACCGGGAAACCACCTCGCTACGTGCCGCCCCCTGCGTACGCGGTTGGTACACCTCCCCGAACGTTTGCCTGCTTCCGGTGTCGTCCGTCAGTGACGGTGTCGTCCGTCAGGAGTGGTGCCCGATCAGGCAGTCGTGCCCGAGGCGGGAGCCGGAGCGTCGACGTCCTTGCCGGTCCAGGCATCACCGGTGAGCCGGCCGGCTCTGGCGTCGATCATGTGGATGACCAGGAAGACGACCACGCCGGAGACACTGCCCACGATGATCGAGGCGAACGTCGTCTTGTCGCCCCACGCCTCCCAGCCGACTCCGACGATGGTGCCGATGATGATCGAGACCAGGCCGGCGCGCTGGCTGGTCCGGCTCCAGACGAGGCTGAAGATGAACGCGGCGAAGGGACCTGCCGAGCGCATCGTGAACGCGAAGACGAGCAGGGGGATGATCTGCTGGCTCCACAGCGAGATCCCGATCGCGCAGGTGCCGACGATCAGCACCACCAGGCGGCTCAGTTTCAACTCCGCCTGGTCCGCGAGCGGAGCCCTGGTGATCTTCGGGTGCAAGTCTTTGACATAGATCGTCGCAGCGCCCAGCAGGTCGCCTGACGCGCTCGACAGGGTCGCCGACATGACCGCCGAGAGTAATAGTCCCGCCATGACCGGCGGGAGCAGGTTGACCGCGGCGGTCGCGAGGGCGTTGTTCTCGGGGATGCCGGGGAATTCGGCGAGCGCGACCAGTCCCAAGATCGCGGGAATGAACGCGTACAGGCTCATCAAGACGCCGCACAGGATCGACGCCTGGACGGCGACGCGCGGGGTCCTGGCCGAGTAATAGCGCTGCACGGCCTCCTGGCCGGTGGAGAACGTCATGAAGTAGAGGACGATGAGCCCGAGGATCGTCGGCCAACCGACCTTGGTGAACCCGAGCTGCCCCTCGGGGAGTCGGTCCACGACGGAGCCCCAGCCGCCCGCGCCGTTGATCGCGAACGGCAGCGCGAGCGCGAATCCGCCGACGATCAGGAAGAACTGCACGAAGTCGGTGAGCGTCACCGACCACATGCCGCCGAGCCAGGTGTAAAAGACGACCGCTACCCCGGAAGCCAGGATGGACTTCCACGTGTCGATGCCGGCAAGGGTCGAGATGATCGTGGCGGTGGCGGTGATCTGGACGGCCGCGAGCGCCATCACCGCGAATCCGCCCAACACGGCGGTGATCGTCTGGCTGGCCGGACCGTACCGGCGCCCGATGACCTCCGGCACCGTCGTCGCCATGGAGCGCCGCATCGCGGGCGCCACGAACGACACGAGCAGGATGCCGATGCCGGCGGCCACGACGTACCAGCCGGCCGACAGACCCCAACTGCCGTACGCCTTCGACGCGACACCGACCGAGCTGCCACCGCCGATCTCCGTGGCGGCGAGCGTCCCGGCGGTCATGAGGACTCCGAGGCGACGGCCCGCCAGGTGGTAGTCCTCGGTGTCCTTGATCTTGGTCCGCGCATACAGGCCGATGCCGACCATGGCGGCCATGTACACGATCATGATGAGAACAACGACCGACATGTCGGCCTCCTAACGTCCTTCGTGGGGTGAGCACGACAGGCGCGCAACGGAGAACTGCGGCGCCGCGGCCACGCTACGCCGCGGATGACCTGCGCGAAGCGGCTATTGTCACGCTATGACCCTGACCGTGACCGACGGTGCGCACCTGCGTCGCTGCGTCGAGCTGGCCCGGCAGGCCATCGACGCCGGCGACCAACCCTTCGGGTCACTGCTCGTCGGACCTGACGGCACGGTCCTGCGCGAGGAGCGAAACCGCGTCGGCGGCGGGGACCACACGCGCCACCCCGAGTTCGAGCTGGCCCGGTGGTCGGCCTCGCACGTCTCTGAAGCCGACCGCGCGCACTGCACGGTCTATACCTCTGGCGAGCACTGCCCCATGTGCTCGGCAGCCCACGGCTGGGTCGGCCTCGGGCGGATCGTGTTCGCCAGCTCGTCGGCGCAGCTCCAGGCATGGCTGGGCGAACTCGGAGTCGGTCCGGCACCCGTCAACACCCTGCCGATCGGAGACATCGTTCCCGGCCTGCCGGTCGACGGACCCGCCCCTGAACTCGCCGAGGAGCTGCGGCAGCTCCACCTCCGACGTTTCCCCTCCCGGGCCGATCAGGCCCCCTGAGCCCGTCGCGACCCACGTCTGCCGCCCGTCGACCCGGACATTCGCCATGTGCCGCATCCTCGCCTTCGCCGCCCCGACCGACTCGACGTTCAGCTCCGTGCTCGGTGACCAGACCTGCATGCAGTTCCAGATGCTGGCCCGCGTCCACGGCGACGGGTGGGGGGCGATGTGGCTGGCGAACGGGGTCGGCGGAATGACGCTGCGACGCTTCCGCGCGGGCCATAACGGCCGGTACGACGAGGGTCTGCGCCGGGCCCTCGCGGTGCCGGCGGCGCGGGCCGGGGTCGTGCATCTGCGGATGGCGACGGATGGCCTGACGGTGCAGGTCACCAACAGTCACCCCTTCGTCGATCGAGGGATCGGTCTGGCGCACAACGGCACGATCTCGCCCGTGGCGGACCTGCGTGAGCTGGTCGCGCCGGAAACGCTGGGTCGGCTGCGCGGGACCACGGACAGCGAGATGTATCTTGCCCTCGTGACGGACCGGGTGCGCGCCGGGCTGAGCTTCCTGGACGCGGTCCGGGCGAGCGTAGCTCTGCTGCGCGACGTCTTCCCGACGGCCAGTCTCAACGCCGTCTTGTTGAGCCGCTCCCACCTGGTTGTCGTGCACTCGTCCACGCACGCTCATGTGCCGACCGAGAACTTCCACGGTCGGTTGCTCGCAGGGGAGGAGTTGCCCCCGCATCACGACGCCGGCTACTACCTGATGCAACGCCTCCGCGGCCCCGACGGCACCCTCGCCTACGCCTCATCGGGCTTCGACCAGGAAAGCTGGGAGCCGTTGCCGCCCAACTCGATCGCGATCGTGGACCTCGCGACGATGTCGGAGACCACCGAGCCGGTCGCCCTCCTCGGGCCGGCTCGGCGCGTCCCGAGGCAGGCGCCCCCCGGCTCACGCGGCTCTGACAGCGCCTACGGGTGAGGGTGGGTCGCCTCGAGGCGAGGCGACCACCCGGTCCCCGTCCTGAGCGCGTCAGGATCAGGGCTTGGCGAGCACGGCGCACGCGATGCGCGCACCGCCGTCGCCCGCCTTCTTGCTCTCCGCGTCGGCGCCGGTGCCGGCGTAGCGGGTCGGGATGTTCGCGTAGTTGTCGGGCATGGCGTGGACGATGAGGCTCGTGCCACTGGACCCGGTGAGCAGGCCGGGCGTCAGCCGTGACGTGACGGCGACGAGTGAGGCGGTGCCGTCCTGGCCGATTTCGAGGGACGGGAGGTCACCGGCGTGATTGGGGTGATCGGCGCCGCCGCCTGCTAGGTGCCCACCTGCGGACAGGAAGTCTCCGACCTTCGCGGTGTCTGTCGGATCCGGCGAGTTGGGTTCGCACTTGCCGACCGAGTGCACGTGCAGGCCATGGAAGCCCGCCGGCAGCCCGCGGGCGGTGACGCGCACCTCCATGCCGTTCGGCGAGGTGGACGAGGTGGCCGACGTGGCCGACGTGGCCGAGGTGGCCGACGTGGCCGAGGTGGCCGAGTCACTCGTCGCCGAGTCACCGGTCGCTGTCGCCGGCGAGCCCGAAGCGGCCGCACGGATCTCGACCGTGCCGACCTCCTTGCCGCTCGGGTCCTTCAGCGTGCCCGAGACGACCGGGGCGTTCACCGGAACCGCGCTGTCGGTGGCCGCGGTCGAGCTGGCCGCGGTCGTCGTGCTGGTCTGGGTCGTCGTGCTGGTCGTGCTGATCGTCGCCGACGCCGCGGTCTCGCTGGTACCGGACGAGCAGGCGGCGAGCAGGCCGGCAGCAGCCAGAGCAGACAGTGCGAGCAGAGGCCGGGAGGTGCGGGCGGTGCGGGGCATAGATGGCTCCTTGGTGGGGTCGGGCGCCGCAAGAATGCCCCCACCCTGGGGGACGTCGGCACGAGGCGCAACCGGAAGCCATCGGAATGAGCTGGGCGACACGGCCACCCGGGCGACCGTCCGAGGGCAGCCCACCCCCCACGGCACCCCGGTGTCGAACCGGCGGTGAACGCGCGAACCCTCCCGCGGCGCGCGTCCGTAGCGGAGAATTGCCGCACCGCCGGTGGCGCGTGTCACGCGCCTCTACTGTGGTGGGAGACGCGTCCGCCGCGCGCGGGCGGTGCCCATCCGTTCCGCGCCCATGGCCCGGCGCAGACCCACGAAGGGATGACCAGTGTTCTGTTACCAGTGCGAGCAGACCGACCGCAGCGGCCTCATCGGGGACCGTTCCAACCTCATCGCGGGTTGCGCGGGCCCCAAGGGCAACTGCGGCAAGGACGAGACGACGGCGGGCATGCAGGACCTGCTGATCTACGTCACCTTGGGCCTGGGTCAATACGCTCACCGGCTGCGCGCGCTCGGCAAGCCCGACCCGCAGCACGCCTACGACGCCTCGTACTACTTCTTCACGACACTGACCAACGTCAACTTCAACACGACCAGGTTCGTCACCCTCATCACCGAGGCGACCAAGAAGCGCGACGCCGCGAAGGCCGCGTACGACGCGGCGTGCGCCGAGGCGGGCCAGATCCCCGAGCCACTGCGTGGACCGGCCACCTTCGAGACCGCCACGACCACGAACATGCTGATCGAACAGTTCGGCGTCGCCGCTGTCGACCGGGAGCTGGACGAGGTCGGCGCGGACGTCGTCGGGCTGCGGGCGCTCAATCTGTACGGGCTCAAGGGCCTCTGCGCGTACGCCCACCACGCGCACGTGCTGGGCTACCGCGACGAAGAGGTCGACGCCGGCGTCGAAGAAGCGCTGAACTTCCTGGCCGACCCGCCCGCGGACGTGGAGGCGCTCCTGGCCCACGCCATCACCATCGGCGAGGTGAACCTGAAGGTCATGGCGCTGCTCGACGCCGCCAACACGGGGGTCTTCGGCACGCCCACGCCGACCGCGGTGCGCGTCACCCCGCGTGCGGGTCACGCGATCCTGGTCAGCGGCCACGACCTCGGCGATCTCCAGGCGATCCTGGCGGCGACGGACGGGCAGGGCGTCGACGTCTATACCCACGGCGAGATGCTGCCGGCGCACGGATACCCGGGGTTGCACTCTTACCCCCACCTGGCCGGCAACTACGGCGGCGCCTGGCAGGACCAGCACCAGGACTTCGGGGCGTTCCCCGGCCCGATCGTGATGACGAGCAACTGCCTCATCGAGCCGCAACCGAGCTACAAGCGGCGCATCTTCACCCTCGGCCCGACCGGTTGGCCGGGCGTGCGGCACCTGGAGCACAAGGACCTCGACGTGCTCGTGAAGGCCGCCAAGGCGCTGCCGGGCTTCAAGGAGGACGCGCCGGAGCAGCTCGTGACGACCGGCTTCGCGCGCGACGCGGTGCTCGACCACGCGGCGACCGTCGTGGACGCGGTGAAGTCGGGTCAGATCTCTCGCTTCCTGGTCATCGGCGGCTGCGACGGCGCTGTGCCGGGCCGCAACTACTACACGGATGTGGCGACGAAGGCCCCCGAGGACACGGTGCTGCTCACGATGGGCTGCAACAAGTACCGCTTCAACAAACTGGAGTTCGGCACCGTCGCCGGCCTGCCGCGGCTGCTGGACTGCGGGCAGTGCAACGACGCGTACTCCGCGCTACGGATCGCGATGGCCCTGGCCGAGGCATTCGACTGCGACGTCAACGACCTGCCGCTGTCGCTGTTCGTGTCCTGGTTCGAGCAGAAGGCGGCCGCCGTGCTGCTCACGATGCTCGCGCTCGGGCTCAAGAACATCCGTCTCGGCCCGACGCTGCCCGCGTTCCTCACCCCCGCGGCCGTGCGGGTGCTGGTCGAGCGGTTCAACCTCAAGGCCAACGGCGACCCGACCCGCGACCTGGAGGAAGCGATGGCCGGCCGCTGAACACGCGTGTTGCCATGATGCACGGGTATCGAAGGGTTTGACAGTGAGGAGCGGAAGATGACCCAGACGTCCGAGCAGGTGGTCGGCGGCACCCACCTGGTGGTGCTCACGACCGTCGACGGGGTCGTCAAAGACATCGACGTCGCCGACGGCCAGACGGTGCTGCAGGCGGCGTACGAGGCGCAGACGATCCTGCCCGCCCTCTGCCTGCATGGGTCGTGCGGGGTATGCCTGGGGTGGGTGAAGTCCGGCGAGTACGCGCACGACGACTACTCGCCCGAGGCGATCGGCCCCCTCGCGGGGGAGGGGGCGGCGCTGCTGTGCTGCACCCGCCCGACGAGCGACATGGCCATCTCGCTGCCGTACGAGTCGAGCCGCATCGTCGACTCCGCCCCACCGACCCGCGAGGCGACGATCACCGGGCTGGACCGGGTGAGCCAGTGGGTGTGGCGGATACGCATGACGTTGACCCCGGACGACATGTACGGCAGCGCGGCCGAGTTCGACTCGGGCCAGTACATGCAGATCCGGCTGCCGGGCAGCGAGCAGTGGCGCACCTATTCGCTGGCCAACATCGGCAACTGGGACGGCGAGCTGGAGTTCTTCATCCACCAGCAACAGACCGGCCTCATGTCGGACTGGTTGCGCAGCGGGTCGGGCACGGTCGGTGACGTCGTGACGGTCCGCGGGCCGTCGGGCGCGTTCCAGCTCATGGAGAACGGGACCCGTCCGCGTTGGTTCATCGGCGGCGGAAGCGGGCTCGCGCCGCTGCTGTCGATGGCTCGTCGGATGGCTGAGTGGGGCGAGCCGCAGGCGGTGCGGATCTATCTGGGCGTGAACACCGTCGAGGACGTGTTCTGCCTGGGCGAGCTCACGGAGCTCGCCGACCAGCTGACCGACGTAGAGGTCCGCATCTGCGTGTGGAAGCCCGATGGCGACCTGCCGGAGAGCGGGCACGACAAGGTCGTGTACGTGCAGGGCACCCCGGCCGAGACGGTCGGCGCGGCGCTGGCGAGGTTCCCCGCACCGCCGGACATGTACGCGTGCGGGCCCACCCCCATGGTGATGGCGCTGGAGAACGCCCTGGCCGACGCGGAGGTTTCCCCCGACTTCGTTCTGATGGAACGCTTCTCGTAGACCTCGCACCCCTACGTCGCCCGATCTGAGAGCTCAGCTGGCGAAGGAGGTGCGGTCGACGAACGTCCCGCTCAGGTCCTGGGCTGCGCGGAGGCGGCGCCGCGCGCCCGGCCCACGCCGTACGTAGCCAGCGCCAGGATCGCGCCGCCCACCGCGAGGAATCCCGGAGCCAGCACCGGCGCGACGCCTGCGCCGCCGCTCGCCACCTCCCACCACTGCTGCGGCGTGGACAGTCCGTCCCAACGCTTGGCCCACAGCGCGGCCAGGGGGGCAGTTTCCAGGTTGCCGTGGAAGTGCGCGATCATCCCGGCCGTACCGCCGATCAGCGATACGAGGGCCACGCCCCGGGCGAACCGCACCGCACCGGTTGTCGTCGGAGCGCGCAGCAGAGCCACCGCGCCCACGGTGAGCAGCGCCAGGATCACCCACGGTGTCCACATGAGCGGGCCCTTCCAGTGGCGCAGAGTCGCCAGCTCCAGGGCCGTACCCAGTGCGAACAGCAGCGCCAGGGCTGCCAGAGCTCGCCGCAGCCGCCCGAGGAGGTCCCAGCTGCTGTCATAGAGCGGGGTCGCCCCCCGGGACGTGGTCGGTTCAGCCACAAGGTTCACCATGTTCCATCGCATGGGTCAAACCTTCACAGTGGCCAGGATCTTGGCGAGCGTGGCGTTGTCGATCCCGTACTTGCCGAGTTCCCTCGTCACGGTCGAGGACAGGTTGTCCGCCGTGTACGGGCGGTATTCCTCGATCTCCTTGGCCCAGCGCGCCGCGTTGTCGACGCCCGCCGCCGTCAGTGCCTGCGTGATCTGGTCGACGCTGGC
>JBDTWM010000064.1:0-15988 GCA_040006675.1 Dermatophilaceae bacterium | reverse complement strand
CCGTGTTGGGGTTGAGTAGCAGGACTTCCTTGGGGGTTACACCGAAGCGGCGCGTGACGGTGTCCTGCACATAGCGCGTGTAGAAGGCAAGATTGGTGCCATCGATCGGCCTACCACCGGAAATCACCGCGATCGCGAAGCGAAATTGGTTGTGTACACCAGGGAAGATCTTGGCCTCGTTCTCGAAGTCGTAGAACGCCGCCAACCGCTTGTGCTTGACCGTGTCGGCGAAGAACGCCGAGGTCGTCGCGTCCGTCGCCAGGCCAGTCGGGGTGATGACCCCCATCCGACCGTCGAACCGGACGGACGAGCGGAACAACTCCGCAAACACCGCGTAGGTATTCACGTCGCCGACGCCGCAGAGCGGGTAACGGCCAGATTTGCGCAGGACGTGGCTGGTCGCCTCGGCCACGCGGCTAGCCTGCCGCCACTCACGATCGAGGTCGGGGTTCGTCTCGACGAGGGCCGTGATGAGCGTCTTCCGGGCGGCGGCGTTCTTCGCGCCCGCGACCTCGGGGTCACGCTGGGCGAAGAACTCCTGCTCCTGCAGCTTCACTCTCTCCCAGGGTGGGTTGCCGAGCATCGCCGCGAAGCCGCCGCGCCAGCCCTGCTCCTCCGACGACGTCGCCGGGCCGACGTCGAAAATCTCCGGGAACTCCAGGTGCCAGTGGAAGAACCCGTACTGCGCCTGGAGCCGCTCCACCTCGGCCTTCGCCGCGGCGCCGAGCTCGCCGCGGGCCGCCTCGTCGACGGTGGCAGTCGTGATCGGGGGGCTGCCCTCCCCCTTGACCTGCACGAAGGCCGCGCACCAGGTGTCCGCTCGCAGACGCTCGCGTGCCAGCTCCGGATTCGCGAGGTACTGCGCGTACCGCTTCTCGACCGCATGGATCCCGGCGAGACTCTGCGTCCGGACCGCCGTCGCCTCGCCGAGTTTCGTCGCCATCGACGCGTTCGACACGGCCTCCGCGCCGTCCGCCGCGAAGACGTCGAAGAGGTCCGCCCCCTCCCGCTCTGCCTCGCGTTCCTTCAGGTCCTGCCTGTTCTGCTTCTTCAGCAGCGTGGTGGCCTTCTTGTCGTCGCCCTCGAGCGCGACGTACGCCGACTCCGGCACCCCCTTCGGCAGCAGCGCAGGCGTCGTGCCGAGCAGGGAGTTGCCGACCTTGATGTGGCTGTCGAGGAAGCTCAGCGGCTTGCCGGCCTCCATCGAATCCAGCCACAGACTCACCTTCGCCAGCTCGGCGGCCAAGGGGTTCAGGTCCACGCCGTAGAGGCATCGGGTCACGACGTCACGCATCGCCTCCCCTACGTCGGTGGGTGTCGGGTCGTGCTCGCCCGACCGTGCGACGGCCAGCCGCTCCGCGAGCCGGCGGGCGGCCGCGACCAGGATGTGCCCCGAGCCGCAGGCCGGGTCGCAGACGGTCAACCCGAGCAGGGCAGCCTCGGGATCGTCCGCGCGCTCCGCCTCGTCGAGCAGCGGCGTCAAGGTCTCGTCGAGCACCAAGTCGATCAGTGAACTGGGCGTGTAATACGAGCCCGTCGTCTTGCGCTCGTTACCTGCCAACAGTTCGAGCGTGAGAGTCCTCTCCGCGAGGTTCAGTCGCGGCACGAGCTCGAGCAGCGACTCGTAGATGCCGCCGAGCTCCTCCGCGCCCAGGTTCTTGTAGTCCACCGGCTGGCGGGCCTCGCCCTTCGGCTGCACCACGCTCAGCTCCCGGACCGCGGCGAGCAGCGCCTGGTTCGACAGGTGCGACGCGGTGAGGAACTCCGTCCCCCGGTCGTCGAACAGCCCACCGATACCCGGCAGCCCGAGCTCCGGGCAACCGTGCTCAGCACCGAGGCGTTCGATGACGAGCGTCAACGCCACCCACAGGTCCTCGTGCTGGGTTCCCCGTCGGCGCCGCGCCATCCGCCGCAGCCGCGCCGTGGAATAGAACCGCGAGTACCGCTCCCGCGCCACCAGATCGGCGGCGGGATCGAGCAGCGCGCCGCGGTCCTCGGCGACGAACAGGAACAGCAGGCGGTAGACGAGCCGGAGCAGCCCCTGCTGGAACTCGGCGGCGCTCACCTCCGGATCGTCGACCTCGTCGAGCCCGACCTGATGCCGCAGCACCATGTTGTCCGGGTGCTGCAGGAACCCCGTTCCGAGCAGCTCGATCGCCCGCTTCACGCCGTCGCGCAGGCTCGCCATCGCCCGCGTCCCTGACGTGGCCGCAACTCCGCGCCACCGCTCCAGCCAGCAGTCCGCGGGGCCGCGCTCTCCGACGTCACGACCGGCGTCGCCGCCGCCGACCTCGACGCGTGACTGGTGGAGCAGCAGGAACAACACCACGAAGTCGGAGAACAGCTCCCCGTCGAAGATCGCCACCAGGTCGAACTCCACGAACGACTGCGCGGACAGCGCCGAACTGTCCCGCAGCAGCCGCAGCACCTGCCCGTTGCTGACGACGCCCCACAGGTGCTCGTCGCTGCGGTTCAGGAACTCCTGTACGAGCGCATGCGGCGCCCGCTCCGCGGCACCGGCCACGCCCTTCGTGCGACGGTCGAGATCGACGTTCCACCCGAGCAGGTGGATCGGCGTCGCCCCCCACACATGCGAGATCGGGTACCCCTTGTCACCGGCGGCGAGACCGCCCGCGGGCGTCGTCTGCAGGCGGCCGTAGCCGAGCTGCCCGAACACGTGGAGTAGCCATTGCTCCCGCGTCACCCGCACCGCCGCGTTCGAGTCGGGCAACGCCGTCACCGCGTCCCGGAACGCAGGCCACATGCCCGACAGGTACGACCACGCCCGGTTCGCCGCCTCGCGCGGCGACTGGCCGGCTGGCAGGTGATAGTCGGCAGCGCCCATCCCGCCGAGGGTGGCGTCGCCACGCCCCACCCGCGCGAGCAGACTGCCCGTGAGCATGCCCCCCGCCGTGCGGATCGCCGTCAACTCGCCGCTCATGCGCTTGCTTCGATCACCGGCAGGTAGACGTACACGCCGAGCACATCGACCGGGGTCTGGGCGCGCACCCTCAGCCCGGCCTTCGCGGCCCGCGCACCCGTGCGCACCCGCCGGTGGCTTTCCAGCAGCTCGTCGCCCCGACGTCGCGCCCGGTCCTCGAGCAGCGGCGCGAGGGCCCCTGCCGCGCCGATGGCCCGCTGCGCGAACTGCCGAGCCCGGTCCGGCGGGATGTTCGCGTCCGGGCGGGCCCCGAGCAGTGCGATCGCGTCGGCGTCGGCGAGCAGGGTCGGATCCGACGCCGGGCCGCGGAACGCTACGACGTCCGCGTCCTCGGCGACCATCTGCCGCGTGCCCGAGGCCGTCGGCAGGTCCAGGTGGTAGCGGTATCGCAGGAGCAGCAGCGTGGTCCGCGTCTCGACGGCGCGGGTGCGGAAGACACCGGCCCGGCTCGCCGGGCGCGTGGGTGCATCACCGCCGGTCGACGCCGCGTTCGCGCCGTCCAACGCGATGTCGAGCACGTACCGGGCGATCGCCTCGACCGACGCGTCGGTGCGGGTCAACAGCGCGTGCCGCCGTGGCACGGGCATCTCGCGGTGGAACGGCAACGGCTCCACGTGAGCGGGCGGCAGCGCGTCGCGCACCCCCGGGGGCAGCGTCGACGTCACCGCCGAGATCCCGTCCTGCGCGGGCGTCACCGAACCGCCCAACGCCCGCACGGCCTCAGTGACAAAGGGCTCGATCTCCAGGTGCGAGCCGAGGGCGGAGCGGGTCTCGGCGACCTCGCGGGCTACCTCCTCCGGATGGATCGCCCGCTGCGCGTACTTCGTCCGAGACTCCTTCTCACGCGCCGCGCTCGACTCCCACTCCCGAGCGAGCGCGGCGTCTGCCTGCCGGAAATCGAGTCCGAGCTCGAGCTGACCGTGATCCGAACCCCGCAGCAGCAGCCCCTCCAGCAGCGCCTTGACCACCGAGTCCGACTCGGCAGGCACCGGCACGCTGACGCCCGTCGCCTTGCTGATCGCCCGGTGGCGGCGGATGAGCACGTCGAGCACGACCCCGTCGATGCTGTTGTCCTCGCCGTAGATCGTCACGGCCCGGACGGTCGGGGCGGTCTGCCCGAACCGGTCGACCCGGCCCTCCCGCTGCTCGTGGCGGGTCGGGTTCCACGCCAGGTCGTAGTGGACGACCGCCTGGAACGCGTCCTGCAGGTTCACGCCCTCGGACAGGCAGTCCGTGGCGACCAAGACGTGGCGGGCGTCGGTGCTCGTCAGATCACGGATCCGCTGCTGCCGCTCGGAGGGCGGCAGCGAGCCGGTCACCGCGTCGACGTCCGTGTTGCGGCCGAGCTTCTCGCCGAGTTGGGCGGCCACGTACTCGGCGGTGTCGATGAACCGGCAGAACACGATGGGGTTGTAGCCGTCGGCGAGCAGGTTCTTCACCTGCTTGACCAGCAGCGCGAGCTTGGCGTCCTGCTCGACGCCCTGGAGCTTGTCCGCCGCGGCCGCCATCGCATTCAGGCGTCGTCGACGACGAGCATCCGGGGCTGAGGGCGCGCCCAGCGAGACGCCGTCCGTGCCATCAGCGTCGTCGTCGACGGTGAGCACGCCGGGTGTCACGTCCAGCGATTCCTGCGCCTCGTCGTCGGCGGTGTCGAGCACCGTGGCCCGGCCGATCGCGTCCGCTTCAGCGGCGCTCGTCGCCGACGCCGCCCGAGCCCTCATCCGCAGGGTTGCCGCCGCCGCCGCAGGCGACGATGCGAGGGTGCGCAGCAGCGCGAGCATCGACCACCACGTCACCCGCTCACGCACGGCGCTGCCGCTCCCATCGGCGGCCCCGGCGCCCCGGGCCTCGTCTCGGGCGAAGTCGAGCGCCTCGTTGAACAGCTCCCGGTAGGCGGACGTGAGGCGATAAGGGGCCTCGCGGGTCTCCCGGTCCTCCGGGAACCGGGTCTCCTCCCGGAAACCCCGCTCCCGCGCCACGAACGTGCGGATATCCTGCCGCCGCCGCTGCACGAAATGCCTGGCCAGCCGCTCTCGGCCGGCCACCGAGTCGAGACTGACCGTCCCCAGCTCAGGATCGAGCAGAGCGAGCAGGGCACGGAATCCCTCGTCCTTGCCCGAGTGGGGGGTCGCGGTGACGAGGATGAGATGCCGTTCCGGGTCGGCGACCACCTGCCGCAGTAACTCGTGTCGCCGGTGCCGCTGCCGCCCCGCCAAGGGGCCCCCGTCGGCCACGCACGTGTGCGCCTCGTCGACGATCACCAGCTCCGGACAGGTCCGAAGAAACTCGTGCTGTTTGCTCTCGGACTTGATGAAGTCCGTCGAGACGACGGTGAACGGGTGGCGTTCGAACAGGCTCTCCCCCACAGACAGGTCACGCTCGAGGCGGCGGACCGTCGACGGAAGCACCAGCTCAGGGTCGATCCCGAACTTGCTCGACAACTCCCCCTGCCACTGCTCGGCCAGGGCAGGGCTGCACAACACCGTCATCCGTTGCACCTCGCCGGTGGCGAGCAGCTCCCGCGCGATCAGCCCCGCCTCGATCGTCTTGCCGATGCCGACGTCGTCGCCGATCAGCAGTCGCACCGTGTCCTGCCGCAGGGCCATCATCAGCGGAACCAACTGGTAAGCACGCGGCTCGACCGCGATCGACGCCAACGACCGGAACGGCCCCGCCGAGCTGCGGAACCCGAGCCGCAACGCGGTGCGCAGCAGGCCCGCGTTCGTGGCGTCGGCGAGGTCGGTGTCGACGTTCGGTAGCGGGTAGGAGGCCGACTCGACGGTCTCGAGGGCGGTGTGCAGCCCAGCGATGTCGTCGTTGCCGCCGCCGAGGGGCCGCAGGATCAGGAACTCGGGGGTGCTCTCCGGCAGCACGGCCCATTCGCGCCCGCGGGCGCGCACGAGGCTGCCGACGGCGTAATCGGCACGCTGCGGGGTTGCGGTTGTCACGATCGAGCCTCTCGCGGGTCGACGCGGCGCGGGGTCCCGAACACGCTCGGGTTGTGGGCCACGATGGCCGCCCAGTCGTCGTCGTAGCGGAACCGGACGATGCCCCAGCTCACGTCGAGCAGGCGCTCCTCCGCGTCTGAGTCCCGGTCACGCTGCCGCGCGGAATCGTGGCTCGGCCCGTCGACGAAGATCGCGACGGGATTGCCGGGAATGTCATAGACGAAGTCGGGCCGAGCCCGCGCGTCCTCGACGGCGACCTGGCCACGGTCCGGCAGTCGTAGCGCATGCTCGTCCAGCCAGGTCAGGAATCGCCGCTCCAAGCTCGACTCTGCGTACCCGTCGAGGAGGGTCCGCTGCTGCTCGCGGGTCACCCCCCCGGCACCGGCGCTGACCGTCGCACCTGTCAGCCGCATGAGAACGTCGATCGCTACGTGCCGGTCGATCAGCGCGTGCTCACCCTGGTTGCCGTAGGAGAGCAGGCAGTCGTAGCAACCCAACTCGCACCGTTCCGCAGCGCCCTCGGCATGGCCGAGATCCTCGCCCGTGTCGGGGTCGACATGGATGATCCGCAGCGCCCGGCGCGCGACCCGGGCCAGCGCCCCCGCCTCCGAGACGAACCGCCGCAGCGCTCCCGCTCCGCCCTCGGCGGCCTCGGTGAGCAGCATCCGTCCACGGCCTTGATCGTCGGGCAGGCCCTGGCTCGTGAGTTCGCTGTCCTCCAGCTGGAACTCCGCCTCCGCGCCGCGTTCGAGCGCGTAGCGGACCGTCGTGGCCGTCACGTCGTCGGCGCGCTCCGCGAGCCGCAGCACGAGGATGTTCCGGCGGTCCTCGACGTACGGAATGACGTGCACGGGGTGTTTCGCGTCGGCGATGTCGTCCTGCGCCTCGGCGTCGACGGGCGTCGATCCCTTTTCACCGGGAGCGTCCTTCTTTGACAGCCAGGTGCCCTTGACCCCGTCGAGCCAGAAACCACGGTCGGCTTGGTCCTTGCGTCGGCGAAGGCCCACGTTGGCGACGCGGATCGTCGCGCTGTCGCCGTACGTGAGCATCAAGAGCGGTGAGCCGCCCAACGTCGCCACCGATTCGACCTTGCCGGGCCGTTCACCGTGGTCGGCGAACCGGTAGCTCGTCTCCAACTCGAACCCGGAGCGGCGCCGCTCCTCCTCGTCGCTGCTGATCTTCTCGCGGCGGCGCGTGAAGACCGTCTGCAGCCGCAGGAGCCCGTAGGTCTTCGCGCCGAGCCGCTGCCCGCAGTTGTCGCACACGTCCGTGCCCGCGGCGACGGGGTGGTGGTAGCCGCACGATTCGCAGCGCCGCGCCTCGTCGGTCTGGACCACCCCGGTGGTCTCCGAGGTCTGCGGCAGCTGCACCCGGTGCACCTCGTAGCGGGCGCCCTCGTGGTAGATCAGGGCCCCCGGCCCGAACTCCCGGATCGCGAGGAACCGCGGTCGCTGCAGATAGTCGCCGTCGTTCCCGCGATACCCGCCCCGGGTGCCCGGAATGTAGGCGGCCAGGGGTAGACGCGGGAACGAGTACCCAGGGAGGAAACCCTCCGAGGCGAAGTAGCGGTAGGAGTAGAAGTCGCTCATGCCGCGTTCATTGACGTCGTTGGCCAGGAGCGCGAGCTGGTGACGTGCCTCGTTCGACCGGGCCGCCGCTCGATTCCTGTCCTTGAAGCCCGCGCGTGTGTCGATGGCGAGGCGGTTCTGCGTCTCGTACTCGTGGCGGGCCGTTCGATAGAGCACTCGCCACCGGTCCAGCGCGTCGTCCAGCGCCTTGGGTGCGCGCTTCACCTGATCGGCGACCCAGCCGTCGTACCACCACACGATCGGGTCGGCCGCGTCATCCCAGCTGGCGCGGATTTCACCGACCACGTGCTCGGCCGCGACCGTGGCGCGGCGCTGCGCGTCGGGGTCGATGAGCACATTCCAGATGTCGGGGTAGATCGTCAGGTTCGGGTCGCCCTCGGTCCGCACGAGATCGGTGATCTTCGATTTCAGGTGCTGACCGGTCTCGGCGAGCCACACCGCGTGCACATGGCTGCGGACCAGATCCTCGTTCGCCAGATCGAGCCGGGGCGCCACCACGGAACCAGCGACCATGTCCCGCGAGCGACGGAAGTAATACGTATCGTGCGCGTTCCCGGTCGCGCAGTACGTCGTCACGAGGGCCGGTTGCCCGCTGCGGCCCGCGCGGCCGGAACGCTGCGCGTAGTTCGCCGGAGTGGGCGGTACGTTACGCAGCCCGACCGCGTTCAGGCTCGCGATGTCGACGCCGAGCTCCATCGTGGGCGAACAAAAGAGCACCGGCAGCGTGCCCGCCCGGAACTCCTGCTCACGTTCCTCGCGCTCCCGCGCCGGCACTTGCGCGGTGTGTTCTCGTGCCCGCAGGCCTCGCATCGATTCAGCGATCTCGCGGTAGAGATCACGGAAGTACGGGTTCGGCCGTGGCGCAGCATCGCTCGACACTGTGCGCCGGAGGCGGTCCTCAGCGCCGTGCTCCCCGTCCCCCGCGAGCCAGCGCACGGTCGACGCCTTGAGGCGATAGCCGGGGACGCCGTTGCGTTCCTCGACCTCGCTGAGCAGCCCGACCTCGGTCATCACCGTGAAGAGATCCGCGATCACCTGTTGCTTCTGGTCCACGCTGAGTCTCCTCGCGAGGCCACGCTTGGGGTCACCAATGTATCGCGCGAACGCAGAGAGTCCGGAGACGAACAGGTCGGATCGCCCGCGCTTGAGGCTGCTCTTGGAGGGATAGACGGTCCCGGCGGTGGCGACGTTCTCGCTGTCGGCAATGGCCCAGGGACCGGTCAGATGCTGCCGGGATTCCCGCTCGAGTCGTTCGAAGCCCGTCTCGGTCAGGCAGTCCACGTCGATGGCGAGCACGCGGCGCATCTCGTCGAGCAGGATCTGGCACAGATCCTTGCGGACGCCGGGGTTGGCATCGCACAACTCGTGCGACGCGCGCCAGCTCTCGTCGTCGCGCGCGAGTTCTTCAAGGTCCGCGTAGCGCACGCGGAGCAGGCCGGTCTGCTCAAGGTTGGGCATGGTGATGCGCCAACCGCGCTGCAGGTCCGTGTAGAGCCAATATTCGATGACCGAGCGCAACGCCCTCGACGCTGTGTCCTTCGCCGAGAACTTGGCGGCGGGGTTGGCGGCGAAGTCGGGCATCTCCAGCCCCAGGGCGGCGGTGACGTGTTGGGCGACGCTCTCGTGGGTCAATCCGCCTGGCTTGTCCCGCATCGCCCGATAGAGCGCCCCGCGTAGTTGAGTCACCTGCACGAAGTCGTTGAAGTGACCGGCTTGGAGCGAGGCGTCCTGGCGATTGTCGACAAACGTCAGGAGCTTGCGCGCATCGGCGCCCAGCTCACCGGGCGGCAGGGACTTGAGGGTGCGGACGAGGCTGGAACTCATGACCGTCACCGCCGACGATCGACCCTCCCGGTCAAGCGTGGCGAGCTTGGAATAGTCGTTGCCGCGCACCTGCTCGTACGAGACGCGGCAGGCCAGGCAGAAGGCGAACGGCGTCGACATGAACCACGCGCGCTGCCCCTGGCCCGGCGAGAGCCGGGTTCCGTCCCCGGCCACCCAGACTTCCTCCGGCAGGTACTTGACCTTGTTCGGCGTCACCTCGGGCTGTCCGGACTCCTCGGAGACCCAATGGTCGGGAAGGCGCTGCTCCACGATCGGGTTATCCGGCCAGGGCAGCCTCGCGGACACGTAGAGATAGCCGGTGACGGCGTCGCCACCCGAAGCGTCCGAGTCCTGGCGGTTGACGTAGGTAGCTCGCCCGTCGCGAGTCACCTGCGAGACGACAAGGTATTCCTGGCCGCACTCGCGGCAGAAGCCGAGCGGCAGAAGAACCTTGTCGCGTTCACCCGGGACGCGCTGCTGGTAGGTGCTCGTGATGTGGCGGACGTCTTCCGGCTCCAGGGAGACGAACACCGTGTCTCCCTTGGAAACGAACTGGTGCAGGCGGAACGCGAAGAGCGGCCGGTCGGTCGACGGGTGCCTGGCCTGCGATCCGGCGAGGAAGACCTGAGTGATGGCGCGGGCGGTGACATCCGCCTGCAATCCAGTGTGTTCGGCGAGGGTGGCGGCGGCCATGTGGACGGTCGTTGGAGCGCGACGAATGATCAGTCCGCTCTCCGGCTCGACGTCCAGGCCGAAGGTGGTCTCGACCCAGCGGGCCAGCGGGTCGGCAGCAAGGGTCTCGTAGATCGTGGGGGCGCCCTCGTGCCGGTGCCATCGGGTGGTCGACGCGGCCAGCTCCGCGTCGGTCGGTGGTCCGGCGCTGGTCGCCCGGGTCAGGGTCTCTCCCATGACCCGTTCCGGGGTGACCTCGGCACCGAAGAGGCGGGTCGCGACGTCGGCGACGGCCGACTTCTGATTGGCGATGGTCCCGCCGGACGACATGGTTGCCGACGTTCCCACGACCTGCAGGTTGTCACTGTCGCAGGCGTTCCGAAGGCGACGGACGAGCAACGCGACGTCGGCTCCCTGCCGTCCCCGATAGGTGTGGAGCTCGTCGAGGACGAGGAAGCGGAGGCCCTTCGCGGCCCGGATGAGGCGGGCCCGTTCGTCAGGACGGGTGAGGACGAGCTCGAGCATGACGTAGTTCGTCAGCAGGATGTCCGGGGGTTCGGCGAGGATGCGCCGCCGGTCCTCGTCGGACTCCTGGCCGGTGTAGCGCTCGAACGTCACCGCCGGGGCGTTCTCCGGGTAGCCGTAGGCGAGGAATTTCTCCAGCTCGCCGAGCTGGCTGTTGGCCAGGGCGTTCATCGGGTAGACGACGATCGCCTTCACCCCCGGCGGCGCGCCCGCGTCCTTGCCGCGGAGGACCGAGTCGACGATCGGGACGATGTAAGACAGGGACTTGCCGGACCCCGTACCGGTCGTGAGCACATACGAATGGCCGGTGGCCGCGGCCTCGATCGCCTCCTGCTGATGCCGGTGAAGCGTCAGCGTCGTGCGGCCGGGGTCCTGCCTGCTGGCCTTGACGCGGAAGATGCGCTCGCACTCCGGGTGGAGAACGCCGGACCGCACGAGATCGGTGATCGACCCGCCGGTGGCGAAGCTTGGGTTGAGGCTGACCCACGGGTCGGGCCACTGCTCACCGGAGGCCATGAGGTGGTCAACATGCTCGCGGATGCGTCCGTCCCGTGGGGTCACGAACGAGGACGTGAAGTTGCGGTAGTCGGCCACGACCCGGTCGCGCACGCCGAAGACGTCCATCCCACCCCCGGAGCGAATCATGGTGCGGTAGTTACCTATACCTTACGTTCACTCCGCGGCGGCCGCGGTCCAGATCCGCGATGGATGTGGACCGCGGCCACCGTCATGACCAGCATCGCGTCCGGCTCGTGATCGGCCGGGACGCCCGTCAGGCGCCTGCGCCCACCATGGGATGACCGGTCTCCAGGAGCGTCTTGATGCTGGCGAGCACCCACGGCCAGCCGCCGCCACCCATGTTCGCGTCGCCCGTCCCTTCGACGTCACGGGCGGTGTTCTGCGCGCCGGTGCAGTCGTGAGTGAGGGTGAGGCAGGTCAGCGAGCCGGAGTAGTCCTGGAGGTCCCACGTCAGCGTCGTCTCTTCGTTGTGCCAGGCCGCGACCCACGTGTGGACGAGGCGGCGGGGCGGGTCCGCCTCGATGACCCGCCCGGTGGCGGCGACATCGCCCATGCCCATCTCGCGCATCTGCGCCGTGGTGAGGTTGCGGTAGGCGCCGTCCGGGCGCAGGTCGATCTGGACTTCGCCGCCGTAGCCGTACTTGACCGAGAACTCCGGGCTGGTGATCGCGTCCCAGACCCGCTGCGCGGGTGCCTCGATGTAGATGCGGAAGACCTGGATATCGGGAGCGGGGCGGTCTCCGCCTGACATCGAGCGGTCGTCGGTGGTCACGGCGCTCTGATCGTTGCTCATGGTGATTCCTCCAGCTGTCGTTTGAGATCGGTGAGCGCCACGACGTGGTGCTCCGTGAACTTGTCGATCCATCGGTTGTGGATCTGTCGGATCGGCACTGGGTTGAGGAAGTGCAGCTTCTCCCGCCCCTGCTTCCGGGTGATGACGAGCCCGGCCTCCTCGAGCAGCCGAAGGTGCTTGGCCACACCGAACCGAGTCATCTCGGTGCGTGCGGCCACGACCGTCTCGAGCTCGCCAAGGTTTCGCCCGCCCTTCACGAACAGGGCGTCCAGGAGCAGTCGCCGGGTCGGGTCGGCGAGCGCCTTGAACACGAGATCCTCCTGCACGACCCCGACAATAGGTGACTAAAAGGTCACATGTCAACAACATGGGAGCAGCGTTTCCGAAAGGGGCGCGCACGAGGATCCTGGAGTCGCGCGGGTCGCCGGCGAGCCGGGGCGCCCTCCCGGGTCGACCACGTGGCAGCCGAGACCTACCCGCAAGGGCTGACTTGCCATGTTGGAAAGTATGCATCATACTTTCCAACATGGAAAACAACGTCGGGTTTCCCACGCCGGACGAGGCGGCCGCCGCGATCGCCCAGGCCAAGGCCTCACGAGCCGACCTTGCGGGCCGGCTCGTGCTGCCGCGCGTGTTCTACAGCTCGATCGGGGCGGCGGTGACGCTCCAGATCGCCTCGGCTGCCGTCGGCTTGTCCGAAGATTCGTCGCGGACGCCGATGCTCCTGGTGGCTGGATTGGCCGTGTTCGCAGTGACGGCCGGCGTCCAGCTCATGCGCTTTCGACGTCTCAACGGAGTGTGGATCGCCGGTCTGGCAAGCAGACTCGTCCTCGGTACGGGGACGGCCGCCTCCACGTCGTACGCGCTGGCTCTGGCAGCCTCGATCTGGGCCGGCTTCGCTGAGATGTGGTGGCTGGTCGTCCTGTGTTCGTCGGCCGGGGGGCTCGCTTACGCCCTGAGCGGTCGGCAGTGGCTGCGCAGGTACCACGGCGACCCGGCACGGCATGCTCGCGCCGAATCGGCAGCGTGGCTCGCCGTCATGATCGTGCTCGCCCTGGCGGGGCTGGTGCTCTTGGTCGCCTCCCGCTGATGTCCGAGCTGGACACCCACATTCACGCGCCGGCACGGCTGCGGCTGATGACGATGCTCACCGCGGTCTCGCAGGCGGAGTTCGCCACGATCCGCGACACCCTGAACGTCAGCGACTCCGTACTGTCCAAGCACATCGCCGCGCTCGTGACGGTCGAATACGTGAGCAGCCGCAAGGGCGTCCACGCCGGGCGCCGGACGACGTGGATCTCCTTGACGCCCCGTGGCCGTACCGCCCTGGCCCGGCACGTCGCAGCCCTCCGCGAACTGATTGCCGGCATCGATTAGCGCACACGCGCGTCACCCGGCCCGGACAGTGGCCTCCTCGTCACCTGAACACCGACCTACACGTCGATCTGAACGACAACGCGACCCCGGAGTGGTCCGCGAGGTCAACACACAGCGTTTGCGTCCCACCAAGAGGTCACCACGTTGTGCACCCGCGGGTGGTTGAGCAGGCCCTGGTGGGTCACACCGGGCAGCACGACGCGGCTCACGGGCGTTTCGCCGCTCGGGACGCCCCTCGCCAGGCCAGCGCCCACGGCCCTGGGGACGGGGACCAACCCGTCGCCCCAACGATCGGTGACAGGAGCCTGCCAGGGCACGAACGTCCCGAACACCGCCAGGTGCCGCGGCCCCTCACCACGCGTTGAAGGCGGGGCCGGGTGACGCAGATCGGTGATGCCGCGGCTGCGCACACCGAGCACGTCCTGGAGCCACAGCGCGGGGGGCACCGTGCCGGCCGCGCGGGCGATCGCCTCCACCCAGCGCTCCAGCGGGGCTCCTTCGATGGGCGCACCCAGCGTCACGATGCGGGTGAGGGCGCTGGTCCAGGGCGTTTCTCCAGCCGCCACGGGGGACTCCGTCATCGATGGGTTCCTCGACATCAGGGCGCTATCGATCACCAGCCCACCCATCGAGTGTCCGACCAGCGCCAGCTCGTCGATCGGCCCCGGCCAGCCGGCCGCGATCCCCTGCAGCAACCGGTCCAGGGCCGCGCCGTTGGCGGCGACGGGCTCGCCCGTGTTGTACCAGACGTAGACCGGGAAAAACCCGTGCTCCCGCCAAAGCCGCACCGGCAGGGACATCCTCGGGTCGGCGTGGAATCGCCCGCCGCGGTACGTCCACGAGGTCTCGTTCTCGACGAGGCCGTGGACGAACACGACGAGGCGACGTGCGCCCACCCCGTACGCCTCTGCCAGCCGCTGCGGCGAGGGGGTGACGTCGCGCCCACCCGCCCGCAGCGTCATCGTCAACGCGAGCGATGATCGGTCTGCGACCAGCCGATCTCCAACGAACCCGTTCAGGGCGCTGCGCACCAGACGCTCCCGGTACGTCGGATCCGGCCCGCCGGACGCCTCACCCAGCGAGTGCTGCACCCCCGACTCCACGATCGCCAGGTCCGCTGCCTCGTTCTCATCCCCCGACCCCACCGCCCCCGACTCCACGGCCCCTGACTCCGGAGCCCGCGACGCCACCCGCGATGCCGCCACACGGCCCGCGAGCGCGCCCGCGCCGACGAGACCGACGCCGACCGCCGCGTAGATCCCCCGGGTCAGGCCGCGCTGGAAGGACCGTACGGGGGTGGTGATCACCGGCCCCACGGCGCGCTCGGCCAGCGAGTACGCCGTCTCGGTCACCGCGTCCTGCGTCCGGTGCGCCGCGCGGGCGATACCGGCGGCGGTCCGTCCAGCCAGCAGCCCCGCATCGCGGGCCTCTTCGGAGCGCATACCTTGGTCTAGCACGGTCTAGCACGCGTGCCTCGGTGAAGCACGCCTCGGGCCGATCAGCCGCGGCGGGCCAGCGCGCCCTGCACTCGGGCGCGCATGATCGCCGACGGCTGTGCCCCGATCAGCGTGTCCACGACCTCGCCGCGGTCGATGATCAGCAGCATCGGGATGCTCTTGGCTTGGTAGCGCTGCGCGATGGCCGGGCACACGTCGACGTTGACCTTCACGATTTTGACGGTGCCGACCATGTCGCGGCTGAGCGTCTCCAACACCGGGGCGATCAACCGGCACGGGCCGCACCAGGGCGCCCACAAATCCACGACGACCAGCAGTTTCGTGTCGACCGCCGCGTCGAAGTCCGCGTCGGTCGCCTCGACGAGCCAGGGAAGATCCACCTTGCACGAGCCGCACCGAGGGTGCCCATGCGCCGCGACGGGGAGACGATTCTTGGTGCCACACGAGGGGCACGCGAGCACAGACCCAGCCACACTTCGATTCTAGTGGGTGGTCGCGTCAGGGGGTGACCTGGCCACCCGCCTGGCGCCACGAGACGATGCCCCCGGCCAGGTGGTACGCCCGGGTGAACCCCAGCTCCTTCATCACCTGGAGCGCTTGCGCGGAGCGGTTGCCGGTCTGGCAGTAGAGCGCATACGACCGAGCCTTGTCGCGCGACGCCATGGCGTCCCGGAAGTTCCCGGCGATCGGGACGTTCACCGACCCCGGCAGGTGATCCTCGGCGAACTCCGCCGGGGTCCTCACATCGACGATCGTGGTGTCGGGCTCGTGCAGCGCCGCAGCGAACTGGACAGCGGTCAGGGCGGCCCCAAAGGCTGGGCCTGTCGGGGTGGGCGAGGTCGACGCCGACGTGGTCTTCACGGTCGAGGTCGTCGCGGGGGTCACCCCCACCGTCGCCTCGGGCGTCGTCCCGGCCCGGGGCGCTGATGACGCGGTCGGCGTCGTTGACGCGGAGGTCCCAGAGGTCGCAGCTGGGCTACCGCACGAGGTGGTCGCAGACACCCCGCAGACGGCGACGATCGCCACGAGTGCCGCTCGTGCGCGCGCCGTCCCCACCGCCGCCACCAGTCGCCCGGTCACGAACGTGCTCCCACCACGAGTACTCGCCTTCCCCCCACGTCGGAGACGCTACCGGTGGTCAGGGCCGAGGTGCACCCCGCGAGCGCGCTCCATCCGGGCACTGCCGCCGAACGCTCCCGGGCGCATCGACCACCACGTCGTTGACCACGTCGTCGAACAGTCCACCGAACACATCGCCGAATCCCTCGGTGGCTCACGGACGCGCGGCGGATCCGCGTACGAAGACCGCGACCTCTTCACGCGTCGGGTACGAGGCTTGGGCC
>JBDTWM010000063.1:0-16268 GCA_040006675.1 Dermatophilaceae bacterium | reverse complement strand
GCGGGCCGCCGCGCTGACCGGGGCAGTGGCCGCGGGGGCGTACGGCGCGCTCGGGGTGGTGTTCTTCGTTGAGCGCGGCCCGGGCGGGATCCCTGACGGGGTGGCGTGGTGCGCCGCGTACGTGGGGGCGGGAATCGTTTTGATGATCGTGGGATTGTTGATCCAGTCCTGGTGCCGGATCGATCCGCCGGACGAAGGCCCACGAGAGGGCGTCGGGCAACCCGGACCGAAGCAGTCCGGGAATTCGGAAGGTACTCATCGGCGTATCGTGGGAACGGACCTTTTGGTCATCGCCGGGCCTGGCGAACGTATGATCATCGAGACTCGCGTCGATCCGGATCGGCGCACCACGGAGGAATCATGGACTCGCTGATGCCCATCGTGTTGGCCCTCGCCCCGTCGGTCGGCATCGGGTACCTCTTTTACCGGGTGATGCGCGCGCTCTTGGAGGGTGACCGTGCTGAGCGGTTGGCGCACTCACGGTGGCTGGCAGAGCAATCTCAGGATTCGACGGAGAACCTCTCGTCCGCCCCGTCAGCGAAGGCTGGGACCATTCCTGCCCCGAAGGGCGACGGTCCGGACCGCTGATCTTCCTTCCGGTCGTTCACGGGTCTGAAGGCCGAGCGGGGAGGACACATCCCGGGCTCGTCGGCGCTTTCACACACGCTGTGGGCTCCTTCGCTGTGTCTGGATACCCAGGATCCGACGGCCAATGGCGTTCTGCTGCCTAGCGACCGGCGCGGTGAAAGTTAAGATCGACGACACGCGCTGGAATCATTTTCCCGACATTTCGCGAATGTCGCCTCTTTCCCATAGGCTCGACCCGTGAAGGCGTCTGCTTCCGCCAGGGACGTGATGTCGCAAGGAACAGCGCAATAGGATGACCTGGGAGAGAGGTAGCGACAAATATGGCACAGCGTGTACAGGTGCTGTTGGTGGACGACATCGACGGCCACGAGGCCCGAGAGACGGTGTCTTTTGGTTTAGACGGTGTCTCGTACGAGATCGACCTATCGGATGACAATGCGAGCAAGTTGCGTACGCAGCTCGCCGCGTGGATTGGCCACGCACGGCGTTCGGGCGGGCGCAAGGTCACGGGTCGGCGCCCCGGCTCCGGGCCATCGCGACAGGACCTCAACGAGATCCGCACATGGGGCCGGGCCAATGGATTCCAGGTGAGCGACCGCGGTCGGGTGTCGCGCGAACTGCAGGAAGCCTACGACCGGGCCAACGTCTGACGAAGACGCGAGCAGCAGCGCGGCGGGTGGTCCTTCCCGGCACGGGACGGACCACCCGCCGCGCTGTGCCGTCAGGGCGCCAGCGCCTCCATGAGATCGCCGTGCGAGGAAAGGCGCGCGACCACCTGGTCCGGGGTGAGTTGGCGCAGCGTCCCGCCGGAAGCGCCCGCCTCGATCTCTGTCCAGGTCCGCGGGGCCGCGACAAACGCCGCGCGCGACTTCCCGCGCAGCGAGTAGGGGCAAATCGTCGTCTTCGCCGTGGTGTTCTGCGACCAGTCGAAGAAGACCTTGCCGTGCCGTTGCCTTTTCGCCATGGCGGCCACGACGAGACCAGGGTGCGCGTCCGCCAACTCCTCGGCGATCACGCGGGCCGATTCTCGGGTGCCCTCGTCGTTGCGCGACCGGCTGCCGTCGGAGGGCAGCCCCGCATACAGCTGCAGACCCTTGTTTCCGCTGGTGACCGGAACCAGGGGGCCGAACCCGGCGGCCGTCAGCGCCGCTCGAGCCAGGAGGGCCACCCGGGCGCACTCGGCCAGGCCGGCGGGGGCTCCGGGATCCAGGTCGACGACGAGACGATCCGGCGCCAGCGGGTGCCCCGACGCGTCGACGCGCCATTGCGGGACGTGCAGCTCGAGAGCGGAGAGGTTCGCCAGCCATGTGAGCCCGGCCAGGTCACGCACCAGGGGGTAGGTGACCCGTTCCGTGGTGCTGCGCGACCCGGGGGAGTCCAGCGTCACCCGCTCCAGCCACGCGGGCGCGCCCGCCGGGACGTTCTTCTCGAAGAACGAGGCGTCGCCGGTCCCGTGCGGCCAGCGCACCCGTGTCACGGGCCGGCGGGCGAGCTGGCCGAGCAGCTCCGCCGCGACGGCGGCCAGGTAGGCGAGAACCTCCCCCTTCGTCGTGCCGGTCGCGGGGTAGAGCACCTTGTCGAGGTTGGTGAGCGTGACCGTGCGTCCCTCGACGGAGACGGTGACGCGCTCGCCCGACTCGCTCACGGGGCCGAACGGCGGCTCGCCCGGGCCGTCCACGTCACAGACCCCACCAACCCGATTCGGGGTCCACATCCTCCAGCAGGCTGCCGATCGACAGGTCGGGGCGCAGACGCTGGTAGGAGGCCTGTCGCAGCCGCCCGGTGCCGGCCAGGCCCGCGAGTCCGAGAGAGCGGACATCGACCACGAGGACGGGCTCGACCCAGTGCGCCCCCTCGGTGTCCTGCGGGGGCAGCGCCTCGGCGAACGGGGAGGTGTCGCGCGCGAGCGGCCGCAGCTCGGCCATAAGGTCCACCTGACTGCGTTCGGCGAGCCCGCTGCCGACTCGCCCGACGTAGCGCAGGCCGCTCGCCCCGGGGAACCCGACCAGCAGGGAGCCGATGCGGCGGCGGGTGGTGCGCTCGAGACGCCAGCCGCCGACGACGCACGAGACCTGCGGACGGTGCGGCGCCTTCACCCAAGCCGGGCTGCGCCTGCCCGCCTGGTAGGCGGAGTCGCGTCGTTTGCTGACCGTACCTTCCAGCCCTTGCTCCAGCGTGGCGGCGAACAGCGCCTGACCGTCGTCGTGGACGCTGGGGACCGACCAGCGGGGTCCGTGCAGGTTCAGGCGGTCGAGGAGTTCCCGCCGCTTATGCCAGGGCAGCTCCGTCACCTCAGTACCGTTGAGTCGCAGGAGGTCGAAGATCAGGTACGTCACCGGCAGCGCCTCCGCCATGGCAAGCGCGGTGGCTCGGTCTTTGACCGGGATCCGTTCCGCGAGGGCGGCGAAGGAGGGGACGCCGCGCTCCAGCGCGCACAGTTCGCCGTCGAGAATCACGTCGTCGTGCTGCTCGCCGAGGCGGGCGAGTTCTGGGAAGCGATCCGTGGCGTCCGCCCCGCTGCGGGTGGACAGGCGTACCCGCCCGTGGCTCAGGTCGGCGAGCGCCCGCATGCCGTCCCACTTCACCTCGTGGGACCACTCGGGGCCTGCCGGAGGACTGGCGGCCCGCACGGCCAGCATCGGCAGCATGGGGGCATCATGCCGGATCGGCCAGGTCCCGCGTGCTCCTTGGGCTGGACCTGAGGTGCGGGGCGCCGGGCTGCGCAGGGGTGCGCCCGGTGGTGTCGTGCCACGATGGTCGGGTGCGTGCCATGTGGAAGGGTGCCGTCTCGTTCGGCCTCGTGACCGTGCCGGTGCGGATGTACTCCGCGACCGAGAGCCACGACCTGCAGTTCCGGCAGGTGAGACGCAGTGATGGGTCGCGGATCCGGTACCGGCGGGTGGCGGAGACGGACGGTGCGGAGGTCGCGTACGCCGACATCGCGAAGGGGTACGAGACGCCGGACGGGCGCATGGTCGTGCTGACGGACGAGGACCTGGCGAGCCTGCCCAACCGCTCGAGCAAGGAGATCGCGGTCGAGAAGTTCGTGCCCGCCGGCCAGATCGACCCCCTCTGGCTGGACCGCTCGTACTATCTGGAGCCCGAGAAGCAGGCCGCGAAGCAGTACGCGCTGCTCCTGCAGGCATTGCGCGACACCGACCGGGTGGCGGTGGCCACGGTGAGCGTGCGGCAGCGCACCACGATGGCGGTGCTGCGGGCTCGCGGCGACGTGATCGTCCTGCAGACCCTGCTCTGGCCCGACGAGATCCGCGAGTCCGACTTCGACGTCCTTCGCGACATCCCGGAGCCGACGAAGCGCGAGGTCGCGATGGCGGACCTGCTCGTGGAGTCGTTGGCGGACAACTTTGACCCGGGCGACTACGAGGACGATTACGCCAAGGGCGTCGAGGCGCTGGTGTCGGCCAAGATCGACGGTGGTGAAGTGGCGGCCCCCGTGGAGCCCAGCGACACCTCCGGGCAGGTCGTGGACTTGCTCGCGGCCCTGCAGGCATCCGTCGAGCGCGCGAAGGCGGCCCGCGCGGCGAAGAACGAGCTTCCCGGCGACGTCGGCGGGCCTGGGCGGGCGGCGCGCTGAGTTCGCCCCGCGGTCGCGGTACGTTTCGCAGCGGGACACGATCGGCAGGTTCAGACCCCCTGCGGACGGTCGCGGAGGAGGCGGGGTGGCGGTGATCACGCAGTCCGCGGACCTGGGCCGTCAAGCGCCCCGGTTCCTGGGCGCGTTGTGGTGGCATGGCGGTCGCGCCCTGCGGGTCGCCCCCCTGACGACGGCGTACCTCCTGTGGCTCATCCTCGCCGCCGGCCTCGTGCACCTCCTGCCCGCGGACCTGCGCGTGGCGCTCGACGCTGAGCTGGTGCGCCCGGGCGTGGTCTACCAAGCGCCGTGGACCGTCCTGACCAGCATGCTTGTGCCGACCGGACCGCTAGACCCGCCGCTCACGCCCGTCCTGGTGTGGAACGTCGTGGCCCTCGTCGGCCTTGGTCTCGGGGCAGAGCGACGCCTCGGGCGCCGCCGGCTGATTACCGCGCTGATCGCTGGACAGGTCGGTGCGACGCTCCTCACGGCCGCGTTCGGGTGGGCGGGGGAGCCGCTCTTCCCACACTGGAGTCAGGACATCCGCGCCACGGCGATCGCGGGGCCCGCCGTGGCGTACGTCGCCGCCGCCGCCGCGGCGACCGCCACCTTGCCCCGGCTGTGGCGCCGACGCCTGCGCGTCACGGCGGGAACCGTGCTGATCACGATGGTGCTCTATCACGGGGGTTCCGTATCCCTCTTCGTCGTTTTCGGCGCCGTGGTCGGGCGGGCGATCGGCAAGATCTTCCTGCGGGGTCGACGAAGCGAGCCGAACCCGCGCGGGTCGTGGCACGAGCGGCGCGTCCTGGTTGCTCTCGTGGTGGCCGCGAGCGGGGTCGGGCCCCTGATCGGCGCCGCCCTGGGCTTCGGCGACGGACCCCTGGCGGTGCTGGGCGCGTTCATCGCCCGCCCCGACCCATACGCCGCCGAGCTGCTGGCCGGCGGCTGCCCCCCCGAGGTCGACGCGCGGGAGTGCGCCATCTTCCAGCTCACCGTGGCCCCGAGCCCCGGGTTGTTGCTGCTCACGTGCGTGCCCGCCGCGCTGCTGCTCGTGGCCGCCCTGGGGCTGCGCCGCGGACGCCGCACGGGGTGGGCCCTGGCCGTGGCGGTCCAGGCCGTGCTCACCGTGTTCTTCGTGGCCACCTTCGTGGGGGACCTCATCCCATCAGGAGATGACGTGGGCGCCCCGAGCATGGGGGATGCGATCGTCACGCTGCTACCGTGTCTGTCGCCGATCGTCGTCCTCGCGGTCCTGGCGCGCACCCGGCGGCTGTTCGCCGTCGCCTCATCGCGGGTCGTCCGGGCGCGCCTCGCCGCGCGCGTCGCCGCGGCGCTTCTCGCGCTCGTGATCGGGTACGTCGGTGGGGGGCTCGCCGTCGCCGAGCAATGGACGGAACCCGCCACCGCCGGGCAGCTGCTCGCAGACGTCCCGCGGCGCCTGCTGCCGCTGGAGTATCTGCTGCCCCTCAACCAGGCCTTCCCGGCGCTGCTGCCCGAGGGGCCGGTCGCGACCGTGCTCTATTCGTGGCTCGGCCTGGCCTGCTGGGTCGTCATCATCCTCGCGCTGCTCGACAGCCTGGCGCGCGCGCTGCCCGCGACCGCGGCTCTGGCCCGCGCGCGCGCCGGGCTCATCCGGTACGGCGGGGGCTCGCTGGCGTGGATGGGGCTGTGGGAGGGCAACGTGCACTGGTTCAGCACCGACGGCCGTTCCTACGTCCCTTACCGCGTGATCGGCGGCGTCGCGCTCACCACGGGCGACCCCGTCGGGCCGGGTGCGGACCGGGACCAGGTGTTGACCGACTTCCTCGCGTTCGCAGACGCGTCGGGGTGGACGGTGTGCTTCTACTCGGCGACGCAGGAGCTCGCCGACACGTTGCTCGCCCGCGGCTGGGAAGGCGTTCAGATCGCGGAGGAGGCGGTGCTCGACCTGCCGGGCCTGGCGTTCACCGGGAAGCGCTTCCAGGACGTGCGGACAGCCTTCAACCACCTCCGGCGCGACGGTCTCAGCACGCGGTGGGCGACCTGGCGGAAGCTGCCGCTGCCGCTGCGGGTCCAGATTCGGGAGATCTCCGAGCAGTGGGTGGCCGAGCAGACCCTGCCCGAGATGGGGTTCACTCTCGGCGGGCTGGAGGAGCTGGACGACCCTGACGTACGCCTGCTGCTGCTGCTCGAGCCCAGCGAAGGTGCCCAGGGCGCCGAGCGGGTGCACGGAGTGGCGTCCTGGCTACCGATCCACGCGGGCGGCGGGGTGGTGACCGGCTGGACCCTGGACTTCATGCGGCGACGCGCCGATGGGTTCCGGTTCACGATGGAGGTGCTCATCGGTCAGGCGGCTCTCGACCTGCAGCAGGAGGGGTACGCCGAACTCAGCCTGTCGGGCGCCCCGCTGGCTCGCGTCGAGCACGAGGCGGGCGCGCCGCCGCCGCCGCGAGGCTTCGGTCGGGCGCTGACGCGTGTGCTCGACTCGCTGGGTCGCAGCCTGGAGCCGGTCTACGGCTTCCGGTCACTGTTGCGGTTCAAGGCCAAGTTCCGGCCCCGCTACCGCGCCCTGTACATGCTCTACCCCGACCCCGCGACGCTGCCCGCGATCGGATCCGCCATCGCTCGCGCGTACCTGCCGACCTCCCCCTTGGGGGTGGCCTGGCAGCTGCGGGGGCGCCTTCGCAGCGCCTCCCGCGAGGCCGGCCGGCAGGCGGCAGACGAGGCGACGCGTGCGGCGGTCGACGAGCTGAGTCCCCACGCGGCCGGACCGGCGACGACGTGATCGTCGGCGAGGTGGTCGCCGCCGCCGACGGCCTCTGGCAGCAGCCCTGGATGCTGTCGATCTTGTCGCTGCCCGTCGCGTCCGCGGCGTCCCGCGCCGTGGTGATGGGCGCGTTGGCGCTGGTCGCGACGGCGTTGGCGTGGCGGCGAGGGGTGCCCGGGTGGCCGCGCCGCGCGGCGTTGTGGACGGTCGCCGGCGCGGCGATCGGCGGCGCGCTCGTGCTGGTGGTCGACGTGTGGCTCGCCATGGTCCCGGGCGGCCTGCCGGCGCCAGGTCGGTGGTGGGTGGTTCTCGCGCTCGCCGGGCTCGGCCTCATCGGGGCGAACCTGGCGGGTACCAGACGGCGGCGCCGCGTCGGCGCGCTGTCGGCCGTCGTACCGGTGTTGCTCGCCGGCGCGCTCGGGGTCAACGCCGCGTACGGGGTCCTCGACAGCGTCGGCGCCCTGCTGGGCAAGCCCACCGTGCCCGTCCTGGACGCGGCGGATCTGGCCGGGCCGGTCGCAGCGGGCGACCAGCCCGTCGACGCGGTGGCCCGGACCTGGCGGCCCCCGCCCGGGATGCCCGCGGTGGGTCGGCGTAGCACGGTGGAGATCCCGGCGACGACGTCGGGTTTTGGGGCCCGGCCCGCGGGTCTGTACCTCCCGCCGGCCGCCCTCGTCGAACACCCGCCGGTGCTCCCGGTCGTCGTCATGATGATGGGCCAGCCCGGCTCCCCGGACGTGAGCTTCGTCGCCGACGTCCTCGACGCGAAGGCGGCCGCCCACGGCGGGCTCGCCCCGATCGTGGTCGTTGCCGACCAGACCGGCGATCCGTTCCACGACACGCTGTGCATGGACACCAGCCGATTCGGCAAGGCCGAGACGTACATCAACACCGACGTGGTCGCCTGGATCAGAACGCACCTGCGGGTGTCCGCGAGGCGGGCCGACTGGGTGGTGGCGGGCTACTCCAACGGCGGACTGTGCGCGGCGCGATTCCTCGCGCTGCATCACAGCACGTGGGGCGACGCGATCGCGATCGCGCCCGAGGAGTTCCCCGGGTCTGACCACCCCGGGCGGACGCTGGCCGAGCAGTTCGGCGGGGACCAGGGCGCCTACGACGCGTACCGCCTCCCGCGCGTCTACGAGGGCACCTCGCTGCCCGACACATGGGCGGTGTTCACGGTGAGCCGCGACGACGAGGCGCACCTGGCCGGGGTACGCCGGGTCGCCGCCGCGGCCCGGAAAGCCGGCGCCCACACGTCCTACCTGGAATTCGACGGCGGCGGACATGCCTCGCAAACGCTGGTTCAAGGACTCGACAAGGGCTTCGACGTCCTCTACCCACGCCTTGGCCTGCGAGTGTCTTGAGAGCCGTGGGCGGCGTCAGCCCGTGACGACGGGGCGGCCGGAACCGGCGGCGCCCCACTGCGACCAGCTCCCGTCGTAGACGGCGATGTGCGCATAGCCCGCCAGTCGCGCCGCCAGCGCGTCCACGCACGCCGTGAGGCCGGACCCGCACGAGAACACGAGACGGTCCCGGCCGTCGGCGGCGGCGTCGATCAGATCGCGCAACTCCCCCGCGGGCCGCATCCGGCCCTCAGCCTGAACATCGCCGAAGAACAGGTGGCGTGCGCCCGGCATGTGGCCGGAACGCATCCCGGGCCGCGGTTCGCCCGTCGCTCCCGCGAAACGCGCCGCCGAGCGCGCGTCGATCACCGTCGCCTCGCCGCCGGCCAGCGCCTCCGCTACGCGGTCGGCGTCCACGATGAGGCCGTCGCGGGGGCGGGCCACGAGGTCTCCGCCGGCGTCGCGTGTCGCGTCGTCCGGATCCCACGCTGAGAGCTCACGCCCCGTCGCGGTCCACCCGGCGAGCCCTCCGTCGAGCACGGCCACCTGCTCGTATCCCATCGCCACGAACATCCACCACGCCCGCGGCGCCGAAAAAAGCTGCGCGGTGTCGTACACCACCACCGCCCCGCCCTCGCGCGCCCCGAGCCGCCGCGCCTGGGTCTGGAACTGCCCGGGCGAGATCATCGTGTGCGGCAGGGCCGCGCTCTGGTCCGACAGCGGTCCCTCCAGGTCAAACCGCCGCGCCGTGGGGATCCGAACGGGCTGTGGCCCGTGGGGCGGGATGCTCGCGTCGAGCACGACCAGCCCGGGCGCCCCCAGTCGGGTGGCGAGCCAGTGGACGTCCACCACCGGGTGCGCGGGGTCGATGATCAGGGGCGGGTAGGCGGCGCTCACGCCCGCATGCTGCCACACGTCGGCCTCATCGCACCTGTGGTGAACGGGCAGGCGGGGGCGAGGTGAGCCGGTACGGATGGGCAGGTCGGCGTGTCGTGAGCCCGGAGGGCTCAGGCGATGGAATCCCCGGCCGACCGGGGGCGTTGAGAGTTCTCAGAGAGGCTCTCCGTCTGACCGCGCGGGATTCGCGGGGGAGGGGCCGCGACGGGGCACCGATACCATCGAGGTAACTCGAGAGGCAGGAGCGGGTTTCATGTTCGAACGGTTCACCGACCGGGCGCGTCGGGTGGTCGTGCTTGCGCAAGAAGAGGCGCGCATGCTCAACCACAATTACATCGGTACGGAGCACATCCTGCTCGGCCTCATCCACGAGGGTGAAGGCGTCGCCGCGAAGGCTCTGGAGAGCCTGGGCATCAGCCTGGACGCGGTGCGCGAGCAGGTCCAGGAGATCATCGGCACCGGCACGCAGGCGCCGAGCGGGCACATCCCGTTCACGCCGCGCGCCAAGAAGGTGCTCGAGCTGAGCCTGCGAGAGGCTCTACAGCTCGGTCACAACTACATCGGCACCGAGCACATCCTGCTCGGCCTCATCCGTGAGGGCGAGGGTGTGGCGGCGCAGGTGCTGGTCAAGCTGGGCGCGGACCTGTCGCGCGTGCGTCAGACGGTGATCCAGCTCCTGAGCGGCTACCAGGGCAAGGAGCCTGCGGCCGCGGGCGTCGGAGGGCAGTCGACGCAGGAGGGCACGCCAGCGGGTTCGTTGGTGCTCGACCAGTTCGGCCGCAACCTCACTCAGGCGGCTCGCGAGGGCAAGCTCGACCCGGTCATCGGTCGCGGCAAGGAGATCGAGCGGGTCATGCAAGTGCTGTCCCGCCGCACCAAGAACAACCCGATCCTCATCGGGGAGCCGGGCGTGGGCAAGACCGCCGTCGTGGAGGGGCTGGCGCAGGACATCATCCGCGGCGAGGTGCCCGAGACGTTGAAGGACAAGCACATCTACACCCTCGACCTCGGCGCGCTGGTCGCCGGGTCACGCTACCGCGGTGACTTCGAGGAGCGGTTGAAGAAGGTCCTCAAGGAGATCCGCACCCGCGGCGACATCATCCTGTTCATCGACGAGATCCACACGCTCGTCGGCGCGGGAGCCGCTGAGGGCGCGATCGACGCCGCGAGCATCCTGAAGCCGATGCTCGCGCGCGGTGAGTTGCAGACCGTCGGAGCGACCACTCTCGACGAGTACCGCAAGTACATCGAGAAGGATCCAGCCTTGGAGCGCCGGTTCCAGCCGATCCAGGTGGCCGAGCCGACGTTGCCGCACACGATCGAGATCCTCAAGGGGCTGCGTGACCGGTACGAGGCCCACCACCGGGTGTCGTATACGGACGCGGCACTGGTTTCCGCGGCCAACCTGGCCGACCGTTACATCAACGACCGCTTCCTGCCCGACAAGGCGATCGACCTCATCGACGAGGCGGGGGCGCGGCTGCGCATCCGCCGGATGACGGCACCGCCGGACGTGCGCGAGTTCGACGAGAAGATCGCCCACGTGCGTCGCGAGAAGGAAGCGGCGATCGACGGGCAGGACTTCGAGAAGGCCGCCAAGCTGCGCGACGACGAGAAGCAGCTGATCGACGCGAAGGCTCGCCGGGAGAAGGAGTGGAAGAACGGCGACATGGACGTCGTCGCTGAGGTCGACGAAGACCTGATCGCTGAGGTGCTGGCGGCGTCGACGGGCATCCCGGTGTTCAAGCTCACCGAGGAGGAGTCGACGCGGCTGCTCAACATGGAGACCGAGCTGCACCGTCGCATCGTCGGCATGGACGAAGCCATCAAGGCTCTGTCGCAGGCGATCCGGCGTACCCGCGCAGGGTTGAAGGACCCGCGCCGGCCCGGCGGGTCGTTCATCTTCGCGGGTCCGACCGGTGTCGGCAAGACGGAGTTGGCCAAGGCGCTCTCGGAGTTCCTGTTCGGCGACGAGGACAGCCTGATCACGCTCGACATGAGCGAGTTCGCCGAGAAGCACACGGTGAGCAGGCTCTTCGGTTCACCGCCCGGATACGTGGGGTATGAGGAGGGCGGTCAGCTCACCGAAAAGGTGCGTCGCAGGCCGTTCTCGGTCGTGCTGTTCGACGAGGTGGAGAAGGCTCACGCCGACATCTTCAACAGCCTGTTGCAGATCCTGGAGGACGGCCGCCTGACCGACTCACAGGGGCGCGTGGTGGACTTCAAGAACACCGTGATCATCATGACCACGAACCTCGGCACGCGGGACATCTCCAAGTCGGTCAGCCTCGGTTTCGCGCAGGACAGCGACGCGGGCAGCAAGTACGAGCGGATGAAGAACAAGGTTGAGGACGAGCTGAAGCAGCACTTCCGGCCCGAGTTCCTCAACCGCGTGGACGACGTGATCGTCTTCCCGCAACTCACCGAGGACGAGATCGTCCAGATCGTGGATCTGATGATCGCCCGCCTCGACGAGCGGCTGCGCGACAAGGACATGGGTATCGAGCTCTCACCGGAGGCCAAGAAGCTGCTGGCGAAGAAGGGGTACGACCCCGTGCTCGGCGCCCGGCCGCTGCGGCGCGCGATCCAGCGGGACATCGAGGACATGCTGTCCGAGCAGATCCTCTACGGGCAGATCGGTGCCGGCGAGCTCGTCCACGTCGACGTGGCCCCGGAGGGCAGCGACACGGCGTTCACGTTCAGCGGGACCCCCAAGGAGCTGGAGCCTGTGACCGTTCCCGACCACGCGCCGGGCAGCGCCAGCGAGGCCGGCCCGGAGCACCTCGGTGGGGTCGCCGGGGGCGGAGGCGCCACCGAGACCGTCTGAGTCCCGGACGGGCACGGGGGTGGTCACCAGGCGCATCCGGCGCGGGAGTCAGCCGTGACGACGAGCTGGATCGTCTTGATCGTGTCCGGGTTGTTCGAGACCATGTGGGCCACCGCCGTGGCCCAGGACGGTTGGTGGCGCCGCCCCCTTCCGCTGGCCGCGTTCGCGGTCGGGGTGCTCATCTCGATGGGCGGCCTCAGCTACGCCCTGCGCACCATCCCGGTGGGCACGGGCTACGCGGTGTGGACGGGCACGGGCGTGGTGGTGACGGCCGCCTTCGGGATCCTCGTGCTCGGGGAGTCGGCGACGGCCGCGCGGTTGGTGTGCATCGCGTTGATCGTGAGCGGGATCGTCGGGCTCAAGCTGTTCCACTGAGCCGGCCGAGCACGTGCGGCCGGATCACCCCCACCGGGGTGATCCGGCCGTCGTCGCGTCCGGTGCTGGGACTATCAAGCGCGGGGATCGCCAGGCGCCGAGGATCACCAGGCGCAGGTGGTATCAGGCGCGGGTGACCATCAGGCGCCCGCGACCTCCGGGTCGACCATCACGAGCTGCAGGTGGCACAACGAGGTCGCCTCGACGACGTGCCGGGCGCCGGGCGCCAGGTACACCAGGTCTCCCGCCACCATGTCGTACGAGGTGCCCTCCACCGTGCACCGCAAGGTCCCGTCGAGGAGCGTGCAGGCGACCGCCCGTGGCGAGGAGTGCTCGGTGAGCACCTGCCCGGCATCGAAGGCGAAGGTCACCACGCGCATCAGCGGGTTGTTCAGCAGAACGCGAGAGGTGGTCGCCTCCTTGGTCACCGGCAGGTCCGCGAGGACGGTCAAGGAGGCGGCGGATTGGCTGACAGGCGTGGTCTTCGGCATGGCGCCACCGTAGCTGCCGCGGACGATCCTGCCCGAACCGCGTGCACAGCTTGGGCAGACACGAACCCGTGCACGACCCTCAACGCCTCCTCCACCGCGCCGCGGGTGCGTGACGCGACGCGCGGACACACTTACCTCACCGCCGCCCCGCGTCTGCCCCGACGTGCCCAGTCCCGCACGTACGTCACCGTGGCCACGATCCCGAACAGGGCCACCGCGAGCACCACGATCGACGCGCCGGAGGGGGTGTTCAAGTAGTAGGACCCGGCGACCCCGCCGAGCGCGCACGCCACCCCCAGGGCCGTGGCGATGGCCATCCCCGAGGCGAAGCTGCGAGCCACGAGCTGACTCAGGGCGTTGGGCACGATCATGAGGGCACTGATCAGCAGCAACCCCACGACGCGCATCGAGAGCACGACGGTCACCGCGGTCAAGATGGCGAGGATGAGGTTGAGTGCGGTGACGGGGATGCCGACGGCGCGGCAGTACTCCTCGTCGTTGGCCACCGCGAACAGCGTCGGTCGCAACGCGAGAGTCGTGGTGAGGACGACGGCGGCGAGGACCGCGAACACCGCAAGGTCCGTGGGGCTGGTGGTGGTGATCGCGCCGAACAAGTAGGCGGTGAGGGTGGAGCCGCTGGACGGGGCGCGCGACATCAACACGACGCCGAGCGCGATCCCCCCGTAGAACATGATCGCCAGCGCGACGTCGCCGCTGGTCCGCCCCCCGGCGCGGACCAGCTCGATCGCGACGGCGCACGCGACGGCCACGACGAGGGCGGTGAACACCGGCTCATGACCGGTCAGCACGCCGATCGCGACGCCCGCCAGAGCCACGTGCCCCATTCCGTCGCCGATGAGCGAGAGGCGCCGCTGCACGAGAAACACCCCGACGAGCGGCGCGGCGCAGCCGACGAGCAGCGCCGCGACCAAGGCGCGCTGCATGAAGTCGTACTGCAACACGTCAGGCATGAGCGTCTCCGAGCGGCAGGCGTACGTCGCGCAGCGGGACCCCGGAACGTGGAATCTCGTGTGGCTCGGGCGCGTCGTCCTCCTCGTGGTGGTCGCACAGGTGGAGGCGGTCGGGACGCCTGGCCAGGTCCCCCGGCGCGCCGTCGAAGACGATGCGCCCGCCGTCCACCACGATGACCCGGTCGACCGCCCCGGACAGCGCGTCCAGTTCGTGAGTGACCGTGAGCAGGGTGACGCCCGCTCCGGCGAGATGAATCATGGCGCGCGCGATGAGCAGCTGGTTCTCCTCGTCGACGCCCGCGGTGGGCTCGTCCATCACGAGCACCTCCGGCTCGGCCGCGAGGGCGCGGGCGACGAGGACCCGACGCTGCTGTCCTCCGGACAAGTGGGTGACGTCGGCCCGCTGCAGGCCGCCGAGGCCCACGACCTCGAGCGCGTCCGCGACGATCGCGCGGTCGGGGGCTCGCATCCGCCCGAACGGCCCCAGGCGGGGCAGGCGACCGATGGCGACCACCTCGCCCACGGTCGCCACCACCGACGTGGACAACGTGTGTCGCTGCGGCACGTAGCCGACGCGGCCCCGGCCCTTGAGGCGGCCGAGCGGCTCGCCGAGGACGCGGACGTCGCCGCTGAGCTGCTCGTTGAGGCCGAGCAGTCCCTTGACGAGCGTCGACTTGCCTCCACCGTTGGCGCCGAGGACGGCCAGCGAGTCCCCGCGGGCGACCTCGAGGGTGATGCCGCGGACGACCGCGCTACCGCCGTACCCGAAGGATGCGTCGCGCAACGAGATGACGGGGTCGCGGGTCATCGCGGTCCGGGAGGCTTCGGTGGCCGTGCTCAGGGGAGCCCTCACGAGCACGTCTGACCCTTCTTCAGGGTCGCGAGGTTGGCGCGCATGATCTCACCGTAGTTCGTGCCTGCCGACGCGTCGGAAAGGCCTTCGATCGGATCGAGCACCGCCGTGGTCGCGCCGCTCTCCCTGGCGACCGTCTGTGCCACCGCGGGGCTCACCAGCGTCTCGGTATAAATGGTCGTGATCCCCTGGTCTTTGACGTACGTCGCGATCTGGGCGAGCTTGGCCGCCTCGGGCTCCTGGTCCGGAGACAGCCCCCCGATCGCGTGCTCCGTCAGCTGGTAGCGCTCACCCAGGTAGCCGAACGCGGCGTGGCTGGTGACCAGGGTGCGGTTCGCGCAGTGCGCGAGCCCTCTCGACAGCTCCTGGTCGAGGGCGTCGAGTTCGTCGACGAAGGCCGCGGCATTCCTCACGTAATCGGCCTTGTGTGCAGCGTCGATCTCCCCGAGCTTGGCGCCGAGGGCCGTGACGACCTTGCCGTAACGGATCGGATCGAGCCAGAAGTGCGGGTCCTTGGTCTGCGTGCCGAGGCCGTCCTGCGCGCCGGTCAAGGTCAGGTCGGCGTCGGCGCTCACGTCGTACGCCGTGGTCGCTGCCTGGTCGGCGATGGCCTGGTCGAGCGCGGGCTGAAAGCCTTTCAGGTAGGCCGCGAGACGGGCGCTGCTGACCTTGGCGACAGCCTGCGGGGTGAGCTCGAGGTCGTGCGGTTCCACCCCCGCGCGGGTCAGATTGGTCACCGACACGGCGTCGCCGCCGACGCGCTCGACCGCGTACTCCAGCGGGTAGAACGCGGCAACGACCTGGAGCTTCTCGCCGCTTCCCGGCCCCGAGGAGTCGCCGGAGGATGCGGAGGTGCCGCAGGCGGTGAGTGCGAGGGAGAGGCAGGCGCCAGAGGCGAGGAGGAGGGCGGCGACGCGGCGATGCATGGTGGCGACGCTACCCGGATTGAGATTCATGGTCATCTGCGTGCGGGCCCCGACCACCGCTGACGGGTGGTCTGCCGGGATGGCAGTCTGGGGTCATGGACACGGCCCCGCCCCCCGGGGGCCTCGTCGTGCAGCCCGCGACGACACGCGACATCCCGGGTATCCGCGAGCTCGTCGCACCGTACGCCGAACAACGCGTCCTGATCAGTAAGGACGCGGTGACGTACTACGAGGCCGTGCCGGAACTCAGGATCGCCAAGGACGCGATGACGGGCGACCTGCTCGGCTGCGGGGCGCTGCACGTGATGTGGGAGGACCTGGCGGAGATCCGCACCCTGGCGGTGGCCGCCGCGGCCGTCGGGCGCGGGGTGGGCGGGGCGCTCGTGGAGCGACTTCTGGACGACGCGCGGGCACTGGGAGTGGCGCGGGTGTTCTGCCTGACGTTCGAAACCACTTTTTTCGCCGAGCACGGTTTCGCGGCGATCGACGGCCAGGCGGTAGAACCGGCCGTGTATGCCCAGCTGCTGCGTAGTTACGACGAAGGCGTGGCCGAGTTCCTCGACCTGGAGCGGGTCAAGCCGAACACTCTCGGCAACACCCGGATGCTGCGTATCCTTTGATTAGCCGACCTCCAAGAGCGCCCACCGCCGATAGCG